>JAJPJP010000053.1 GCA_021324175.1 Chitinophagia bacterium
AAAGAATGTTGCTGTATTTTTCTGAAGCAGGTATGTTCCGGCTTAACCAAAAAATGATGCATATCCGCCGATTGCTGGGTCAAATAATCTTACGACTACCGTTGTACACGCATCCAGGGTAATGCCGTAGGAAGCAACAGATTTCACAGGGAATATCAAAAGTGCAATCCAGTAAAACCCGGCCAGAATCGCCGTAACCATGGCCTAAGTTGATAATTTCATAAATGGTCGATTTAGCAGTGAAGGAAAATTGCTTTGTCTCTGAATAGAGCAATTTTTAAGCGATCGTCAAAGTAAAAATTACGACCATGGCTGGCACATTATACTTTTGCCGGACTGCGGAATTTATTTCGATTATTGAACCGTAGCAAAGTTGAAGTAGTTTTGAGGTGGCTAAACTAAATGCCAGATGAAAGATCAACTTTCTGACGAACAAATTGCATCTTACCAGTCTAATGGTTTCGTGATAATCGAAGATTTTCTTTACTCCGAAGAGCTGGCCAACTGGCGCGATGCTGTTATGCAGGCTGTTAAACAAAGAGCGGGCATCAAGATACCGGGCAAGAATATTTTAGTAGGCGGAGATGATGGTATTAACGAGGATGCAGATTATTACGGGAAAGTCTTCGATCAGCTTCTAAACCTTTGGCAAACTGATTCTCAAATGAAAAGACTGATGACCGATCGGCGTATCGGCCGCATGGCTGCGCGACTGTCAGGCGCTGGGGGCATCAGGATCTGGCATGACCAGGCGTTGTTTAAAAGGCCCTGGGCAAATCCGACTGCGTGGCATCTTGATACGCCATTTTGGTCCTTTAGCGACAGGAAGGCCATTTCAATCTGGCTCGCGCTGGATGACGCCACGCTCGAGAATGGATGTTTATATTTCATTGCAGGTTCCCAGAAGACTACCGGCTTTGATCGGATTGCCATCGGTAAAAATATGGACGGTATATTCGAAACTTATCCGCAATTGTTCAATTCAAAATCAGTTGCAGCTCCCATGCGGGCAGGCAGTTGTTCATTTCATAACGGTCTTACAGTGCATGGCGCGGGCGCCAACATGACGAACGGCTGGAGAAGAGCGATGACCTGCGCTTTCATGCCTGAAGGCAATAAATTCAACGGGGAGCCGAATATTCTTCCGGATTCCTACCTGAAAACCCTGAAGGTCGGCGACCTTTTAAACAACGACGAACAGAATCCGCTGATTTATGGCGACTGACGGACCGAAAATACTAAATGCATTGATTTGAAAAGAAGAGAGTTCTTAATCCACGGAACCCTTGTAACCACGGGGCTCGGCCTGGGTGTTTCCGTTAAGGCATATAGCCAAACGAAAAACGCGCCCAAAGCAGAACTTTACACGCTTTTTAAAGATCCGCCGACGGCTTGTCGGCCATTTGTCCGCTGGTGGTGGAACGGTGATAAGGTTGAGAAAGACGAAATCCTTCGCGAACTTCAACTGTTGAAACAGTCGGGCATAGGGGGCATTGAGATTAACCCTATACGCTTCCCTCTTCGCGCAAAAGACTTGGGAAAGCGATCCGTCAAATGGCTTAGTCCCGAATGGGTTGATCTATTGAATTATACACTCGAACAGGCCAGCTCGCTTGGGTTGATCTGTGACCTGATTGTGGGATCGGGATGGCCGTTTGGAGCCGAATGGCTTGAGGGAAATGAACGCACTCAGATGGTTTCGATTGCAGTAAAGAAATTCGACAGCGCCGGCGATTACGAAGTTTCAGTATACGAATTGTTCCATGAAGCTGATCCAGGAGTTACTTCACCTTATTCAGGAAGGACAATGGAACTCGTTTCCTTATGGATCGTCCCCTCTCCGCTTGCTGATCTTGCCAGAGCAAAGGATATCACAAGCAGCGTGAATAACGGATCAGTGCGATTCAGGTTGGAAGATGGGGCGCATGTATTGTATGCCCTGGTTTCGATCAATGGGTTCATGGAAGTGATCAATGGCGCCCCAGGTGCCGACGGACCTGTTCTTAATCATTATAATGCCGACGCGGTCAGAAAATACTTGGAGAAGATGTCCGCTGCGATTGGGCCAATGTCAGGGAAGCTCCGCTCTTTCTTCACTGACAGCATGGAACTGGAGGGTGCGAACTGGTGCCAAGACATGGCGAACGAATTCAAGCGGAGACGAGGATACGATCTCCTGCCTTATCTGCCTTTTGTATTGTTTAAGACGGGTGGGATGGGAAATGTTTTTGACGAGCATTATGGAGTTGAGACCGAGACTGACCTTAGGGAAAAGCTTTGTTGCGTACGTTACGACTTTGAAGTGACAAAAACAGAACTATTGCGCGAACGTTTTGTAGAGCCCTTCATAACATGGTGCAAAAGTCATGGCGTACTCTGCAGAATGCAGGCATACGGCAGAGGGTACCACCCGCTTGATGGAAGTTTTGGGGTTGATATCCCTGAATGCGAGACCTGGATAAAGGAAGGTCTTGGCGTTGCTATGGGGGACCTGGATTATAGAGAAGGCCGAGCGTATTCGATGATCAACAAGTATGTAACATCGGCGGCTCATCTCGAAGGGAAAAGACTGATCAGTTGCGAGGAATTGACAAATACCGAACATGTCTTTACTGAAACGTTGGAGATCTTGAAGCTTGCTTCGGATCAGAGCACAATTTCTGGCGTGACACATGCCATATTTCATGGCTTCAATTACTCGCCAAAGGACGCGGAATTCCCGGGCTGGGTGCGATATGGAAGCTTTTTTAACGAGCGCAATCCCTGGTGGCCCTATTTGAAATTATTTACCGACTATAGATCGCGGCTTGCAGCGCTGACACAGCAGGGCACCATGTTTGCGGATGTGGCCATTTTATCGCCAATCGCCGACATGTGGAGCATGTATGGCGCGCAAAACGAACCGTTCCCGACACGTGTTCATCCGTATTATCAAACATGTATTTGGGAGGCTATCCATAAAAACGGATCCGGCTGCGATTATTTGTCAGAAAAAGTGATCCAGGATGCCGATACACAGGAAACGCAGTTTGCTTACAAGGGCAGAAAATATAAATTTCTACTGTTGATTGAAGTGGAAAGTCTTGAAATCGCAACGGCTAAAAAACTCCGCGATCTTGCGAATGCGGGAATCAGGATTTTTTGTATCGGAAAATACCCAAGCAAATCACCGGGCCTACGGGGGCACCAGCAAAATGACCAGCAGGTCGTGAATTTGATCGAGGGCTTGAAAAAAATGCCAAACCGTTTTATTTTGTTGCCAAAGCCTGAGAAGGATTTTGTTGGTTGGTTTAAAAAGATTCAGGAAGATTACGAAATCGCGCCCTATGTGAAAATTGATCAGCCGGATCCATTCATCAATCAGGTGAGATATACCACAAGAGCTGAAGAAATCCTTTTCATTATTAATTCCCACATCGACAAAGAATTCAAAGTTAGCCTCACCTTTGATAACAGCATGGTACGAAGGAAGCAGGCTTGGATTTGGGACGCCGAAATCGGCACGAGAGAAAAGTTGCCCTTAAGCAACAACAACCTGATACTCGACCTTGGGCCGGCGAGCTCCAGGATTTTAGTTTTTGATTCGACAAGAAGGGGAAGAATCCATGCTCCCCAGAATCCAGTTCCAAAAAAGCCCAGAGATGTGGGCAATTGGACTGCTGAGTGGCGACACATTGACGGGTCGGTTCGATTGAAGAGCATGGATGTATTAAAAGACATCAAGGAAATTCCCGATTTCTCAGGGTTCTGCGGAACAGTAATTTATCGCGCCGACCTGGAATTGCGTCCGGGAGAAGCATACTCAACGCTAAGCCTTGGGAAAGTTTGGGGTGTTTCTGAGTTGGTAGTCAATGGAGTGCTTGCCGGCATTCAATGGTGGGGAAAAAGGGTATTTGATTTAAGAAAACTATTTCAGCCTGGTAAAAATACAATCGAAGTGAGGGTAGTAACGACTATGGGCAATTATCTCAAAACTTTAAAGGACAATCCCGTCGCGCAATATTGGACTAATGAAAAAAGAAAGGACCAGCCAGTTCAGTCGATGGGGCTGATTGGACCGGTTCTCATATTTTAGCACTATGTATCGCAAATTTAATGCGTTGTGGCCCCTGGTATTTTTGACATTACCAACAATGGCAAGAGATTTTCCTGCGTCTTTATTTGGTATTCGGTCGGACGGTATAACCCTGAATACGCGCTCAATACAGTTTGCCATCGATTATATCAGCAACAAAGGGGGAGGCAATCTGGTTTTCAGTGTTGGTCGATATCTGACGGGCTCGGTTCATTTGAAATCCGGCGTGGGGCTGGTTTTGAGTGAAGGGGCCGTCATGGTAGGATCGACAAATCCCCTGGACTACGATAAAGAGTTGTTTACTGCGCTGATCCTTGCCACAAACCAACAAAAAATTTCAATCTCTGGTAATGGGATAATCGACGGAAGAGGGAGAGAGGTCGCCCAGAACCTTTTAGCCCTGATCCATGCGGGCATTGTGGAGGATCCACTTAGGAATGATCGGCCTTCGGAATCGATCAGGCCAATGTTGATTGATTTTCGATCATGCCGGCAGGTCCGTCTCCGGAATGTTACTCTTCGGAATGCGGCTTCCTGGGTTGAAACCTATGACCAATGCTCAGATGTCAGCCTGGATAGCATTACTGTTGACAGCAAAGCATACTGGAATAACGACGGTCTGGATATCGTGGATTGCGACAGCGTACACGTTAGTCACTGTTTTATTGATGCTGCTGACGATGGGATTTGCCTCAAGTCCCACGATCCCGCCAAACAATGCAACCAAGTCTGGATAGAACATAATGTTATCCGGTCGAGCGCGAGCGCAATCAAGCTTGGAACGGCATCATTGGGAGGATTTAGCCATATTCGCATAATCGACAACAAGGTGTTCAACACCTATCGGTCAGCCATTGCGTTGGAAGCAGTTGATGGTGGTTTTATCGACGATGTTCTAGTCGATTCACTGCAGGCTGCCAAAATTGGCAATGCAATCTTCCTGCGCATCGGTGAACGAATACCTGGAAAGGAGGCAAGGCTGCACAACGTGCGAATTAAGAACGTATCAGTCGATATTCCTGCAGAAAAGCCGGATTCTGGTTATGATTACGAAGGGCCGGTCGAAGATCAGCCGCGAAATATTTCGCCTGCCGTTGTTATCACAGGACTACCCGGAAGTTTGATCGATGATGTTACCTTTGAAAACGTCAATATTAAATCGCCCGGAGGCGGAAATGTCTTTCGGGCCAATTTGCCCCTGGGTGAAGTCGAGAAGGTGCCCGATCGGCCGGAGGCATATCCCGAATTTTCGATGTTCGGAGAGCTTCCTGCATGGGGGATCTATATACGCCACGCAAGGAATATTCAAATGACCAACGTCACACTTTCAGCTCAGGTTAAGGACTATCGGCCATCCATTGTGCTGGATGATGCCCATCATGCATCATTCCGAAACCTTTCGATTCGACCTAACGACCGGCCAAAAAAATGGTGGGCAAAAAACTCGACGGACATCAAATAAACAACAAAACTCAAGCTTTTATTGAGTCTTCCGGCTGGTGAACTATCCGAATAAATGGACGTGTGCCAATGATAACTGCTGAATCGGGCGGAACGATAGGATCAAATTTTTTAGGAGTGGCATATAGAGCCAGGACGATAAGCACTGGGAAAAGGCAATAAATTATTGTATCAATCCAGATCCCGTAAAATGTGTCAATTTTTCCATCTTTTGGTTCGTTTGTTTGAAAACGGATTGGTATAGGGGTTCCTGATTTGAGGTCTAAATCCGTTTCGGCATCAAAAAATAGGCTGTCGCTTCCGATTTTGAAACGAATGACCGGGTGCGCGCTGATTCCTTGGGTCTCCAACGTATGCCCTTTAAACCAATAAATGCCTGTAGATTTTACGGAAGTTGAAAGTCAGATGATTCTTGGGATTACTATGAGCCCAATCGCCATGACTAAAACTATTGCGAAAAATTGCGTCTTGCTTAATTTAATTTTCTTTGGCATGATAAAAAGTCCTGTAGCCTAGGGCAATTTTGATTGAAACAAACGGAGTTGGAAAATAAAACATTATTCACTGTCGGCATTTTTTAAAGACTTTTAACAGGATACAACAAGCAAAATGACCAGATTTAACTTCCCCGGCACTGCTTAATGTGTTATTTGACCAAAAATCCCGCTCAAATTACGGGGTATCAGGCATAAAATTTGACATTTGTGCTTGTAGACGCAATCACCATTTATGCTTACGGCAAAGCATCAAAAAAAATATATCAGGAAACTTGAAAGGGAGGCAATAGACCAACTGAAGGCTATCGCCCATTCCACTGACGAAGAAAGCATTCACCGGTTTAGGATCGCCATCAAAAAAATGAAGGCGCTTCAGTCGCTGTTAAAAGACTTCAAAAAGAAGAACTTCATCAGGCCGGTAAAAAAGGCCTTCAAGGCAACGGGTGGCGTTCGAGACATTGGCAATGCCAATGCAATTGAGCTAGATCATTTTAAACTTTCGACCAGGACAAGCCAGAAAAGAAAATCGGAATTTGAAGCGGAGTACCGCAAGCTTGCCCGGCACATTTTGGAATACAAGCCGTGTTTTGCAAAGACAAAAAAGAAGTTTACCAGGCAGATCGGGGGAGTACACATGAAGATGCTGAAGAACCATTTCGGCAAAGAACTGGCCAAGATTCCCAGGCTGATAGTAAGAAATGACATCGAAGCCATTCACGAATCACGGAAAAAACTTAAGAACCTTTTTTACCTGCATAATATGTTGCCCGAGCCGCTTCAAAGAAAATTGAATATCCGGATAAAGTATATCGACGACCTTCAGGACAAGATTGGCAAATGGCATGACCTGGTCCAAGCGGAGCCAATGCTAAAGAAACGGATTGGAGAAAAGCAGTTGATTGTTATCAGAAGCGAAAAGCAAAGTTTTCTTGATGAGATCAGGAATATGACCTCGGGTTTCCGTTCCAAATCAGTTCAATACGCCGAGCAGTGAATCAATTGCTGGTCCTTCGGTTATCAGCGTATCAAAATCCATGAATTTAAGCAAGCAAATCTTTCGGTCGGATTTTTTCGTTCGAGCAGCAACACCGGCTGATCGCGATGCGGTCTGGAAAATCCTCCTAGAGGTCATTGCGACAGGTGAAGCATTCGTATTCGATCCCGACACCCCCAAACACGAAATGCTTGAATATTGGTTTGGCAGTGACAAATACATTTATGTAGCCACCGAAGGAAGTGAAATCGTTGGAAGCTTCATTCTCAAGAATAATCAGCCCGGCGGTGGATCGCACATCGCTAACGGTTCATATGTCGTCGCAAAAAAGCATAGTGGGAAGGGGATAGGAACGGCCATGGGCGAATATTCGCTCGTCGAAGCAAGGCGGCTTGGATACAAGGCGATGCAATTCAATATTGTGGTAAAAAGCAATACACAGGCCGTTAAGCTATGGCAAAAACTGGGATTCAACATTGTTGGCGAGATTCCAGAAGCGTTTAACCATCGCTCAAATGGATTGACCAATGCTTACATCATGTATCGTAAGCTTTAAGAACTGGATTTTTTTTGGTTGTTTTCACGGATTGCACCTTGATCTTGTACCCCGAAACCTTCTCAAGGAGCGCGGCCTTAATTTTTGCATTGCTGCTGGTGTCAAGAATCTCAGCTTTGGATTTGTCGTTAGATAAACTAAAGCCGCTCCGGGCCGTGCCGGTAAAGTACATGGGCAATCCAAAGATGTTCGTAAATAAGATGAATCCTCTCATCCTAGACGTTGGAATTTATGGTTCGGTGAAGTGGGCTTAAAGTTATGAATTTTCGAAAGCAGGCCAGCGATGAGACCCGCTTATTCCCCGATTTTAGTGGTTTTAATTGAAATTAATTTTATCCCACTTCAGCATTTCAGAAATGTCATCTTTATTTTTAACACAATATATAATGACCAACATTCACTCATTCTTACTGCCGGAGGTATTTCCAGCTCGGGACATCAATGGCGATCTCGCAGGAGAATTCGCGTACCTGTTACCGCTAGCGTGGCAAGATTATGAAGAGGTCAGGAGGCTCGCGAGAGATTCGCGCATTTGGGAGTTCAACCGTACGCTGACTGTGAATGAGAATTACGACCATCAATTTGATGACTATTTTAAAACAGCCATGGAACTGTCGAATCAGTCGGGTCAATCATTTACTATTCATAATTCCAAAAATGATCGGATCATTGGAATGAGTAGAATGCATAGCGTCAATCCTCCGGCAAAGGGATTGGAGATAGGACATACCTGGTATCTTCCCGAATTCCACGGAAAGGTATATAACAGGGAATGCAAGTTACTTTTACTACAATTTGTATTTGAAAGACTCGGATTTATGCGGGTGCAGTTCAGAGTCGCAAGCCAGAACATCCGTTCCCAAAAAGCAGTAACAAAAATCGGTGGTGTTCGCGAAGGCGAGCTGCGGAAGAGCGGCTTTCGCAACGACGGTACCTTGACAGGAACAGTTTATTTCAGCATCATTGACGAGGAGTGGCCTGAAAAGAAGCAGCGATTAATTGATCTCATTGCCTCTTCGGAATGCTAATCCCGCTGTTATTGGGTTAGCAGACTTTGTCGCCGGCAGAAACCGCACCATCTGTTCTCAGAGGTGATCTTTGGACCAATACGACTTTCACCAGTGGAGATGTCAGCCTGGTGTGCACCTGATAGCGGACCACTTTAAATTCCAGTGGTCTTGGGGTCTAAATCTTTTCAGGTAGATCACCTTAATGGGGCAGAGTAAAATGTAGACACATGGTCCAAATTTTGCATCGTAGGATTGCAGGTAAAATTGATTAACTATTTGATTTTAATAGTTTTAACACAAAATTTTTTGTTGACATCATTTGAATACGATTGCCCAGGCACCAGGGCATAATCTTTTGTAATCAGCTCCGAAAAATTCGGTTTCAGCAGGGCGGTAACCTTGCAAAAAACTGGGTTTTACCAATATTCATTCGGTTGAAAAGTCGACAACAATTAGCAGGAATTCTTCGTCAGAACCGGCCGTTCTAGCAAAGCGCCGGCGACTGTCAGCAACCAGAAAGCCATCAAAGCAAAGGATAAATGCGTGTTTTCCTAGGGAAAATAACCTGATTCAGTTTTTTTGATTTTGTACAATTGTCTAACTTACGACACGAATGCACTCTGAAAACCGGCTTTATGACGGTAAAAAAGAGCAAGTTCCACTGCGGTTATTGATAACCGTTGGTTGTAATTTTACTAACTATTAAATTCAAAGCAAATGGCAAAATCTGCAAAAAAAGCGGCCAAGAAGGCTGCAAAAAAAGCGCCGGCAAAAAAAGCTGTTAAAAAAGTTGCGAAAAAAGCTCCGAAAAAAGCGGCCCCTAAGAAAACAAAAAGAAAGCCCAATGAAGCTTTCATGAAACCAGTGACGCCTAGTGCGGCTCTTGCTGAGGTGATCGGTTCAAAGCCGATGCCGAGGACACAAATCATTAAATCCATTTGGGTCCATATCAAAAAGAACGGATTGCAGGATTCAAAGAACAGGAGGATGATCAATGCTGACGCCAAATTGAAACCGGTGTTCGGCAAACCGCAGGTCTCCATGTTCGAATTGGCTAAGATCGTCAACAATCACGTAAAATAGAATTCGGCGGGAAATATTCCCACACAGCTAAATTGACTCTGCAGCAGTTCACCTGCTGCTTTTTTTTTGAGTTTTTGAAGCGCTTGCCAGCGAGAATAGGTGGAAACGTGTTTGGAGTAAAAGTTCTGGATCTCGTCTTCGAACTCCTGCTCGGCATTAAGGCCATTAGGATATTGCCTCTTATGCTGGCACCATCTACGAATCACTTTTTCGCGTTTTCAAGGAATTTACGAACGCGAGAATCATCTCCGTCACAGGTAAGCAAACAGGATCCTCAATAAAGAAAGATTGAGGAGCCTTGGCCATTAGTGTTTGGATTAATAAGCTTACTGCGCTTGCACACTATCAAATTCGTCGACCATTTGCATTACTCTTTCGGTGATGGCGTTACAACGGGGGAGATGAAAAGAAGAGACACGATCGCGAACGTACGAACCAAGCCGGCCTTACAAAAGTGCTCTTGACCGGTTAAGTCGCATTTTTACATTTGAAGGCCTCGTAATTATACGATTTTAGTGGTAAATGCCGAAGCCCTGAGATTGGTCAAAACTGCTATTTCACAAATGGAATCTGCTTTATATGTTTGCATCCATAACGCTGATAGTTAAATTAGTTTTCGATCCAATTCCAAAAAAACCAATCCAGAATCAGATCCTAGGAAAGCCAAAAAATCTAAATCCTAAAACCGGAAAACGAATTTACTGCCCAGTGTGATAACCAAAATCCAAGTCCAATAAGCACATCCTAAGAAAAAACTAAAAATTGTACCTATCAAAAGCCAAAAGTTGCTCTAGTACCGTACAAAAAATTAAAGGCTCCTCCCCGAGGGGCTTTTTTAGTTCCTTGTCAAAAGGATTCCTCAAAACTGCTTCTGGCTGCTCTCACTTTGCTACGCTGACCCAGGTCGGGGTAAATTAATTTTGGGCGGTATCTGCCATCCACAAGACGACAGAACGGTTCATCCTAAATCGGTTACAACAAGCTGATATAGGTTTAAATTTAGTTCGGCATAATCGGACCATCTACCATTTCATCCATTCACCCATTGCAACAAACTTATGCATGGCCTAGCTATTCGTTCCGCCTATCGCCATTTGGCAAAGGACAAGGTCTCCGGGTTCCTTAATATTCTTGGTTTGGCTGCGGGGTTGGCCTGCTCCCTTTTGATACTACTATATGTGAGAGACGAATTGAGTTTTGATCGTTTTCATCGCAATTACGATAATATATTTCGAATAGACTGGACTAGCATAAACAACGGTCAACGGGCAACAAATGCGACGACTCCCTTGGCGCTGGGACAGGTCATTGAAACGGATATGCCGCAAGTGCGCTTCATGGCCCGAGTTTACAACCGCGCTGGCAGCATGGAGTTTTCAAGCACTGAAAAAAAATTTCAAGAGCAGAATGTATTTTTTACGGATACCGGCTTTTTTCACATTTTCACCATTACGCCCGAGCAGGGCGATATCAATGAGGCCCTGGCCTCGCCGAATTCTGTTGTTATCACGAGCATGATGGCAAAAAAATATTTCGGCATGCAGGACCCGCTTGGAAGAACGCTGCTTTATGAAAATAGCATTCCGCTCAAGGTCACCGCCATCGTTAAGCAAGTCCCCGTGAACTCCGATCTGCAATTTGATTTTTTGATCTCATTGGAAACCTTGTATTCAGTCGAAAGCAGATTTATTGGCAATTACCTCAGGACAGATTGGAATTATAATCCTGCATTCACCTTTTTTCTTGCCAAAGAGGGCTCTCAAAAGGACGTGCTTAATCGGGGTCTAAATGCAGTTCTGCAGAAATACGGCGATGAGCGAAGCAAAAAACTGCATGTTCTTTCTGTGTGCCCGCTGAGCGATATCCATTTGTACAGTGCATCAGTCAGCGGCAACCCAAGCTTGAAAAGCGTTTTCTACATATACATTTTCGGCGCAATCTCCATTCTGATCCTTGGAATTGCTATGGTCAATTATATAAACTTGGCGACTGCGAGGGGAAGCACGCGGGAAAAGGAAGTGGTGATGCGCAAGGTGCTTGGAGCCAGCAGGAAAACGATTGTTGTGCAATTCCTGTCAGAGAGCATTTTGACGGCTTCGCCCGCACTCGTTTTGTCATTTGTTCTTGTGGAATTCGGAATTGGATTCCTTAACCATTTGACAGGCAAACAAATCACATTGACGGGATGGATGAGTTTAACTAATTGCCTATTATTTTTTTCACTCTTTATAATCTGTTCGGTCATTTCTGCACTATACCCCGCTTTCTTTATTTCCCGCTTTGAACCATCGACGTCTTTGCAGGGGAGATCAGGCCCTGATTCGAAGGGCAATTTGCTTCGCAAATCCCTAGTGGTTTTCCAATTCACGATTTCGATCGTCCTGGTCATCTGCGCAATCGTTATTAACCAACAATTGCAATGGTTAAGGAACAAACCGCTGGGGTTTCAAAAAAAACAGATTGTGGTGGTGCCGCTCTTTGGAACAGGTGCCTCCAGCATAGGTTATGCTGTGGATGCTGCCTTGCGACAGCGCATGAATTCATTCAGCAATGAGCTATTAAAAAGATCAAAAATCATCGGCGTCACAGCGACATCCGCGCTGCCTGGTCAGGGAATTGTCCGGGGCCTTGTGATTCCGGAAGGATTCCAGGATAAAGACAACATTTTTTTCCCGTGGATTTCCGTCGACTATAATTTCATTTCAACGCTGAAAATCCAGTTAGTGGCCGGCCGGGAGTTCTCGAAGAATACTGGCACTGATCATTTAAGCGCCTTTATTTTGAACGAATCTGCAGTGAGGAAGCTGGGTTGGGGGAGCCCGGAGGGGGCTATCAACAAATCAATCGTTCGGGGGGACTCCAAAGAGGGCAAGAGGGGAAAGGTGATCGGCGTGGTCAAGGATTTTAATTTCAATACGCTCGATCAACCCATACAACCATTAATTCTTGACGTAAATGTCGCCCGGTTTATACAATTCGCCGTTAGCGTTCAGGCCGATCATATTCCTGAAACAATAGAATATATTCGTCGTCAATGGTCGGCTTTTTTTCCTGAGCGCATATTTGAATATGGTTTTTTAGATCGTCAAATTGATTCCCTCTATAGCGATCAGGAAAATCTCAGTAGTATCATTGAATTTTTTTCCCTGGCGGCCATCCTGTTGTCATGCTTCGGGCTTTTCAGTTTGACTTCACTTGTCTGCAGTCAAAAAACCAGGGAGATAGGAATCAGGAAGATTTTGGGGGGTAGTGTAGAATCAATCGTTGCACTGCTTTCCTTCGATTTCCTGAAATTGGTTTGCATGGCATTTCTGATCGGCGCACCTTTATCTTGGTTAATCACGCATCAATGGCTCCTGAACTATGCGTATAGAGTCAGTGTTCCCTTCTGGCTATATATACTTGCGGGATTTTTTATGTTACTTATCACCATCATAACGGTATCATATCAGACTCTCCATGCATCGATGGCAAATCCCGTCGACAGTATTAGGAAGGAATAATCACATTGATACGTGATCGAATCACTTTTTCCCATCTTGGGAATCCTTGCCGTACAAAATTTTTAAGGGCTCTTTTTTGAGTTACCTGACGCGCCGCGCACTGTTGCATTCTTTTCCCAAAATTCCCCAACATTTTTTGAAATTGGAAACTTTTTTCTCTTGTAATCGCTCTTTTTATTGGATGATAACATGGGCAGGTTTTTTGATCTGGTAACTAATAGTTAAACAAAAACATGGCAGACGGGACCGTTATATTAATCGTCGCAATGCTTGTCGCAGTTTTCTCGGAAAGGTTACGAACAGCGACTCGCTACCGGGTTTAGTCATTAACGCCAGTGCTGTAATTTTTGTAAAAAGTCCGCAAGCCTAGATTTAGCCACCGCCCAATCAATTGAAACAATCATCTGAATTAAATCGGTTATGAAGAAATCTCGCTGCTTTTTCATTCTGCTGGCCGCCGTTGTGGTCAGTTTTGCCCTCATCACTGTTTTTTTTGTTAAAATCGGTTTTGTCGCCGGCATGTTTTTTCTTGCCGCTTCATGGACTACCCTGGTTTCAGTGCTTCGCTTCTCTTCGAGTAGGACAATTCCTGCAAGCACCCGTATAAATAGAAACCTGCATCCTATTGAGGCTGCTCCGGTGCGCCAGATCAAGGTAATCAAGGAGGAAGCTGTCCTGATCACAGCCTGATTCGGACTTATATTCATCATCGCAAGGGCCCGCGAAGAATTAGAGAGCCCTCTGCCAGGCATTGAACATAAAGAAAAATCTATGATTCCCAGGCTTGAAATTGCAAACCCCGTTCGGTTCAAAACGGGGCAACGATACATGAAGAAATATATCTAAATATTACCATCATCGGGTTATCAACAAATCGCAGGTGATAGCCTCAGATCTGCATAATTTATGCACGGGAAGTTCCCAATTTCTTTTTTCCGGACCGCAGTCGGGGAAGGATTGGCACGCGGGCCTTGTAATCGAGGTAGGCCTTCCCAAAGCGCGTCACAAGTTTTTTCTCTTCCAGTTTGATACCGATGATTATGTAAACTGTGATTACGAGGCATGCTAAAAGATTGCTCGGGAAAAAAAACAGCGCCAACAGCCCGTAAATAAACAACAAAGTTCCCAGATAAAGAGGGTGCCGTACTTTTTTATGAATGCCAATTTCCAAAAGATCGTCGTTGGGTTGCTTTTTGAAAAGGAGGTCAAACCCGGTCATTCTCAGGAAATACTTTTTAGCAGAAATGGCCATCAAAGATAGTCCTCCCGCAATCAGGACGTAACCGGCGAATACCAGGAATGTAGCAGGTCCGATGATGCTATGTTCTTTCATTCGTAATTGGTACCAAAGAATCAGGATCAGGGTAATAAATGCGATTGCTGAATAAACCAGGCGATAATATCGATACAATCCGGGGGCCCGGTCCGATATCCGGGTTTTCAGCCGGTTGGTCGCAAGCAGGCTATGAATCGCACAATAGGCGATCCAGCCAAAGGTTAAATAAATATAATTTTCAAGGGAAGCCATCGGTTGGATGCAAAATCAGTAGATTTGCGTCTAACAATCTATCCAAAAATTTTTACTTTATGAAATTTGAAGCCGGAGAGTCTGTTATAGTTTTGGACACAGAAAATAGGCCTGCAGGAACAGGTCATGTTATCAGCTTCGACGAAGGCGGGCTTTACCGGATTGCCTTTACGTACATAAATACCGAAAAAAAAGAAGAAATTATCCTGCCGGAACACCGGTTGCTAAGCAATCGCGACGTTAGCGATCCGGAACTTAGAATCGCTGACCAGATTTGATCTGTTTGAAGTTCACCATTTGTTTGGCACCTGGGGAAAAATTACCGCCGCGCATTTAATACCACGTAACCCGGAATTCGATTCTGACGTTCATTTGGTATGTTTTTGGTTTCCCAACAGTAAAATACCTCACATGAATTCTCCAATTATTGGCGCCATTGTAATGGCTGCCTTGCAGGTTACAAGCCCTTCTTTTAAAAACAATGATTTTATGCCTTCCCGATACACGTGCGAAGGCGACAATATCAGCCCGGAGTTGAAAGTTGACGGTATTCCGCAGTCAGCAAAATCTTTAGCTGTCACTGTGTTCGATCCTGATGCGCCGAACGGAGGCGTGGTGCACTGGGCGCAATGGAATATTCAGCCGTCTCCTATCATTCCTGAAAAGGTGATGGACGGGGTGATGGGCGAGAACGTGCGAGGAAAGCCCGGCTATACCGGTCCCTGCCCTCCATCGGGAGTTCATCATTATCACTTTATGGTGTATGCCTTGGATACGATGCTATCAATTCCAGCAGGGTCCACTAGATCAGACCTGGATAATGCCATGCGAGGACACATCCTCGCGCAAGGGGAACTTGTTGGCCTTTACACGAAGACCAAACAATAACAAGAAAGATTATTTGATCTTATGCATGCTCAGGTATGTGCGCTCACCTTTTTGGGACAATTATGGCATATATAACATACAACCAGCCTAAAATGCCGTGAATAATTGCAAGCAGTATCGACTTATTGCGCGTCCAAGAAACAACCACGGCGATGATGGTTCCTAATCCGATGCTGGGTCCAACATAAACTGGCGGCTGCCAATATCCGTACCCTCCGTAGGTGTGTATGACGCATGAAGAAAAAGCAATCGTTAGAAGAAGGCAAATGATTTTGGTCATCCTGAGTTTTTGGTGAAGTTAACGATCTGCATCAAGTTCTGGGCCCGTCGACACGCTGGAAAATTTTATCAGGTATGCGAGTCAAAGGACGAGTAACAAACCGCCATTAGGAAATTGAGACCTCCGGAGAATTCATTATGGCGATTTGTCCGTGTCAAATAATCCCCGGGAGAGTTGGTGGGAATCTATTTGCTCATATTCAATCAATTTCCATCTCGAAGATGTCGCCTGTAAGGCGGTTGCGACAGGCATCTTTTTTGGGGCGGATGTCAGGAATTACTAGCCAAAAACAAAAACAACTTTATGGCGGCGCTAACCGGAAAAAAAATAGCGATCCTGACAGAGACTGGCTTTGAAGAAGTCGAATTAACAAGCCAGAAAAAAGCACTGGAAGATGCGGGCGCGAAGGTCGTTATCGTTTCGCCGCAAAAAGAAAAGGTCAAAGCCTGCAACCATGACCACTGGTCAATCGAATTGCCGGTTGACGTTATGGTGGAAGAGGCAAACCCTGGCGACTACGATGCATTGATGATACCAGTTGGGGTAATAAATCCGGACCAGATGAGAACAAATGAAACTTGTGTCGAATTTGCTGAAGGATTCATGAAAGCAGGGAAGCCGGTCGCAGCAATTTGCCATGGGCCACAGCTACTGATTGAAACAGGTATGGTAAAAGGCAAAAAATCGACTTCTTATCCATCTTTAAAAACTGAACTTACCAGTGCGGGGCCTTCCTGGACTGACGGGGAGGTGGTAACCGATCATGGTCTAGTGACCAGCAGGAGTCCCAAAGACCTCGCCGCATTTAACAAAAAAATGATCGAAGAAGTCCAGGCAGGCGTCCGCGCCCGATAGATATTTTCTTAAGCAAAAATTAGACATATGCCAGATACTAAAACAGACAATAACAATTATGGTAAAATCGGAAATGACCTGCAAAGAGATCTTGGAGCAAAGGGGGGCCCGGCCTCAGGATTGGGAAGCCCTGACGCAAAGCATAGTATTTCGAGGCCTTACGACGAAGATATTCAAACGCAACTTGCAGCGAAAAACAAGAGTAAAAGAAAACTGCAAAGGAATAACCAGAAAAAATGAGGTCGTCGTCTGATTTTTATTTGAACATAACATGACTCCGGCGAGCGGTCGCTCCGCATGCCCGGAGTCTTTTATTAACCGCGATAAAACGTATGAGCATGAAAGCAATTCAAATTCATGAATTCGGCGGCCCTGAGGTTCTAAAGTATGAAGAAGCACCTCGTCCGACACCGGCCCCCGATGAGATACTAATAAAAGTTTATGCAACGGGTGTTAACCCGGTTGATTGGAAAATTAGGGAAGGAGTCCGCAAGGAGCCAGCCACAACCAGGTTTCCATTAATTCCTGGATGGGATGTGTCCGGCGTGGTCGAAGAGACCGGCCCCGGGGTGGAGAATTTCAAAAAAGGAGATGAAGTGTACAGCAGGCCGGATATTAGCAAAAATGGAACTTACGCCGAATATGTTGCCGTGAAAGCCGACCAGGTCGGTCGCAAGCCCCGGTCAATCGATCACGTCAATGCCGCTGGCGTTCCGCTTGCGGGTTTAACGGCTTGGCAAGGACTATTTGATCACGGAAAATTGCGAGCCGGAGAAAAAGTACTCATTCTTGGTGCATCCGGAGGAGTCGGCAGTTTTGCAGTCCAGTTTGCGAAATGGAAAGGAGCTTATGTTATTGCAACATCGTCAGAGAGAAATGTCGATTTTCTCAAAAAACTGGGTGCAGATGAAGTTCTTGACTATAAGAAGGAAAATTTCGAAGAAAAATTGCACGATATTGACCTTGTCTTTGACACTGTTGGAGCTCAAACCCAGGCCCGGTCCATTCAGGTTTTAAAAAAAGGTGGAAGGCTGATCACCACAGTGAAACCCGAAAACGAAAGGGAAGCCAAAGACAAGAATATTCGACAGGAGGGCTATATGACCCAATCGCTTCCTTCCGAGTTAGATGAAATTGCGAATCTTATTGACTCGGGTAAAATAAAACCCGTTGTCTCAAAAGTATTCCAGTTGGATCAAGCCGCGGAAGCGCAGGAACTCAGCAAGGAAGGGCATGTGCGGGGCAAGATTGTTTTAAGAGTGATCAATGAATGAGTTAGGGTGAAACAATTCGCGCTTTGAAAATAAATGTATACGCGGAGGTGCGAATGATCGGCTTTGTTTTAATCTAATTAGCGGGACTGTGGCGTTATATCTGATCTATATGAGGCTACAAAAAAGTAAGCTGTTGGTAGCACTTCTGCATAGACACAGAACCATTAATTTATTTCATTTTTAATGGATCAATCCCTGGAGGCAGGGTCAGTTGGACCGTGCCCTCTTCAGAATTGCGATGACAGACATTAGTGTAAACCAGCGTGAGCTGCGGGCGATAATTGGTGAGACGATTTACAGGCAAGGCCCGATATCGTTCTGTGAATTTATGGAGCGTTGCCTTTACACACCTTATTTTGGTTATTATTGCCAAGACCGGGAGCCAGTCGGAAGGAGCGGTGATTTCTACACCAGTGTTGAGGCAAGCAGCCTTTTCGGATTCGCAATTGCCCGGCAGCTGCAAGAAATGTGGAATATTCTGGGGCAGAACGAATTTACGGTTCTAGAATATGGTGGTGGCAGCGGGCTTCTCTGCCGCGATATCCTGGAATGTTTGGCTATGGACAATCGCTTTTTCGAGCGTTTGACTTATTTTATAGTTGATAAACGCCCCCCTCAAAAGGATCTGATTTGCGCATTTCCTCCTGGAAAGGTCGTCTATCTCGAAAACACTTCTGCTCTTGGAGTTTTCGAGGGATGTGTCCTTTCGAATGAACTTATAGATAATTTCTCCTTTCACCGTGTCAAGGTGCAAAACGGCCTTAAGGAGATTTTTGTGGACTTTGACGGGACTTTCCACGAAGAGTTAAGATCAGCGAGCCAGGAATTGCTCGATTATTTTTCATTTTTAGAAGTTTCATTGCCGGATGGTTTTTCGACTGAGGTCAATTTAGAACCGAAGTTTTGGCTTCGAGAGGTCAACGAACATTTGAATCGCGGTTTTGTTATGACTTTTGACTACGGCGGCAGTTCGGATGAATTATACAATTCGAGGAAAAATTCCGGTACAATGACGTGCTTCTATGATCACACGGTGAATTTTCGACCTTATGATCATATTGGTGAGCAAGACATCATGGCGCAGGTGAATTTTTCCGCTATTGAAAAGTGGGGCGAATTACTTGGGCTTATTTCCACGGGATATACGAACCAGCAATACTTTCTGCGCGCGCTGGGTCTCGCGGATACTATCCGAATGCTGGAAGCCACAAAGATTGACCACCAAAAGGCGCATTTTTTCCTGCAGAAATTTTTAATGGAAATAGGAAATCGTGTCAAAGTGCTGGTTCAACAGAAAGATGTGGCTCTGACCAGGCTCTCGGGGATGCAATTTCCATTGCCCCTTTGATGCAGTGCAGGCAACGTATTTTTCGCCAATTGAGGTTCGAGAAATCGGTAAACGTAAGGTATAAAAATTTGCGGCAGCTTATTTTCAATAAATACATTATCTTTATTCTACCCTTTGATTGTTTCTTCTTATTCTTTAGGATCCCACCTGGGACAGGACAGAACTAATAAATCAGGAGCCGAGATGCCTACATGCGTTGATTGAGCATTCATCATCGATTAATCATTTTTTCAAAATTATTAGGTATGCGTGAAGAGAAATCCTCCCGAGAGCAGATCCGTCTTTTGAGATCAAATAACGACGGGGAAAATAGAAAAAGAAAGGAAACCCACCCGCGGCACCCATTAAATTTCATCAACGGCCTTGCGACGCAATCATCAGGAATGCGTGGTGTCAGACCTTCATTTAAGAGTCCTCGAAAAAAAGACCTCGTCATCGATGTTTGGTGCATAGAATAGGCCCGAACTAACTTGTTACCTCGATCAATCAAATCATTAGTATGACGATCAGTCTCGAATCACTTCACCCTACCAGTAGGTTTTCAAACCGAGTAGAAAATTATGTAAAATACCGGCCCTCTTACCCTGACACGATCATAACATTTCTGGAAGAGACTGCCGGATTAACAAAGACAAGCTTAATTGCAGATATTGGCTGTGGCACCGGGCTTTTTTCCGAGAAGCTTTTACAAGCACATTATCGTGTTATTGGCATCGAACCCAATGAAGAAATGCGAAAAGCGGCCCAGTATAAGTTGTCAGGTTACACGGATTTTATCTGCAAAAATGGGTGTGCTGAGAAATCAGGCCTTGACGCTGGCAGTATCGATCTGATTACCGTAGCGCAGGCATTTCACTGGATGGCCCCGCACGCTACAAAAAAAGAATTTTTTCGAATATTGAAACCGGGAGGAATCGTAGTCCTGGCGTGGAACGTTCGCAATAAGCATACGCCGTTTCTGAAAGCATATGATGACTTACAGCGCCGATTCAGTATCGAGCGGAAGCCGTCCAGAATCGTAAACGACCACTCAATACGAGCTTTTTATGAACCAAGAAAAGTCTACACAAAAAAGTTCCCTAATATTCAGGAATTGAATTTCGAATCGCTGAAGGGCCAGCTGCTTTCCTCTTCATTTATGCCGCTGCTAGGACATGCCCGCTATGATACAATGATTGATCAGCTTGCAAATATTTTTGTAAGGCACAATGCACGCGGGTATGTTCGGATGGAATATAATACTGAGCTTTTCTGGAATTTCTGAGCCAGCGTAATAGCTTAATCGTATAGCTCGGGGTGCCTAAACAGAAAAGGAATCAGCCAGAACGCCAATAAACAGGAGATGCCTTCCAGGCCGAGAAACAACCCGCGTATGCCCGACAAGAGACTCCCGCTTTGATGACGGGTATCGGAAATCGTCACAATGATTAAAACTGCGAGGACCACTAGTCAGATAATCAGGAACCAATTTCCACTGTGGAGGACCTTTAGACTTAAGAAATAAGCAAATCCCGCTAAAGTCAGGAAGACGGGAATTGCAACAAAAAATGATTTTGCCAAATTGACTGGTTCCTCGCAAGCTCTAATCATCCCCTCTCACAATCCTGGCGAAGATCAGGATCACTGTCAGTGGAAGGCAAACGTAGAGAAGAAAAGGCTGCTTAATCACAATCACCGCCAAAATTGAAAGTGCGAAAAAAAGTACGATCAAAACATATATTGTACTACTTATAGACATTTTCGATTGAATTTGAACTTATTCTTTTGCATTTTTTTTCTCCGGAACCTTTCGTCTTCGCGCCGGGCTCCAGACAGTCCGACGACAATTGGCTGTTTGGATCACTTACTTTTTTCCCGCTTCGGCTGTTTTTGACGCCGCGTTTTCATTTGGCTTTTCCCCCATAAATTATTTTTTGGCCTCGATAATTCCCGAATTTAGCAAGAAGCTCGTCTTGAGGGACGACCATTCTCCTTTTACGAACTTTTGGCGGCTTTCAGTCGTCATATTCGACTTCATCAGCGTAATTTGCGACGCGACAAGTGGGAACGAACCGCCGCCGCGCGGAATTCTTTTTGCTCATTGTAATATTTTGAACAGGGGCAGGCCCCTCGCCCAAGCTCAAGAAACTTCTATGCCATTAAAAAGCAAGTCGAAAATTTAATGAGTGGGAATATAACGCAACAACAGGGTTGCTGTATCATGCACAAATGTCCACAACATGAAATAAGGTGGGCAGGCAACCGCTGCCCGTTCGTTCACCATGGCTAGAGTCTCTTTATAAGACGCTAATAAGACTCATCGAAGCGTACTGATTTGCAAAATCAGAAACCCGCAATATCACACCGGTAATATTCCATTTTGCTGAACAGCGCTCAAATTATAGGAAGTTCGCTAAAGAGGCCTATTAAGAGATATTAAGAGACTTGGACACGCCGTCTTTGGCCGATTCATAACTATCTTTTAGTTGCTCGCCAACCTTCGTTGCTTTATTTAAGAGCTGTCCGGAAAATGCCCGTGCATGCTTAGCGAGTTTTTTCCGAGTTTTATCTCCCCGCCGGGGAGCAACCAATATACCTGTAGCTACGCCAGCAGCCATCCCCATTAGAAATACCAGAAATGTTTTTGATCCGCTCATAATCGTGCTTTTTTAAATAGTAATCGAAAATCAGGCCATCCCGGTCAACCATGCCGCCTCGTATTTTTACCAACCTACAGTCAACCATTAACAAATTGATCACCCTAGCGCGATAATTAATGGGAAGGCGGCCGGAAACGGTTTGGTATTTGTGGCCTTCTTCATATACATAGGCTGGAATGGAATACGATCCTGCATTCAAACTCAAGAATTTGCTCGTAGAAGAAATCCTAAAATTTATTGAAATGGTGGACTCCCGGGCAACCATTCAAGAACTCGAGGCGAAGCGAGACTGGATTAAAGGCATATTCAGATTACTTAGCGATAAAGACAAGGAAGAATTTTTAACGCTTTTTGGGGAAGATTTTCTGCACCAGCCTATTACTAATTTTGCAAGAAATAAGTTTGGCGAGCGAAAAAAATAAGTCGTCCGCTGCGTTTTTTCCACAAATAGGATCACTTTTGGGCAGGCACGGAAAGCTGACGAATATGTATTCTTTCAAAGTGTAATGGCTTAATCTTCATGGGTTAAGGAATTTCGTTTCCGGTTAGCCATAGCAATGAAATAGCATTGACGATTTCTACAAGTTTCGCGAAAGAATCCGGCTTTGTAATAAAGCAACTGGCGCCAAGCTGATAACAACTTGCTTTGTCCCGGGGAAGATTGGAAGTGGTTAATACGACGACCGGAACTTGGCTGAACTTGCTGTTTCCGCGTATTTCTTTTAACGCCTGAAGACCCGTCAGGCCGGGCATATTCAAATCAAGGAGGACAAGGAGTGGTAGCGGATGCTCCTTGTTATGCATTGCAGAAAGTAGTTTTTGGGCACTTTCAAAATAAACGCATGCATTCTCGCCTTGGCATTCTGAAAAAGCTTCCTTTATAATTTGCCTGTCATCAGCATCATCGTCGACGATAAAAACTTTTTTCTGATATTGCTTTTCCATAATTCCAACCTGTTGATTTGTCACAATCTTATGAACTGAAAAAAATGTACCTCATATCTATGCACGTAAAATTAAAATCACTACTTTTACCTGAACCCACTCTCAATAATACCGAAATCTTCGTGAAACCTTTGTCTCAGGGACAATGCTGCGCATTGCTGTAGAAAGGCGTGACGCCATTTTATGTTGTGCGATATTGGACTAATGCTGTATGCTATTTTAAAACTTAATTAACCGTCATGACGACCCAAAAAAGTGCCCCAACACTTTCCAGGCCTCGCGTGGAAGCCAACCACAATGGCCAAAAGTCAAAAACTAAGCCATTTAAAAAGCCTGCGCGGACTCCCCACACTGAAGAACCAGATGCCGAAGATTACCGGATCATCCTGGCAGTCCTCAGCGAAGTTAAGAAAGGGAATTTTACAGTCAGAATGCCCATTGACAAATTTGGAATCCAGGGCAAGGTGTACGATACGTTAAATGACATCATAGCCCTAAACGAACAAATGATGCTGGAATTTACCAGGGCGGGGAATATAATTGGGAAGGAGGGAAAATTAACGCAGCGCATTGAATCCCCCAGTGCCAAAGGTTCCTGGAGCACTGGCGTCGAATCGCTTAACTCACTCATCTCTGATCTGGTTCATCCTACCATAGAAATTGCTCATGTTATCAGCTCCGTGGCAAAAGGCAACCTTTCACAACAAATGCCACTGGAAATCGGCGGCCACACGCTTAAAGGAGAATTTGCGCGAATTGCAAAGGAAGTGAATGACATGGTTCGCCAGCTTAATTTGTTTTCTATGGAAGTTACGCGAGTCGCACGCGAAGTAGGTTCTGAAGGGAAACTTGGTGGGCAGGCCAAGGTTAAAGGAGTAGATGGTGTATGGAAAGACCTTACTGATTCTGTAAACCAGATGGGGAGCAACCTAACAGCGCAGGTACGCAATATCGCCGAAGTGACGACGGCGGTAGCCAAAGGAGACTTATCGAAGAAAATTACTGTGGACGTAAAAGGCGAGATCCTTGAATTGAAGAATACGATCAATACGATGGTTGACCAGCTGAATTCGTTTTCATCCGAAGTGACGCGTGTTGCGCTGGAGGTTGGTACTGAAGGTAAGCTGGGCGGGCAAGCGCAGGTAAAGGGAGTCGCGGGAACCTGGAAAGATCTCACTGACTCAGTCAACCAAATGGCCAGCAACCTGACTGGCCAGGTGAGGAATATTGCTGAGGTGACAACGGCTGTTGCCAAGGGCGATCTTTCGCGACAAATTACAGTGGACGTGAAGGGCGAGATCCTCGAATTGAAGAATACGATCAATACGATGGTTGACCAACTGAACTCGTTTTCTTCGGAAGTTACGCGTGTAGCCCGTGAAGTAGGATCGGAAGGAAAGCTTGGCGGCCAGGCGAAGGTGAAAGGAGTCGGCGGCGTGTGGAAGGATTTGACCGATTCGGTGAATCAAATGGCAAGTAACCTGACAGGCCAGGTAAGAAATATTGCGGAAGTTACAACGGCGGTGGCCAAGGGCGATTTATCGAGAAAGATTACTGTAGACGTGAAGGGGGAAATTTCCGAGTTGAAAAATACCATCAATACGATGGTCGACCAGTTGAATTCGTTTTCGTCGGAAGTGACACGCGTGGCGCTTGAAGTCGGCACAGAAGGAAAACTCGGCGGCCAGGCGCAGGTAAAGGGAGTCGCAGGGACCTGGAAAGATCTCACCGATTCTGTAAACCAGATGGCGAGCAACCTGACCGGCCAGGTGAGAAATATTGCAGAAGTTACGACGGCGGTCGCTAAGGGCGACTTGTCGAGAAAAATCACCGTGGATGTGAAGGGAGAAATTCTCGAGCTGAAAAATACGATCAACACGATGGTCGACCAGCTGAATTCTTTTGGATCAGAAGTTACCCGCGTCGCACGTGAAGTAGGTTCTGAAGGCAAACTTGGCGGCCAGGCTGATGTTCCGGGCGTGGGGGGAACCTGGAAAGATCTGACCGATTCCGTTAACAAGATGGCGTCAAACCTGACCTCGCAGGTGCGAAATATTGCGGAAGTAACAACGGCTGTGGCAACCGGCGATTTGTCAAGAAAAATCGACGTGGACGTGAAAGGCGAGATCCTTGAATTGAAGAATACGATCAATACCATGGTTGACCAGTTGCGCGGCTTTGCTTCTGAAGTTACCCGCGTGGCGCGCGAAGTCGGCTCAGAAGGAAAATTGGGCGGCCAAGCTGCAGTGGAGGGAGTCGGTGGCGTTTGGAAAGACCTGACAGATTCAGTCAACGGTATGGCAAGTAACCTGACAGGCCAGGTAAGAAATATTGCGGAAGTCACAACCGCAGTGGCAAAAGGGGACCTTTCCAGAAAAATCACAGTGGATGTTAAAGGAGAAATCCTCGAGCTGAAAAATACCATCAATACAATGGTGGATCAACTTAATTCATTTGGTTCAGAGGTAACCCGCGTTGCGCGTGAAGTAGGTTCAGAAGGCAAACTCGGCGGTCAGGCGGATGTGCCTGGCGTCGGGGGGACATGGAAGGATTTGACAGATTCCGTTAATAAAATGGCATCCAACCTGACATCCCAGGTGCGCAATATTGCTGAAGTAACGACAGCTGTTGCTAACGGCGATCTTTCTCGCAAGATTACGGTGGATGTTCAAGGAGAAATCCTGGAACTAAAAAATACGATCAATACCATGGTCGACCAATTGCGCGGGTTCGCCTCTGAAGTCACTCGTGTAGCGCGTGAGGTTGGAACCGAGGGAAAATTGGGCGGCCAGGCCAATGTCCCGGGGGTTGCGGGAACATGGAAGGACCTGACGGACTCAGTGAACCAAATGGCCGGCAACCTGACTGACCAGGTGCGTAATATTGCTGAGGTTGCTGTTGCAGTGGCCAATGGCGACATGTCGAAAAAGATTACGGTAGACGTGCGGGGCGAAATCCTCCAATTGAAGGAAACCCTGAATACCATGGTGGACCAGCTCCGCGCTTTTGCCTCTGAGGTCACACGCGTGGCAAGAGAAGTAGGAACGGACGGAAAACTCGGCGGCCAGGCGTTTGTCCCTGGCGTGGCGGGAACATGGAAAGATTTGACCGATTCAGTCAACCAGATGACCGGTAACCTTACAGCCCAGGTGCGCAATATTGCTGAGGTGACAAAAGCAGTAGCGAGCGGTGACCTTTCCAAGACGGTGGCTATTGACGTAAAGGGCGAGATTCTGGATCTCAAAAACACCATCAATACGATGGTGGAACAATTGAACTCCTTCGCTTTTGAAGTTACCCGTGTAGCACGTGAAGTCGGAACGGAAGGTAAACTCGGCGGCCAGGCCGAAGTGCGCGGCGTAGCCGGGACATGGAAGGACCTTACAGATTCGGTCAATATGATGGCATCAAACCTTACCAATCAGGTTCGCAATATTGCGAAAGTGGTAACAGCCGTTGCAACCGGGAATCTTAAGCAAAAGCTTGCCATTGTTTCGCGCGGGGAGGTTGCGCAATTGATCGACACCATTAATGAAATGATTGATACGCTCGCTCTCTTTGCAGACCAGGTAACTACAGTTGCTCGCGAGGTTGGTGTGGACGGAAGGCTAGGAGGCCAAGCGAGTGTTCCCGGCGCTTCGGGCATTTGGAAGAACCTGACGGATAATGTAAACCAGCTCGCGCAAAATCTTACCACGCAGGTACGATCGATCTCCGAAGTGGCTTCAGCAGTTACCAAAGGCGACCTTACTCGAACGATTCGCGTGGAGGCCAAAGGAGAAGTAGAAGCCTTGAAGGACACGATTAACCAGATGATTGCAAACCTTAAAGAGACGACCCTCCGAAACCAGGAACAGGATTGGTTAAAATCCAACCTGGCAAAATTTACGCAAATGCTGCAGGGGCAGAAGGATCTCAAGACTGTAACGCAGCGGATTCTTTCCGAGCTTGCTCAGGTGGTAATGGCGCATTACGGAGCATTCTACGTGTTGCGACAGGACGAAGAAACGCAAAAGGTTACCCTCAGCCTTTTCTCCGCATATGGCTATAAATCCGAAAAAAATATTCCGACGGAATTTGCCATTGGCGAAGGCCTCGTTGGCCAGGTGGCTTTCGAGAAGGAACGTATAATATTGTCCAATGTGCCAGGTAACTATATTAAAATCAATTCGGGTCTCGGAAGGTCCAAGCCTGCGAACCTTATTATCCTCCCTGTCTTATTTGAAAATGAAGTAAAGGCTGTTATTGAGCTTGCTTCCCTGGACATGTTCAGCCAGACACACCTTAATTTCCTTGGCCAGCTCACAGAAAGCATCGGAATAGTTCTCAATACGATCGAAGCTAACACGAGGACTGAAGAACTGCTGACCCAGTCTCAATCTCTCGCAGGCGAGCTAAAAATTCAACAGGAGGAACTGAGGAGGACTAATGACGAGCTTCAGGATAAAGCGCTTTTGCTTGTCAAACAAAAAAATGAAGTAGAGGCGAAGAACAAGGAAGTGGAAGAAGCAAGACGATCGCTGGAAGAAAAAGCCGAACAGCTCACACTAACCTCCAAATATAAATCTGAGTTCCTGGCAAATATGTCTCATGAGTTGCGTACGCCCTTGAACAGTCTCCTGATCCTTGCCCAGCAACTGTATGAAAACGCGGAAGGCAATCTCAACGATAAGCAAATCCGTTATGCAAAAACTATTCACTCTTGCGGGGACGATTTAATCCAACTGATCAATGATATCCTGGATCTTTCAAAGATCGAGTCCGGATTTATAACTGCCAATATTGCGCCGGTAAGATTTGGTGAGATTGCATCCTTTGTCGAAACGACTTTCAAGCCGATTTCGGAGGCCCGGCATTTGCGATTCACTATTGATACGGATCCGAATTTGCCAGAAACAATGTCGACCGATCTTCAGAGGCTTAACCAGATTTTGAAGAACCTGCTATCGAACTCCTTCAAGTTTACGGAAAAAGGCGAAGTCAGGCTGAAGATTTACGAAGCCCGCAAGAACTGGAAACAGGGCGTTTCGTCCCTTGATAATGCCGGACGTGTGGTGGCTTTTGCCATCAGTGATACTGGAATTGGTATACCAAAAGAAAAACAGAACATCATTTTCGAGGCCTTCCAGCAGGCAGAAGGATCCACAAGCCGAAAATATGGCGGCACCGGACTAGGACTTTCAATAAGCCGGGGCCTGGCGGAATTGCTTGGCGGAAACATCGAACTTGAAAGTTATCCCTCAGAAGGAAGTACGTTTACGCTTTTCCTTCCGGTAGAAAGCCCCACCGGTACAATCACAAAAGAGACCAAAGAAAACCTTAGCGCCTACCAACAACTGCAACTGGGTGATGGCGCCGGCTCAATTGACAATTTGTTGAATTCACTGCGTGACACGGACGCAGAAAATTTAAATCTTGTCAATGAAATGATCAATGAGACTGGGGACGACCGGGCCCGCATCCAACAATCCGATAAAACGGTTCTAATAGTCGAGGATGATTTGCGTTTCGGGAAGATCCTGATTGAGCGTGCGCATGACCTGAGTCTCAAAGCCGTTGTGGCGACAACATATGTGGAGGTTTTTGATTTTATAAACCGGTTTAACCCGATTGCAATTACGCTTGATGTAAAACTTCCAGACACCAGTGGCTGGAAGGTCCTCGACCTGCTGCGCAACGACCTGAATTTCCGACATATCCCGATTCATCTCATATCGGGTGAAGAAAACAGAGATTTGGCAATCAGGCGTGGAGCGCGTAGCTTCCTGCTAAAACCTTTGGAAAATGAAGCGTTGAAAGAGTTGTTCGAGGATATAGTTAACCATCATGAGAAGATCGTAAAAAAGGTACTCGTCGTAGAGGACAATGAAATGGACTCTTCCCAAATTGTCAAAATCCTGGGTAACGGAATCATGGAAGTCACAATCGCCGAAACAGGCGAAAGCGCACTAAACAAGAACGACCTGGCCGAATACGACTGTATTATTCTCGACTATACGTTGCCCGACATCTCTGGCCTGGACCTTTTGGAAAGAGTTTCACGCGCCAAAAGGAAAAATACGCCGGTCATAATTTATTCAGCTAAAGACTTTAATAAAAAGGAGATGCAACAGATCGCGCGCGCGACCAATTCTGTACTGCTCAAAAGTGCGAATTCCCTGGAAAACCTTTTGGAAGAAACAATTCTTCAGCTTCACATCAATCATAAGGACCTGACTCCAGAAAAAAAGAGGCTGATCGAAAACACGCGACTTAAGAATGATATCTTGACGGGTAAGAATATTCTCGTAGTGGATGATGACGTTCGAAATCTTTTTGCGTTGACAACGGTCTTTGAACGATACAATATTAATGTGATCACGGCCGAAAGTGGCAAAGACGCGATTACCATCATTAACGATGAGAAACAGCGAGTGGACATGGTACTCATGGACATCATGATGCCCGAAATGGATGGCTATGAAACAACGCAGAAGATCAGGAGAGAACATAAGAACAATGCGCTTCCCATAATTGCCGTTACTGCTAAAGCTATGAAAGGCGACCGCTTAAAATGCATTGAAGCAGGAGCGTCCGATTATATTACAAAACCGTTAAAAATAGACCAACTTCTCTCGCTTATGAGGATGTGGTTTTACAAATAAATAGATTTAACTAAAGATAAAGTTGCCTATCTGAATGCAACCGAAGATTCTTTTGGTGGATGACCGGGATGACAACCTGCTTTCTCTGGAGACGATCCTGGAGAAAGACGGCTATCAGTTTGTAAAAGCGAATTCCGGCAAACAGGTTTTGAAGATTTTGCTCCATGAATTCGATTTTGCACTCATCCTGATGGATGTACAGATGCCTGTTATCAACGGCTTTGAAACCGCTAGGATGATTTACTCGAGAGAGAAACTAAGGCACATTCCGATCATATTCATAACTGCAAACAATTTCGGAGAAGACAACGTTTTCAAAGGGTACGAAGCGGGTGCTGTGGATTACATCAACAAGCCAATAAATGCGGATATTTTGAGGGCTAAAGTGTCAGTCTTTGCCGAGCTCTATCGCAAAAACCGGCAACTAATTGCACAAGAACAAAAGCTTGTGGGAATCAACAAGAACCTCGAAATGGAAATCAACGAGCGCAAGGCCTCGGAAGAGAAAGTGAGTATGCTGAATATAAAGCTCCTGGAGAATATCGCTCTGCTTGAATCCGCTAATAAGGACCTCGATCTATTCGTCCTAATGGCTTCACACGATCTCCAGGCTCCATTGAGAAAAATTCGTATGTTTAGTGATTTGCTGACAAACCACAGCGATGGTATTGGTGAGGCAGAGAAGGGATATATAAGCCGGATCGGTCGCGTTTCTAAACAAATGCAGGATTTGATCAATGATCTTCTCGAATTCTGCAAAATTTCCGGAGAAAATGATCCCGCGGAGTTGGTAGACCCGAATATCGTCCTCAAGGAAATTATTTTTGAGCTTGACGAGATTATTAGAGAAAAAGATGCCAGGATTGTATTGGACAAACTGCCGATGCTGTTCATAAACCCGGTACTTATCCGGCCTTTGTTTTTCAATTTGCTCAGCAATTCGTTAAAATACAGCAGGAAAGGCATTCAGCCCGTTATTCGCGTTTACTGGGAAGGCAGCAATGAAAAAACTGATAGGAAGCCCCGGGCGGAAACATTGCAATATTGTAGGCTTTATATTCAGGATAACGGGATCGGGTTTGAGCAAAAATACGCCGAAGAAGTTTTTGATATGTTTAGACGGCTGCATCCCAAGTCAGAGTTTGAAGGTACCGGGATCGGCCTTGCGCTTTGCAAAAAAATAGCTGAAAAGAATGACGGGCACATTTATGCCCGCAGCCGTGTGGGCGAAGGAACGACGATTATCATTTCACTACCAATGGATCGTGTAAAGGAATTGCAAGCCGAGGTGGTTTGACAACTTGAAATAACAAAAACCGATAATAAAAAATGTCTTATGGCGACCATCAACCAGGCTTTATACAAGCGAAAACCCGATGTCGTGGTTAAGCCAATAAAAATTATGGTTATCGACGATGATGAAGATGATTTTTTGCTGATTAGCGGTTTTATTAATCATATTCAGGGACGCTCATTTCTGATTGACTGGTGTTATGAGCACGATGCGGCATTGAGGGACATGCGAGAACATGGGCATGATCTTTATTTTGTCGATTATAAGCTTGGTGCTAAAACCGGGCTCGACATTTTGAAGGAGGCGGTGGCCGCTGATTGCCATCAGCCTATCGTCATGCTCACGGGCATGGGCAGCCGTAAGCTGGATATTGAAGCCATGGAGGCGGGAGCTACTGATTATCTCGTAAAATCCGAGCTTGCCACCGACAAACTGGAGAGATCGATACGATATGCAATCGACCGCTCGAATTCGCTCAAATCCCTGCGGGAAAGTGAAAAAAAGTATCGTGCGATTTTCGAAAAATCAAAGGATGCTGTCTTTATCGCCGATGGAAAGTTTTTTTTCAAAGAGGTTAATCCTGCACTAACCGATCTCCTTGGATACGGATCCAAACAAATAGTTCGCCTGTCTATTTTTGACATGATCGCTGACGAAAGCAAGAAGATTCTGATAACGAGACTTTTATCTGAAAATGGTGAAGTTCATGATCTTACGCTCGAGTTGGCAGCCAAAGGCGGCGACAGAATTCATTGTCTCCTTTCCGCATCATTGCTGACTGACGGCCAGGCGGTGCCCTATATTCAGGGAATAATTCATGATATTACCGACCTCAAAAAAGCGGAGAGGGCTCACTTACAGTCTGAAAAGTTGAAATCAGCAAACAGACTATTGCGGATCCTTGCGCATGAAGTAAGAAACCCGCTTACCAATATCAATATTGCCATGGATATGATGGAATCGGAATTTTCCACCGATGGCGGACGGCAATATTTGGACATTGTTCGACGCAGCAGTCGCCGGATCAACGAACTGGTCTCTGAACTGTTGGATTCCTCCCGCCAGAAAGAATTGATATTTGAAAATATTGCGCTTCGCCAGATTATTGAGCAGACTTTGGAGATGGCATCTGACCGGATCGCCCTTAAAAATATCCAGGTTCTGGCTACTTTTCCAAAGGAAGATTCGATAGTCAAGGTTGATCCGGTCAAGATAAAAATAGCACTGCTTAATATAATTATCAACGCGATCGAAGCCATTTCTCACGAACAAGGTAAGCTACAGGTTCGGGTTGAGCAATCGAAGAGCGGGTATGATATTTTTATCGAAGACAATGGCTGCGGCATCAGCGAAAAAAATATGTCCAGGCTTTTCGAACCTTTTTTCACTTCGAAGAAAAACGGCCTGGGTCTTGGTTTAGCCTCATCGTTGGCTATCCTGCAATCCCATGAAATGAATGTCGACGTCAAGTCAAGACTTGGAAAGGGAACGTCCTTTGTTATCAACGTTCCAAAAAAGGAATCGGCCTGATGTAAAAAATCCAATTATGAAAAAATCAGCGGCAATCAAGAAAATTCTGGTTTGCGATGATGATCCCGATATCCTGGAACTGGTCGCTTTGATGCTTCGGTCCAACGGGTACTATACAGTATGCGAGTTAAACAGCCCAGATATCTATAAGAAGATCGATGAGGAAAACCCGGATGCTATCGTTCTTGACCTCTGGATGCCAATTCTTTCTGGTGAAAAAATAATTAAAGTATTGAAAAGGGATCAGAAGACGAAACACATTCCCATCATCGTCATTTCCGCAAGTAACGACGGAAAGGAGATTGCCGAAAGGGCGGGCGCAGACGATTTTATCGGAAAGCCTTTCGATATTGATACGTTGCTGCGGGTAGTCAACAAGAATTGACTGTTAAGATTTTCAAACCCAGCTCAGGAAATAGTCAGGTCTTCGCCGCACATAGCGTAAAACAGGTTCTGTAGTTGATGAATATACAGCAGCGGATGCGTATTGATTTTTATCTGCCTTTTGACAAAGTACCAGCCTCCATTTTCACAGATCACGTAAACGGGATGCAGTTTGAAGTGCGCAAATGTTTCATTTTGACTGAATCCAAAGCGCATAAGCCACTTGCCGGCGATTAATACTGGTAAAACTTCCAGTTTGCCCGACTTAATACTTAACAAATCCTCAAGCGAAAGCTTTAACAATTTCATTTTGCCGGTGGAATCTGTTTTGACAAAGTTGCCTGGTCGCAAATCGGAATATACAATCATAAGCAGTAATAGGCACCATTACTGGGCGTAGGACTTAAACAACAAGGCGTAGAAGTTTGTTCTTAGGACTTAGGTCTATGGAAAAAAGATTCGGAAGTGAATATGACTTTGAATTTGTCGAATCCGCTGTCAATGCTTTCAAAGGCTGTGTTTTTTCGAACCAATGAAATAGCGGATTGGATAGACGAGGCTGTCTCAAAAGAGGCAGCCTCTTTCACATATGTAGATAAAAAGAGCAGGTGGGAATTAAAAGTAGAATAGAATTTGTGGTTAATGGGCATGTCAAAACCAGT
>JAJPJP010000380.1 GCA_021324175.1 Chitinophagia bacterium
ACGTACCGCTGGTGTATCTGTTGTGCCGCCAGGTGCAGTGCAGAGTAGCTATGTACGGGCAGGATAAACGCTGAAAGCATCTAAGCGTGAAACCTTCCACGAGATGAGTTTACTTTTAAGGGTCGTCAGAGACTATGACGTTGATAGGCTACAGGTGTAAAAGTGGTAACACTAAAGCCGAGTAGTACTAATTACCCGTATGCTTTAATTTTTTTACTCGTATTACAACTCCCAATATGTAATTGCATTGAATGTGTCTGTTGCCCGCTTAACCGGGTTCAGAGCATCTCAACTTTTTATGGTGGTTTTTCCGAGGGTGTTCACCTCTTCCCATACCGAACAGAGAAGTTAAGCCCCTTATGGCCGATGGTACTGCACCTCAATGCGGGAGAGTAGGTAGCTGCCATATTTATTTAGAGCCCTGGGTTTATCCCGGGGCTTTTTTTTGTCTCGAACTGAAGTATTTGTCGTTGACCTTTCAGTAGATTTGTTTTGAAAACTACGGTATGAGAAAATTATTCTTGGTCTTAACTACTACAGCGATTGGCCTGCCTGTTGTCCTTTGTGCGCAGAACGAATGGAAAAATTTATTTGATGGAAATACGCTGAACGGCTGGAAAAGACTTGCCGGCAACGCAGACTTTAAGGTAGAACGCGGAATGATCGTCGGTACCGCAGTGGCTAATTCAGGCAACAGTTTTCTTTGCACAGAAAAAGAATATGGCGATTTCGTCCTGGAACTCGATGTGAAGATTGATGATACGATGGCTAATTCAGGCGTTCAGCTTCGCAGTCACTATGATCCCGATGGCAACGGGGGCAAAGGACGCGTATTTGGATGCCAATTTGAAGTTGATCCCTCCGCCAGGCGCTGGTCGGGAGGAATTTATGATGAAGGCAGACGAGGCTGGCTATATCCCGTCTCGATGAATGAAAAGGCAGAACCGACATTCCGAGTGGGTAAATTCAACCACTTGAAAGTCGAGTGCATTGGCAATGAAACCAAGACCTGGGTAAATAATATAGCCGTCGCCTATTTGGTGGATGCCGCTGATGCCAGGGGATTTATCGGCCTGCAGGTTCACGCTGTTTCAAAACCGGAATTCGCTGGACAGAAAGTCTACTTTAAAAATATCCGGATAATGATTTCGGGCATCCGGCCAACGCCGTTTCCGCGGGGAATCTATGTTGTGAACAATATTCCGAATGAGCTTAACCGTTATGAATATGACAATGGATGGAAGCTGCTTTTCAACGGCAGGACGACGGCGGGCTGGAGAGGCGCTTACAAAACTGGATTCCCTGAAAAAGGCTGGGCGATCAAAAATGGAGTCCTCACGGTACTGGCCTCCGAAGGAAAAGAAGGCGGGAATGGAGGCGATATCGTTACCATCGATGAATACAGTGCCTTTGACCTGTCTTTCGAATTCAAACTTACACCCGGTGCGAACAGTGGCGTCAAATACTTTGTGACCCTTAGTGAACACAATACAGGATCAGCCATCGGCCTGGAATATCAACTTCTTGATGATTCTTTGCATCCCGATGCCAAGTTGGGCCGCGATGGCGACCGGACGCTTGCTTCGCTTTATGACCTTATTCCGGCTGCTAAACAAAAAAGATTCGTTAAACCGATTGGCGAATGGAGTTCCGGACGGATCATTGTATATCCAAACAACCATGTGGAGCATTACCTGAATGGCGTTAAAGTGTTGAGTTACGAAAGGGGATCTAAGGAGTTTCGGGACCTGGTTGCAATCAGTAAATATAAGGTCTGGAAAGATTTTGGTGAGGCCACGCAAGGTCATATTTTACTACAGGACCATGGTAATGAAGTGAGCTTCCGCAGCATCAAAATACGTGAACTGAAATAATTTTATCCGCCGGTTTTCTGTTTTCATTATTATAGAAATTTATTTTCATTGCCGAAAAACTAACTGTCATGAATAAAGTTGCCCGCAACGGGGCATTTGCCCTTTTTTTTATTTTTTACGTTCTTTTCTTTCTTATATCCCCGTGCCAGGCGCAGAAGAAGTCATCGATCACTCAGCAGGATGCGAATGAGATCTTCAACCACAGGTTATTTTCAGGAATGAAGTGGCGTTGCATCGGGCCTTACAGGTCCGGACGCACGCTTGCAGTGACCGGGGTTATCGGGCAACCTGCTGTTTACTATTCCGGTCAAACGGGCGGGGGGGTCTGGAAAACCACGGACATGGGAAATACCTGGCTTCCGGTTTCGGATTCCAATTTCAAATCCTCTTCCGTCGGAGCAGTTGCTGTGTCGAAATCAAACCCCAATGTCATTTATGCCGGGATGGGAGAAGTGGAAATGCGTAATAACATATCCTTTGGAGACGGGGTTTACAAATCGACTGATGCCGGTAAGACTTGGAAGCATTTAGGCCTCGAGAAATCGTATGCGATTGGCACGATTGCCATCGACCCGCAAAACCCGGACGTCGTTTATGTTGCAGCTATGGGTAAAATTTTTGGTGCTAATCCCGAAAGGGGGCTGTATCGCAGCCGCGACGGAGGAGCAAACTGGCAACTTGTTTTGAGTCACGACGACAGCACAGGCTGCGCCGATGTCAAAATCGACCCGTCAAATTCGATGATCGTTTATGCATCGATGTGGCGGGCACATCGCACGCCGTATTCGCTCAGTAGCGGCGGCGAGGGATGTGGTTTGTATAAATCCCTGGACGGGGGCACAACATGGAAACTCATTTCCCAAAATCCAGGGATGCCCAGGGGGATGATGGGTAAGATTATCTGCTCTATCTCAGCCGTAAATCCGCAAAGGGTTTACGCGATAGTCGAGAACGAACACGGCGGTATTTTCAGATCAGATGACGGCGGTGAAAATTGGATGCTCGTCAGTACGCAAAACGACCTGACGCAGCGGCCCTGGTATTTTAGCCAGATCTTTGCGGACACTAAAAATGAAAACACGGTTTATATCCTCAATGTGGAATTCTGGAAATCGATTGACGGCGGAGTCCACTGGTCAAGAGTGGCCAACCGCCACGGCGACAATCACGACATGTGGATCAACCCCGATAATGCGAATAACTGGATCATGGGAGATGACGGAGGCCCACAAGTTACATTTGATGCGGGCAAAAATTTCAGCGATATCGATTTGCCTACGGCGCAATTCTATCATGTAAACCTCGATAATGATTTTCCATATAACGTTTATGGCGCCCAGCAGGATAATTCAAGTATCAGGATCGCCAGTCGTACCAATGATTTCGTTATTGGAGCGCGCGAGTGGTACTCAGTAGCAGGTGGCGAGGCAGGTTATATTGTACCGGACCCGACAAACCCCGACATCACCTATGGCGGTGAATATGATGGCCAGATCACCAGCTATAATAAGAAGAATAACCAATACCGCTCCATTTCTCCTGACCCGGAACTACACCAGGGATCCGGTGCTGAAGCATACAAATACAGGTTTAACTGGACATTCCCTCTCGCCTTTTCCCCGCATGACAAGAAGATGCTCTATGCCGGGTCTAACTATGTCATGCGGACAACGGACGCGGGTCAAACATGGAAGGTGATTAGCCCGGACCTCACGCGCCACGATCCAAAAACTTTATTGCCGAGCGGCGGACCGGTCACCAAGGATAACACCGGCGCCGAAGTTTACGCCGATGTTTTTGCCGTCGCCGAGTCCCCCGTCAAGCAAGGCGTCATTTGGGCGGGATCTGACGATGGACTTGTTCATGTAACCCAAGATGATGGGAAATCCTGGGCAAACGTTACGCCCAAATCATTGCCGGAATGGGCACTGATCAGCTATGTTGAGCCGTCTCATTTCGATGCGGCCACCTGTTATTTATCCGCAACACGCTATAAGAGTGATGATACAAAGCCTTATGTTTTCAAAACAAACGACTATGGCAAAACCTGGGTGCTGATCACTGGTGGTCTTCCCGCGAGCACCTATAATCGCTGTGTTCGTGAAGACCCAAACAAAAGGGGGATTCTTTATTGCGGTTTGGAAACGGGAATTTATATTTCATTTGACGACGGGGCGCACTGGCAGAGCCTTCAGCTAAACCTTCCCAACACCCCGGTGCACGACATCCAGGTTCAGACTCGCGACAACGATCTCGTGATTGCAACGCATGGACGGTCCTTCTGGATATTGGACGACATTACGCCCCTTTATCAGCTAAACAGTGATATGTTGAAGTCGTCTTTCTGGCTCTATAAGCCTCGCGATATATATCGGACTCCTGGCGGATATATCGAAGATCCGAACATCCAGCAAGGCCAAAACGCGCCGAACGGAGCGATCTTACGTTATTATCTCGCTTCAAAACCTGACAAGGAAATCAGGTTAAAACTCAGAACAGCTTCCGGCGACAGTATCATTACTTATTCTAACCTGAAAGACAATAAAGGTGAACCTTCCAAAATTTCAAAAGATTATTACGAGAGCAGGGCAAAGCGGCCAGGTTTTCTCAGCGTCGACTCGGGAATGAATGTGTTTGTCTGGGATTTGAATTACCCTGCAGCCAAAGGCGACAGCAGTGCCGCCTTCGAAGGTTCTTTTGAAGGACCGAAGGCAGTTCCGGGAGATTATAAGGCTCAATTTTTCCTCGGGGATTCACTTTTGCAAAGCCAGGACTTCAAAGTTGTCAATGATCCGCGAAATCCATTCAGTAAGGCAGACCTGAAAGAGCAGTTCGATTTGGCAATCAAAGTCCACAATAAGCTCAATGAAATCGGTAAAGCGACCAAACAAATCCGATCCGTCACCTTCCAGATCGACAATTTTGTCAACTCCATTACCGACTCTTCTGAGGCAAGGAAATTTAGGGCGTCATCCAAACCTATCATCGACTCGATGACGGCGGTTGGCGAAGTTTTGTATAATGACAAAATCAAGGCCGGGGAAGACAACCTCCGCTTCCCAATGAGACTCGAAGAGAAACTTGCAGGCGTTAACGCAGCGATAATCGGCGCGGATACGAAACCAACATCAGGCATGATCG
>JAJPJP010000163.1 GCA_021324175.1 Chitinophagia bacterium
CCGGAAATAACTATACAGGTGAAAGAATAAATCCTGAGAATAACTATACATTCAGCTTTTTTCAAGTTAGCCATGGAACTCGGGGCTTTTAATATCTCATCATACAAGATATTTTAAGTCGAAATTCAAAACCTGGTCATTGGTAGACTCTTAATGTGCGAAAGCGTACACGGCAGGGTCCAAATTCGACCATACCCACCAGCTATCAATCCTGGATAGCCGCTACTGCAAACCTGGTCAAGAGCTTACGGACCGAGTGACTTTGCGAGCTTCTTTCTGGCCTTTGTCTCATTTACGCTATATTTATCGAAACAAAAATCCCATATGAATATAGTGCGATTATCGTCTCGCAAAACGGCTATCATCGGCTTCATGAGTTTTTTCACCTTGGCGGTCTCAGGCCAGGAAAAGGCTGCCTTAGAAATAAGTCATTCTAATCCTCCTTCGGAAGCCCTTGCTCCCCTGCGCTTTCTGGCTGCCGATGAACTCATGGGCCGCGGGACCATGCGCAGCGAAATCCACATCGCCGCCAGGTATGTCAGTGAAGAGTTTCGTGCAGCCGGCCTCAGGACCTGCCAGGGTGCAAACGATTACTTCCAGTCCTTCGATATCAAATCGCAGGTTCCATCCAAAATGGGAACCTTGAAAATGGCAGGCAAGAGCTATACGATCGGAAATGAAGTGGTGGAAATCAATGGTGATAACCTTACATTCAGCGCGCCTGTAGTTTATGCGGGCTTTGGTACCGGGGAAGATTTGGACAAGGCCGGAGTCCAGGGAAAAATTGTTGTAGCGAAAATGGGGTTTAGTGATACATCCAAAATAAATGAGGCCTTTCATGACGTCGATCTCAAAAGAAAGATGGTAAAAGACCGCGGTGGCGTTGCTCTGATCGAACTGTACAGGCCGATGGGATTCCCCTGGAGTGGCATTGTTCGTTTCCTCTCCAGCGAAAGACCGGAAATTGAGAATAGTGACAAGTTGCCCGAACTGCTGTTGAATGACAGCCTGGTTGCTTCGAAGCTCCAGGGGCAGGGAACAATTGGGTCTATAGATATCACCGACGTCGTGAACACATATACTCCTGCGGAAAATGTGCTGGGGTGGGTTGAGGGCAGCGACCCGAAGTTGAAGGACGAGTTTATCGTTTTGTCGGCGCATTATGATCACCTGGGCGTTGCTAAAAAGCCTAAAATGGAAGAAGGAAAAATGGACAGCATCTATAATGGCGCCCGAGACAATGCGCTCGGGACAACCGCGGTCATCGACGCGGCGCGATATTTTGCAAAGCACCCGCCTAAAAGATCAATCTTGTTTATCGCGTATACGGGTGAAGAAATCGGGGAGATCGGCAGTAAATATTTTTCTGAACATCCACTGGTGCCCCTGCGTCAGATTGTCTATAATCTCAATATCGATAATGCCAGCTATGATGACACGACCATCGTCACGGTCGTCGGCCTGGGAAGAACTACGGCAGACGCCGATATTAAAAAAGCATGTGCGGCATTCCAGGTGACGGCCATGCCGGATCTCGAACCTGAACAGGATCTGTTTGACCGGAGCGACAATGTTAATCTAGCCGAGAAAGGAATTCCCGCGCCGACATTCAGTCTTGGCATGCGGAAATTCGATGCCGAGATTAATAAACGATATCACCAGCTCAGCGACGAGGTCGGAAATCTCAACCTCAGTTATTGTATGAAATTTATCAATTCCTTTATTCTATCGGCGGAGAATATAGCGAATGACCAGACAAGACCAGTATGGATACCTGGGGATAAGTATGAGGCGGCAGCCAAGACGCTCTACGGCAATTGAATCGGGTTTTTTTTGAATCATAGTAATCCATGACGATGGCAGATTCACCATTCACCGAAAAAGAAATCCTTCGATACCGCGGGGAAACGCCTGGCTGCGGCCAGGTCATTCATCTTAACAATGCAGGCGCTGCGCTGATGCCCGCACCGGTCATCGATGAAATCATTGCTCATATCAGGCTGGAAGGAAATATCGGAGGTTACGAGGCTGCCGGCCTCGTCGAAAACGGTGTCCATGAGTTTTACGTTACTACCGGTCGGCTATTAAATTGCGCAGCCCGGAATATCGCTTTCTGCGCCAATGCAACGGATGCATTCACACGCGCTCTCTCTGCCGTTCCATTTCAAGAAGGTGATGTCCTGCTTACCTGCGATGATGAGTACGTATCCAACCAGATCGGATTTCTCTCAATTGCCAGACGCATCGGCATTGAGGTAAAAAGAGTGAGGACTGCAAGCGTCGGCGGGGTTGACCTGGACGACCTCGATCGCCAGTTAAAAAAATGGCATCCAAGACTGCTTTCAATAACGCATGTCCCGACCAATTCCGGACTTGTGCAACCTCTTGACGAGATCGCCGGAATCATCAGGAATTATGACACGCTTTTCCTCCTGGACGCCTGCCAGTCAGCGGGGCAAATGCCGCTCGACGTCGCTGCGTTGGGTTGTGATTTCCTGAGTTCGACCTGCCGAAAATTTTTGCGCGGCCCGCGTGGAGCCGGATTCCTTTATGTTTCCGATAAAGCGCTGGCGAGCGGGCTGGAGCCGTTGTTTATAGAAATGAACGGGGCAGACTGGATCGAGAAAGACCGCTATCGCGCGCATGAAGATGCGTCGCGGTTCCAGGCCTGGGAGTCTGCCTATGCAATTCTCCTGGGTTCCGGGGCAGCGATTCAATACTGCCTCGATGTCGGTGTTGAAAGGATCAATCAAAGGCTCAAATATCTCGCGTCTTATACGAGGAACGCACTATCAAAAATCGAAGGGCTTAGGCTGCTTGACAAGGGACCGGCGCTATGCAGCATCATCACTTTCACTATCGAGGGGATCGAAGCAAAGGACCTGCAGACCGAACTTTTATCGAGAGCAAAAATCAACGTGGTCAGGACGCTGCGCGAATACGCCGTGATTGATTTTGACCGGAAGGGCGTGACATCCGCCACGAGGGTCTCCCCGCACTATTACAATACCGAATCAGAAATTGACAGGCTTACAGCCTGTATCGAGGAGATTCTTAGCGATCGTATCTAAGATTTATTCGAAAATTGCCACAATATGCCATTTAAAGATTTTACGCAGGGTAAAGTAGTAAAAATCTGGGACGGGATTACCGGCCCTTTGTATCATTCCGACAAAATCACCTTCGGGTATTTTACGCTGGAAGAGAATACTGACCTGCCGGTGCACAGCCATATTCATGAGCAATGGACTCATCTTCTCGAAGGCGAACTATTTTTTGACATCAATGGAGACCGGGCGACCATGAAACCAGGCATGATGGCGTATATTCCACCGAATACTCCCCACTCCGGCAAGGCCGTCACCAGATGCCAGGTGATCGATGTTTTCATCCCGGTAAGAGAGGACTTTGTGGCAAAAGAAAAGGCGACACCCGATGATAATGTGCTAAAATAAATTGCAGGATTTCTGCGACCTGCTATGCTCGAATTAATAATTTGTGGAATCATTTCGCTGCTGACAGATAAGAATATCGCTGATACTCTTTGCTGACCATCAACAATACTAACTGCCATGCTGCGCATAAGACAAGTGTCAGGGCTGGCTGCCCTTTGTGTTTTGCTCCTCTTTTATGTCGCGCCGCTAAGAGGCCAGACAAGCAAGGTTGATTTCTTTAAAAAGCAGGTTGCATCGGCAAAGACCGAAAAAGAGCGATTAAGTGCATTGACCACGCTCTTGCAGGAATTTAATTCATTGGAAAGAGACACCTTGCGCCTTTATGCTACGAGAGCCAAACAAACTGCACTTCTTCTGAAGGATGAGCCCGCGGCCATGCTTGCAGAATATTACCTCTATCTGGTGGCTTGGAGGGAGGGCTACAAAGACAGTTGCCTCGGATTACTGAACCGGTTCGTCAGGGTCCTGCACTACAGTCGGGCCAACGACAATTATACCAGGTTCAAGCTGGCGCAAATTGATATCATATCAACTTCAGGTGATTCAAGGGATGGTATTGATTCAGCATTTAATTTTTTAAAGGTTGCGGAAGAAGCGCAAGACACCATTTTGGAAATCCGGCTTATCGCCCGGATAGGAAGCATGTACAGTGATATTGGCCAATACGCTGACGGACTAAAATGGTTGTACAAAGCCCAAAATATCAGCCAGGATCCCAGCTACGACGAAGTAAAAGACAATTCGGTCGTTTACTTCAACACCGGTCTCGATTACAATTACCTGGGGAAATTCGACTCCGCGGAATATTATGCTGATAAGACGATCCTGGTCAGTAAAAGAATCGAGAATCTGACGATGTACGCATATGGTCTCGGCCTGAAAGCCTATGTGTATTCCTACACGAACCGGGCTGCATTAGCCGAAGCGCCACTTAACGAGGCCGTTCGGCTATTCAAAAAGATCGGCGCCTTGTACCCGGTCATGAACGCCATGTGTGCCCTGGCAAAATATTACTCTATAACCGGGCAGCCTCAAAAGGGCATTGCGACCTGCCTCGATGGCCTTGATCTGATTAAGAAACATCCCATCTTGCCCCTCGAGTTACTATACGACCAGCTGGCGGAGAATTACCGCGTTGCCGGCGATTACCCAAAATATGCTGCCACCTTACGTACAATTATCCAGATCAAGGACTCGACTTACAAAAAGAACTCGGCGGACGCGCTTGCGACTATGAATGCCAAATATAACGTCAGCACCAAGGAAGCATTTATCGCGCAACAAAAGCTTGAACTGCTGCATAAGGATATTTGGATCGCTATCATTGCAACGGGATCAGCTCTCCTGCTGATCGCGGCCTACCTGGTTTTTGTTTATTACCGGCGCAGACAAAAACGCCATTTCGAAGCTGAAGAAGAAAAGGAGAGAAAGCGGATTGCGGCGGACCTGCATGATAATATCGGAGCTTACGCTTCAGCCATCAGCGCGGGTATAGACGAACTGGAGGACAAGGGATCCCTTTACGATGAGCCTTCTGTACGCAGCCTGAAGTCTAATGCCGACGAGATTATCACCGCGCTACGGGATACGATTTGGTCATTTAACAAAGAGTCCGTGTCGCTGACCGGGATTAGCGACCGCATCAAGGTTTACGTCCAAAAGATTCAACCCTCCTATCCCCATGTTGCGATTTCGGTCGATGAAAATATTAAAGAAGACCGGAAGCTCTCCCCTATTCAATCACTCAATATATTCAGGATCATCCAGGAAGCCTTGCAAAATTCCCTGCGGCACAGCCATTGCAATACATTGACCATTGAGATCAATAGCGAAGACAGCAGATATTCCATAACCATCGGTGATGACGGAAAGGGTTTCGACCCAACGAAACGGAACGGAAGCGGAAACGGCATGCGAAATATGAAGTCAAGATCCGATGAGGCAGGATTTGACCTTTCGGTCCTGCCAACGTTGCCCCGGGGCACGAGGGTAATGGTCAGCTCTTCGAATATCCGCGGCTGAGTTTTATAATGCAACATCCCGGAAACATTGGTGTCATTCCAGTGTCTTTTGCTATTCAGCCAAATTGCCTCCATGTTCCAGAATTATCTGAAGACTGCGTATCGAAATTTTTTAAAGTATTGGACTTTTTCGTTGATTAATGTAGGCGGACTGGCCATCGGAATCGCCGGTTTCCTTCTCATCCTGGGGTTTCTCCTCTACGAATACAGTTATGATGCCAGTCAGCCAAATCGCAACAGAATTTACCGGCTTCCGATGACGATTACGGAAAATGGAGAAAAACAAGCAGCGCCGCAACTTTTAGCATTCACCTACCCCGCAGTCGCGCCTGCATTAAAACAGGATTACCCTGAAATTCAGGAGGCTGTCCGACTGCGGAAACAATGGGGCGTGATGAGACATGACAAAAATCAATTCGTGGAGGACGAAATGTTTTATTATGTCGATCCTGCCCTGTTCAAGGTCTTTTCATTTGATTTTCTTAAAGGAGATCCAGCCAACCCGCTCTCCTCGCCGGATGCGCTTGTCATTACGGAAAGCACGGCAAAAAAATATTTTGGCAATGCTGACCCCCTGGGGCAAATCCTGGTCTTCAAAAATGAAAATTATCGCGTTACGGGTATTATCCGGGACATACCGGAGAACGCCCATTGGCATTTTGACGTTCTGGGCAATTTTGAAAAATATGAAGAGGACGAAAAAAAAGCCGGCAGAGCCCTTGAAAACAATTGGACATACTCTGATTATTATACCTATATATTGCTTGACCCGGCGGCGAATCCGGAACAGTTGCGCTTAAAGCTTCCGGCATTTGCCGAATATCATCTGGGAGCCCTGATGAAAAAAGAGGGATTCCGTGTGAGTTTTGAATTGGAGGCTCTCCAAGACATTCACCTTCACTCCCGTTACGCGTATGAGCTGGCAGGGAACGGTGATTTCGGTTATCTAAAATACCTGGCGATTGCCGCGATTTTCATCCTGGTGATCGCACTGATCAACTATGTTAACCTGGCGACCGCCCGGGCGATTGACCGGGCCAGGGAAGTTGGTGTAAGAAAGGTCATCGGCGCGGCAAGAATCCAGGTTATCGGCCA
>JAJPJP010000131.1 GCA_021324175.1 Chitinophagia bacterium
CTGCGATAAAAAGCCAACGATCCCTAATGCCGTTGCTCTATGGGTCATTTCCCAAACCACCCACGCCTGCGCGGTTTGCTGCATCCAATCCCCAAGCAGGTTCACTAGCTGTCCAGTCATGTAAACCCTGACATCTCTGATCCGCATCACTGCAAGATTATCGCCAATAAGTTTGAGTCTCCCGAAAATACTTTTGTTCGAATTCAATTTCTTTATCTATTTACCTGGATTTAACTTTAAAAAAACTTGTCCTAATATAAGAAAATCATCTTACGAAGATCCGTAGGATGATTTTTAAATTTGAAATATTTCAATCTAAAAAACGTCCTTCTAAAAACAACTTCAATTTACTGCAATGATTACTTCACTGATATTGATCGCTTTGATAGTTTTTAGTATTTGGTTGTTCATAAAGCAATCATCCGTTAGAAAGTCGTGGAAGGAAGGGACTTCTGTTCAAACTTTGTTACTGATTCCTTTGCCATTTTGCTGAGTGAGACTGCAGTCTCGCATGCTGAAAATCATACAAGACACTCTTAGCAAATTCCGATGCGTGACGAGATTGGATGTCGCTCCAACACTGCAAATATCATAATACCGCTCAATTCTTTTGTCATTGATAAGAATCATTATTTCCCATGAGTGTCGCAATTCAAATTCGGTGGAGAATATCTACCCATTGCGATTCGCGAAGTAACTCTCTTGTATTTCTTTAGGTTCATGACGCAAAAATAATAATCGGTACTCCTTTCAGCATCGTCTAGTATACGAGGGGGCATGTACTTGCCGACGATTATTGTATCAATTCGCATTATTTCCGAAAATTTCTTAATTACATCCGGCGATACGTTTTTGGCTGAGTCGTTCCAATAGAACAATTTTCCATTTTTTTCAAAATACGATGAGGGAAACCCTTTATAGCTGTAGGTAGATTCATTCTCAGTTACTACAGCGATTTTGTTTCTATCAGCAAGAATACTTACACCAAGAATTTCTTCATTAATATCTTGAACGTGTATTGAAAACACCGAATCCTTACCCCTAAAACTGTGCGAATGCGTAAAATCGAGAATTGCATTTATGATTGCGTCGTTTTTGCTGCCTGCCGTGGCCAACGAGTTTCTCCAAGATGAGCAGCTGGCAATAGAATAAAAGATTATTGTTAGTAGGACGAATTTTTTCATCAATACTCAAGATTTTCGGGATTTGTTAATATTTTGAGTTTCTGAATTCCAAATCTATAATCATCTTCGTTGATGATTGCTGAGAACAACGAAGATAGAATACAGAACTTTCCTCGAGTCGAGTTCCTGCCGACCTTTCTAACATCAATCATTGGGATAAGAAGGTTTTTGTCATATTCGTGAGGCAAAAAAATAAACATTGGTGTTTTTGAATCAAATTAAAATTTGTCTCCAGTAAGAATGGATAGTTTTTTTTCTAGATCAACTGGCGCGAGATTTTTGTCAAGGATCATACCTTCGGGGCTTAAAAACAGGTTCGCTGGGATAGAGATAATATGGTATGCCAAAGCAGTCTCGCCCGTCCATCCTATAAGATCACTAATTTGAATCCATGGGAGGCTGTCTTCCTTTATCGCATTAAGCCATCGCTCCCGATCTGTATCAAGTGATATCGACACAATTTGAAAATTTTTATCCTTGTAGCGCTCAAAAATATTTTTGAGTAAAGGATTTTGCGCGCGACAAGGTTGACACCAACTTGCCCAGAAATCAAGCAAGACATATTTTCCCCTAAATTCTTTTAAGGAGACCATTCTGCCGTTCGGGTCCTGAAGAATGAAGGTAGGGGACAATTTCTTGGGGATGGTTCTTCCTATATCTTTTAATTCCGATGCAACTTGCATTCCTGCGAAAGAAGATCTAACCTTTGAAGCGAGCAATTTAAATACTGCGAATTTTTCCTTGTCAGAAATATCTGCATTAAGAAATAATTCTTTATATATCGAGGGAAGTATTATTGAATTTCGATTTCTTTTAATATAGCATTCAGCCCATCGTCTCCTGTCTTCGTGGAATTGCTTTTCGGTAAGTTTGCCATCCATCAATAGCTTAAAAGGAAAGAGCGAGTCTAAGTCTTTATAAAATCGAATACGCAAATCGTTGTTCAGGGTGCCCGAAATTTCAAAGCCGGTATTATTTTTTCCAAAATCTCTGATTGTAATCGTGCCTGGCTCTATGTAAAATGGAACCGTTACAGTAAATCCCCCTTTTCTTAGGATGAAATAGCCATCCTTCGTTCCATTTGACCTTCCACTAATTACAATCTGTTTTCCAAAGAAGGAATCACTATATAAAGTCTCATTCTCGCATGTAATTTTAATTTTGACGGAATCCCAGAATAATAAATGTGTTTTTATGATATAATTCTTATTAATTGGTTCTTGTTGCGCGTAGTTTGTGACCGGAATCAGGTAGAGAAGGGAAAGTATGATCGCTTTGGCCTGCATGATCTAATTTAAGTTCGCTTACCTGACAAAGCTATGCACTTCTGTTCTAACGAAAAGTCGTCATTTGAAAAGAAATCTAGCGGCGGAAAAAACATCAAATAATCTCAATCTGAAGAAGCCATCAAAGTCAATGCCACCGGGGTTGTAAAAGCAATATCTTTGATTGGGCTATTCACCGCTTAAGTTAAGTGCTTCAGCGACAATATTTGAATACCAATGGCAAATTAGAAATCTTATCAGATGAAAGTGACCAGTTTCGCATTGACTTCTGCATTTTGTTTGATATTTACTTTGCCGACGGGCAAATTATTTAGATGGAAATTCAGCCACTTCAGGGTTCTGACTTTTGAATATAAGCGAATTGAATCGGTTAGAGCAACCGCTACTTTTAATTCAGGGAGCAGGTTCAACGATATTTTGATCAAGCAGGGGAATGGGCAATTATTTGTTAAGGTGAAGGACCCAACCTTTGCAGAAATTATAATCCCGCCTTTGCATATGAGGTTGTATTCGGTAGATTTTGCGGGGGATACTAATCTATTGACTATTTTCAGTCGTCCAGAGATAGACATTCAAAAACTAAGCGAAGACGGAACAGTTCACAGCAAAATGAGCAAAGAAACTGAATTTCTTGTTGCCATGTTATTCCCCATTATGAAGCAAAATGTTTCTGTTGGAGACTCCTTAGACTTCCCTTTATCAATCCCAATTCATCTGTTTGATAATTATGTAGAATATGTAAATGGACACAACAGAATCCGATATTTGGGATCAAAAGGAAAGTTAGCCAATTTCGAATCCCAAATCAATACTTCGGACTCAATAATAACATTTGGATCCAAGGAAGGCGGCTATACATATACTGTTCAGGGGGACGCTAAGTACGAATTCGATTTCGAAAAAGGCTATTTTACACAGGGGTTTGTTAGGATTGGTAAAGGCTTCAAAACTAATTCGTCAGATACATCAATATCCAGACAGTACACCAATTTAGAAACTCGAATCGAATTAAGATTGGTCAACGCACGGTAAGCCGAAATCGTAATAGTAATAGAATACTTTCAATATTATTTTTTTTGGTCTTGCATATTTAAGTTGAAAAAATTTCTGCTCTTAGAATTTGAGAAATCATTTGGCATATGTGAATTTGGGCGCATTTATATCTTCAAACAAATGAAAAAAACCTTCTCCCTTGTCTTTTATTTTTTGATTGTATTGACAAGCTGCAAAATTACTCACACGGCATTAGCTGGAAAATATGTTAATGAACCCTTTGGCGACACACTCGAAGTTTTTCCGAATAAAAGGTACGAATATGTAGAAGTATTAAACAATGGAAATTCGGGGTGGACAAAAGGAAAGTGGGAAATTAGAAAAAATAAGGTACATTTTATTTGCGACACCAAACCCTTGGTAGGATTCAAAGAAAGAGTCATCGCAGATAGTACGATCAAAAGATTTCAAATAGACCTGTTATTAGGTGAAACAAAAAAGCCAATATACATCGAGGATGTAAAGATCTATAAAAAGGATTCCATTTTAGGGGATGAGAGCTTTAGAAAATCGGGCAATGTGATCGATATTTTGAGAACGGATTATGATTCGATCGTTGTGATTACATTTAATTTTGTACATCTTCTTTTCTCAAATAAACTAAATCATCAATATAGAAATATAATAAAAATATTTCCGGCTGAACGATTGTATGAATTAGATAAGGTCCCTTATAAAATGTCAAAAAATGCTTTGAAAAGCACAAAGACCGAAAGGTATGAGGATGTTTATCTGTCTTTCAAGAAATTGCCTAAGGAATAAACTTGTAAAAGAGCAATGCGAGAATTTTCTAACTGCATTTGGCATGGAGGCCATGTTGAATTAATTTTTTCTCATCGATAAAATAAAAAGAAATGAAAACAACAGATTTTACTACCACTTTTTCGGTGGCCCAAACTCCGGAAGAAGCCTTCGAGGCCATTATTAATGTTCGTGGGTGGTGGACAGGAGAGCCTGGAATTGATGGCAGCACAGGCAAATTGGGTGATGAATTCACGTATCGTTATGAACCCCACCACTATTCCAAACAAAAGATAACGGAATTGATTTCCGGCAAAAAGGTCGTTTGGACTGTTATAGACAGCACTCTCAATTTTGTTGAAGACAAAAGTGAATGGACCGGCACAAAAATTAGTTTTGACATCTCAAGAAAGGGTGGAAAAACCCTGGTTCGTTTCACCCACGAGGGCCTGGTTCCAGAAATTGAGTGTTATGACGCCTGCTCAAACGCATGGGGATCTTATATCAATAGCAGTTTGCGGAACCTGATTACTTCAGGTAAAGGACAGCTCAAAGTATTAAATGAGAAAAAGCATTAATCACCCAAAAAACTATTATATGAATAATCAAAATTTCGCTACCACCCTTTTGGTGGACCAAAATCCAGAAAAAGCATTCAACGCAATCAACAATGTTCGCGGATGGTGGTCAGAAAATGTTGAAGGTGGTACCAACAAACTTAATGATGAATTTATCTATCACTATAAGGATATTCATTACTGCAAGATCATAGTAATCGAACTGGTTCCGAATCAAAAAGTGGTTTGGCTCGTGCTGGACAATTATTTCAAATTTACTGAAGACAAAAGCGAATGGAAAGGCACGAAAATCGTGTTTGACATTTCGCAGGAAGGCAATCAAACAAAGATTGGGTTTCGCCATGAAGGATTGGTCCCTCAATATGAATGTTACGAGATCTGCAGAGAAGCATGGACCAATTATATACAAAACAGTTTACGCAACCGGATCACTACCGGCAAAGGGAATCCCACCGCTAAAGAAGATAATGCCTTCGAGGTACAATTGGTTGAAAAATAGAAACTGGGTCAATAACGCCGCGGTTTCATCCCCGGTTTCAAATGGCAGGAATTCGAAAATGGCCCCAATTGGAAATGAGAAGTTTCAAACTGCCACAGTAAATCCGTGGAATATGCCGACCTCGACAGGTCCACCCTATCTAATGCATGGCCTCAATGAACTTCTCTTATTAGTTCGTTGTTCGTGTCACCCTTCCGTTCTCAAACTTTTCACCGGGTTATCAGAAGCTGTTTTAAAACATTGAATGGTTATTAAAACAGATGCCACAATGAAAATTAGTACACAGACAAACAAATACGGAAGTATATTTTGTTCTATTCTGTACGCATAATTCTCAAGCCATTTACTGGTAATGCTGTATGCGATCGGCCATGCAATAATGTTTGATATCAATATCAGCCAGGCATAATCTTTAATAAATAAAAGAATGATCCTGCGCGCATCTGCTCCAAGAACTTTTCGCACAGCGATTTCTTTTGTGCGTTTGGTAAGCGTAAAAGCAACAACGCCAAAAATTCCGAGAAACACGATTATGAGATTAAGCACGGTTGCAATATTCGCGGCCTTTTTCAGTTGCAATTCTGAAGAATATAATGCCTGAAATTTTTCATCCATAAAACTGTATTCAAAACCAGCATCGGGGAAAATGGTTTTCCATTTATTCTGCAATGCATTTACACTCTTATTAATATTCGACGTATTTAATTTAATTGAAAAATAACGATAACTTCCTGTAAACGGTTCTTTCAAATTTGCTATAATTAGCGGTTGAATTGGTTGTTGCAATGAACCATAATGAAAATCTTTTACCACACCTACCACAGTTAATTGCAGTCCGTTCGCCGCCCCTATCCTGATTGTTTTTCCTGCCGCTGTGTTCCATCGCAAGGCTTTTACGGCCGTTTCATTTAACACAACTTGCCCCGGAATATAATTGTTGTTGTTGTGCAAAAAAATTCCTTCTTTAATTTCAACGCCGTACACTTTTGCAAAATCTTCATCCGCAGCTAATAATAAAGCGCTTATGAAATTGCTGCTGTTTTCCGCATAAATATTTACAAAACCGCCACTGCCATTAGGAATATCGCAAGACAAACTCGCGCTTTTTATCTCAGGTATTTCGAGTAATTGTGTTTTTACGTTTTCCATTCTTCTGATACCGGCAGAATCCCAATTGCTTGGAATTGAAGAAATGATCATCACCTGTTCTTTATTATAACCTAAATCTTTATTAAAAAAATAAGCAACCTGCCTTGAAACATTTAGTGAACTTATAAAAACTACAATAGCTAACGTGAATTGAACAACCAGTAATGTCTTTCTCAACAGCAATCCTCCATTGTTCGAACTAATTTTTCCCTTAACAGAATTAATAATGTTGGACGAGCTTAATACGAACGCTGGATAAATGCCGGAAATAAACCCGACTCCAATTATGAGCGTCAAAAAA
>JAJPJP010000387.1 GCA_021324175.1 Chitinophagia bacterium
AACCCCTTAAACGAATGTTCAAATACCCGGTGATATCCGGCAGGTGCTGGCGAATGGTGGTATCATTTTGCACAAAGAACTGGCCGTTCAATGCCGAATAATTATCTGCCTTATACCCGGTGTAATAACGAATCTCAACGCCAAAGGCAAGATCCAGGTTTCTGTAACCAAAATTTCCTTCGTAGGCGAACTGGTTGCGCGTGACCAGCGCCGGCAGGTGAATAGGAGATGCGCCCGCCTGCTGTTGCCCGGTAATCCAGGTGCGCCAGACAAGATGCCTGTGCCAGGTAAATTTTTTTTCGGCAGTTATTTCCAGCATGTTGAACGGAGACGACTGCTGGTTCTCCTTGTAATAGTCACTAAAATAATGGTAATTGTTGACCAGGTAGTAATTTCCATAAAGCCGGAATTGCCTTTTGGGCTGATCAAGAGAAGCGAAAAGGTTAGTCAGGTTTTCCTTGCCGAAATCCTGGTTGGATTGAAAACTGAAGCTGCTTGTTCGGCTATAAACGAACGAGGGCGTTCGGTTTGCATTCTGAAAACCGATTTGCAAATAGCCGATATCGTTGGAGATAAACCGTCTTAAGGTAATGAAAGCATTGTAGTCCGAAGCATAAGAACCTGTCAGGTAAAATTTGCCGGATGCCTCAATGTCCCATTTTTGATTCCGGGTCTTGTTACGATATTCGCCATGAAGATAAACGTTGTAAATGGACAGAGAGCTGCTGTCAAAAATCCCACCCAGGTATTCTTCCGTAACGCCGACTTTGATGAACTGCTGGGGGTTTTTTGGATCGGGAAACTGGTATAACGAAAAATCATTCGACAGCTGCCGCCAGTAGTCCTGCTTAAAAAATGAGTCGCGCTGAAAATTAATCGTATAGGGAGATGAGGAGGTGATGTAGTTGTAATGCGACGCGTAGTAAGCTGAATCAATATCGTCGTCCGTAAAATTGTACTTATAGGTGCTGTATTGAAAAGTGTGTTCCGCGCGGAAAAAAGGATAAAAAAGTGGTACCACCGTCGTGTCCGTCACGATCGAATCCTTCTTGCCAATGATTTCGTATTCCTGGCGCAGCATAAAAGTAGATGTCGAATAGCGTGTACCGGTATTCATTCCGGAAGAAAGAAATCCTTCCGCATATTGGCTGCCGTTTCCGAGATTAGTAGGCACCGTCGTGCGATCTGCAAAGGTATTTACATTCAAGTCTGCCAGGCTTTGGATTCCGCCGTTATCCGCAGCTTCCATCTTGTTCCCCACAAAAATTAAAAAAGCCTGGTAACGCTTGTTGTAAGACTGGTACCAGGAGTTCACCCGGTAACTATTGTGCAGCGTATTCTGGCTTTGAAAAGTGCCCGCGGAGCTGAGCAGGCGATACTGGATGGCCGCATTCCAATTGGGCTTGATATTCTGTGTGTGCGTCAGCCCGATAAATTGCTCTTTTTTACTTCCCAGCAGGTAATCCAGTTCGGTATAAGGCCTTGTCGTGTTATAAAAGCGGGTTTGGTCCAAGGTATATAAATAGGGGTCATAAGCGTGAAATCCCGGATCCCAGCCCGACTGCATGATTGGCGTAAAAATCAGGTTGTGGGAAGGAGTACCGTAATTGCCCAGGTCAACATAGTTCCATGGCAAAGGGTACTTTTTCGTAAAATCGTTGATGGATGAGTCCAGCTTCCTCAGCCTGCTGGAATCCAGGTAGCGGTAGTTTATCGTGATCGAATCTTCCATTCCGGAACGGTGCTGCAATGTGCTGTCTCCCTTGCCGCCCCCCCTGTTTCTGAACTTGGAAGCCATGTCGTTCTGCGCGCAAAGCGAAAAGGCGATTCCAATAAAAATTGCAGTAAACAGGCTTATCTTATTCAACATCGAGATTGTACCAGACAAATTAATTAATTAACAATTGCTCCCGGTTATTGGAAAGTTAATATTAGAGTTCGGCTACCAGTTCCCTGAAAATCGCCGAAAGTTTCGGCTCGGCCGCCGCGGCAGCATGCAGAACTTCCTCATGCGTAATGATATTATCATCTTCGCGAATGCCCATGTCCGTTATAACGCTCACAGCGACGACTTTCATCCCGGTATGCACTGCCGCAATGACTTCCTGAACCGTGCTCATGCCCACCGCGTCGCAGCCGACCAGGTGCAGCATCCGGTATTCGGATCTTGTTTCAAAGGTCGGACCCGTGACGCCCGCATAAACGCCTTCTTTTAGGGGAATTTGCAGGCCGGCGGCAATTTCTTTTACCCTGCTGATGAGGCGCCGGTTATATGGCTCACTCATATCCGGAAATCTTAAGCCTATTGCCTCTTCATTCTTTCCAATGAGCGGATTGGCGACAAAGAGGCTGATGTGGTCTGTAATGATCATCAGGTCACCGACCCGCAGCGAAGAGTTTATGCCGCCCGCAGCGTTGGAAATTACCAGGGTTTCGACGCCGAGGTATTTCAGTGCCCGGATCGGATAAACTACGTAGTGAGCCGGGTAGCCTTCATAATAGTGAAATCGTCCTGACATGGCCACGACAGGTTTCCCGGAGATTTTTCCAAGGATCAATTTTCCGCTATGGCCCTCCACCGTGGTTACTGGGAAATGCGGAATTTCATCATATGGGATCTCAATGTCAACGGCGATTTCTTCTACCAGGTTTCCGAGTCCGCTTCCCAGCACGATGCCGACTTTTGGCACCCGGGAAGAACGGCTGCGTATATACAGCACAGTTTCATTAAGTTGTTTGATGAGATCCATGATCAGTTCAATTCATTTGATGCTATGACAATGTCCGGCGTTTGCAAATATAGGGAATGGCTGATGCAGGGGTTTTTTGCGCATTCTCTCTTCTTCATTATTTTCGTCGAAATATTGAACATGAACCTTCACGAATACCAGGCTAAAGAGTTGCTAAAAAAATATAACGTTCCCGTGCAGGAAGGTATTCCGGTTGACACCGCAGGCGCAGCAGAAGAAGCTTATAAGCAAATCAAGGTCCACACGGGCAACAGTTTTGCTGTCGTGAAGGCGCAGATCCATGCCGGAGGCAGAGGCAAGGGCAAAATCGTGGGTACAGAACAGCGTGGCGTTGCCGTCGGGAAAAATGCGGAGGAAATCAAACAGATTGCTTCAAATATACTTGGAGGCACCCTGGTCACTGTGCAGACGGGACCCGCGGGTAAAAAAGTGAATAAAGTGCTTATCGCGCAGGATGTTTATTATCCCGGTCCCATTCCGATCAAAGAGTTTTACCTGTCCATCCTCCTGGATCGTTCAAAAGGCCAAAACGTAGTGATGTACAGTACGGAGGGAGGAATTGATATAGAGGAGGTGGCGCACAAAACGCCCGAAAAGATTTATAAAGAGTGGGTTCACCCCAGCGGGGGGTTGCAACCATTCCAGGCCCGGAAGATTGCTTTTAACCTGGGGTTGAACAGCGAGGCCTTTAAAAATTGTGTGCGCTTTGTTACCAATTTATACAATGCTTATGTAGGGCTTGACTGCAGCATGCTTGAGATCAATCCGCTTTTTAAAACAAGTGATGAAAAGATTATCGCCGTTGACTGCAAAATGAACCTTGATGACAACGCCCTGATGAGGCACCCTGAACTGGAGGCCTTGCGGGATATCAGCGAGGAAGATCCGACAGAGGTAGAAGCCGGAAAGTATAACCTGAACTTTGTCAAACTTGACGGGAATGTCGGTTGCATGGTCAATGGCGCCGGACTTGCTATGGCGACCATGGACATGATCAAACTGAGTGGCGGGGAACCGGCAAATTTTTTAGATGTAGGAGGGACGGCGAATGCGCAGACGGTGGAGGCGGGTTTTCGCATCATATTGAAAGACCCAAAAGTAAAAGCGATCCTGATTAATATATTTGGCGGCATTGTCCGGTGTGACAGGGTTGCACAGGGCGTGATTGACGCCTACAATTCGATCGGTGACATTCAAGTGCCGATTATCGTCCGGCTCCAGGGAACGAATGCAGCCGAGGCGAAAAAATTAATCGAAGAGAGCGGATTAAAAGTCCAATCCGCCATCCTGCTCAGCGAAGCCGCCGCGCTCGTCAATAAAGCAGTCTCATAATTTACCTGGAGAAGTGCCGGAGCGGTTGAACGGGACTGACTCGAAATCAGTTGTACGCGCAAGTGTACCGGGGGTTCGAATCCCTCCTTCTCCGCTGGGAA
>JAJPJP010000083.1 GCA_021324175.1 Chitinophagia bacterium
AACTATGTGCAGAGTTGAACCTAGTGGTAACAAACGTTACTACCGCTGCAAACCTTTTTCATCTCTTTAGAAGGCAGCTAGCGTGGCCTTTTCGCAAACCTCTTATCAATTTTTCACCAAAAGCATACCTCCGTCATCCGGGCACCTATTCGCCTATGGAAGAATTTACAAATGGCGGCTTTCGCGAGGTGATTGATGACGCGACGGTGCAGGCAGGCGACGTTAGGAAAGTCCTCTTTTGCAGCGGAAAAATATATTTTGAACTCTTAGAACGACAACAAATGGAAGTCAGGCATGACGTGGCCATTCTACGGCTAGAGCAGCTTTATCCCCTGCCTTTTGATCAACTCGAGAAACTGTATAAGAAATATGCGAAAGCGACCTGGTTCTGGGTACAGGAGGAGCCACTCAATATGGGGGCTGCATCATTTCTGCAAATGAACCTCAAGAGCCTGAACTATGGGTTCATCAGCAGGCAGCCAAGTGCCTCGACCGCCACCGGGTATAGCAAAATCCACCAACAGGAGCAAAATGAAATCATCGAAACGGCGTTCAGCATCTAGCATGTAACAGCGGGCAATAACCTATTTTTGAGGAGTGTTACAGGCCATAAAGGCGAGAGCACAGAAAAACGGCTATAGTTTATTTAAAATCGTTATCGAAAATGGTTGACATTAAAGTTCCCTCTGTCGGCGAATCGATCAGTGAAGTTACCCTGGTCAAATGGCTTAAAAAAGAAGGCGATTACGTTGACCGGGATGAAGTGATTGCCGAACTCGAGAGCGAGAAAGCAACATTTGAGGTTAATGCTGAAAAAGCAGGAACGCTCAATACCGTTGGAAAAGAAGGTGAGACCCTGAAGATTGGCGATGTAGTCGCTCGTATCGATGACACAGCCGCAAAACCAGAATCGAAAAGCGAGGCAAAGAAGAACATCGTGTTTGAAGAACCAGTGAAGGAATCCAATCCCGGCAGGGCTGTGGAAGAAAAAAAATCTGAACCGAAAACAGCTTCCAATGGCCAGCAGGCTAAGGCCGCTGAAATCAAAACGACCCCAGTCGCCGCCGCCATTATCTCGGACAAAAAAGTAGATACCAAAACCATCAGCCCCAGCGGTACCGGTGGCAAAATATTAAAGCACGATGTGTTGGATGCCCTTGCAAACCCGGGGCGCACGCCGGGTCAGGCCCTATTTAGCAGGGATGAGCGGCGCGACAAAATGAGTAACCTGCGCAAGACCGTCTCTCGCCGCCTGGTTGAAGCCAAGAACACCACGGCTATGCTCACTACTTTCAACGAGGTGGATATGAGCAGTATCATGTCGCTTAGGACGAAGTTCAAAGACAAATTTAAGGAGAGGCATGGCGTTAATCTTGGCTTTATGAGTTTTTTTACCAAGGCATGTTGCTATGCCCTGCAGGAATGGCCGGCCGTTAATGCCTATATCGACGGAGATGAAATTGTATATCATAACTACTGCGACATATCAATCGCGGTAAGTGCCCCGAAGGGGCTGGTGGTACCGGTCATTCGCAATGCTGAAAGTCTTAGTATGGCGGAAATAGAACTCAAAGTGGTAGAACTGGCTACCAAGGCCCGGGACAACAAACTGGTTATGGAAGAAATGCAGGGAGGGACATTTACCATTACTAACGGCGGTGTTTTTGGCTCCCTCATGTCAACACCAATCATCAATATTCCGCAGTCTGCAATTCTTGGGATGCATAAGATTGAGGAACGACCAGTAGTCGTGTCGGGTCAAATCACGATCAGGCCGATGATGTATTTGGCGGTAAGCTACGATCATCGCATCATTGATGGACGTGAATCCGTCAGCTTCCTGGTGCGAGTAAAAGAATTGCTGGAAAACCCCGATCAGCTTCTTTTTGGCAAAGATCCGGTCAAGGCTCTCCTGGAAATATGATTGACGTAAACCAGGATATTTTGAAGCATGTACTACCGTTCTTATTTGCAGGAGGCCATCGGACTTACCAACAACTTTGATGGTTCTGTCCCATTACATCATTACCTCAAAAAATATTTTGCGGCAAGGCGCAAATTCGGCTCCAGAGACAGAAAATATATCACCTCGCTTTGTTATTCCTTTTACCGGCTGGGCCGTTCCTGCGAGCGCCTGCCGCCGGAGGAACGATTACTGACCGGGTTTTTTTTGACCAGGCAGGCGCCGGATGATTTCCTGGAGCAACTCAGGCCGGTTTGGAATAAAAAAATTCAATTGCCTGTCGAGGAAAAAATAGATCTTCTGGAAGAGCCTTTTGCAATTGCGGAAATTTTTCCGTGGAAGGATCAATTGACCGCAGGCATCGACCACACCGCTTTTTGTTATTCCTTTCTGGTTCAACCAGATTTATTTCTGAGGGTGCGACCGGGCTTCGAATCGACGGTAGCAGCGAAACTCGGGACAGCCAACATCCCGTTCCATCAAATCAGAGATTCATGTATTTCTCTTTCCAACGGATCCAGAATCGATTCGTTTATTGCACTCGATCGCGAGGCCGTCATTCAGGATTTTGCTTCGCAGGAAGTAGCCAGTTTGATCCCGAATGCATTTCATCGTTCTTCTTTAAGGGTTTGGGATTGCTGCGCGGGAAGCGGAGGCAAGTCTATCATGCTCTTTGACCAGAACTCGAAAATCGATCTCACCGTATCTGATATAAGACGGACGATTCTTGCGAACCTGGAAAAGAGGTTTCTGAAAGCCGGGATCTCGAAGTTTGCATTGCGCGTCGCTGATTTGACAAGAATATTTCCGGCCAATCGTGGAACTTTCTCATTGATCCTGGCTGATGTGCCCTGCAGCGGGAGCGGAACGTGGAGCCGAACCCCCGAAGCAGCATTTTTTTTCAGGAACGAGCAGTTGGAACAATTTTATTCCCTTCAAACAGAAATCCTTCGACATGTTATTCCTGCACTGGCAGAAATGGGTTGGTTGATTTATTCGACCTGCTCGGTTTTCAGGAAAGAAAATGAAGACGTGGTTGATTTTTGCCGTTCTCAGTTCGGTTTAGAGGTCCAGCAGTCAGGAGCGCTTCCAGGCTATCATCTGCGTGCCGATACTCTTTATGCAGCAAGGCTTACTTCTTGACTACGCTCACTACGCCCTTCTCACGTCCGTCTGAGTAGTGCACGAAATAAACGCCTCGTGCCAGCAATGGAGCACTTGAAAATATGACCGTATAATATTCGCCGTTGGCTATAGGCACCTCCCTTGTCTCCAATATACGTCCCAGGCCATCGGTAAGTTGTAGGTAGGCATTTCCGTTAGCCCCTGCTCTGAATAAAACCGTAAAATTGGACGTATAAGGATTCGGGAAAGCGCTGAGCCATTTATTGCCCACGCTGGCAATATAAGATTGCAAAGATTGTTGTTGCAACAGGATGGTGTAAGCTTTCATGAAATCCGGTATTCCGTATCCATACCTGCCGTCTGGTTTTGTATACTGACTTGAACTTTCCTGAACAGCATTGATGATATCGCGATTTGCGAATCCAGGAAACGCCTGCCAGAGGCAAGCAACAAGGCCAGCAATATTTGGATTGGAAAACGACGTGCCATTGCCAGTGCCGATGCTCCCATCCGGGCCGGCTATAGTCGTCCCTTCACCTACTGAAACAACATTTGGTTTTATTTCCCCCGACGAATTTGGACCCCAGCTCGAAAATGGCGCGATTAATCCATTCACATCGGTAGCCCCAACAGTCAGGGAACTGTCTGCATCGCCTGGGCAGGCGACGTATTTCGATTCGTCGGTGGCATCTCCGGAATTCCCCGCGCTGGCTGTGACAATCATTCCCTTGGCAACGGCATAATTTGCCGCTATGCTAATCAGCGCAGCATGCCCGTTGCGCTCCGCATAATTGAGGTTAAATATGCTATCGTCAAAATAATCATATCCGAGCGACGTCGATATGATATCCGCACCGGCGCTGTCTGCGAATTCGGCGGCCGCAACCCAGTTTTGTTCTTCCACAGGATATTCGGAATTGACATCCTCTGTTTTCAAAAGATAGTACTTAGAGCGCGGCGAAGATCCTATCATTTGACCCGGAAGATTGGCCGCAAGGATCGAAAAACAGTAGGCACCATGGACGTTTTCTTCATTGACGCTGGTCTTAAGATTCACATAGTCGTAGGTTCCCAAAACCTGGTTGCCCAGACGCACACTGTCAAAAACCGGATTACTCAGGTAGTCAAGAAAACCGGCATCAAGGATGGCAATTGTCATGTTTTCGCCATGATATCCCAGGTTATGAAGGAATTCACCGTTGTGCATGTGAATTTGCAGGTAGGAATAACCGTAGGAGTAGAAATTTGTATCTGGCCCGCATTCAAGCCAAGTGGCTGGGAATGCTGAATATTTTTTGTCCCCGAGGCTCATCATGCCTTCCAGTTTTCCTCTCCGCCGCAGCGTAGGAGGCGGCAAGAGGCTGGCTGCAACCGGTTGACTTTTCCTGACAAAAGGAAATGCGTTTATTTTTTCAAGGACCGTCGAATCGCTGATTCGCACAAGCACCTGGTTGAACCACTTGGAAAGGTTGAGAAACTGGACACCAGGTATGGACAGGATGCTGTCCAGATAGGCGGGGCTTATCGGCAGGTCAGTCGAATCGACATGTAAGTGCTGCCTGCTTCTCCTGGTGATGGCCTGCTCGGACAAGTATGAAGTCGGATTGTCAAGGCTGTAAGGCGTTCCATTTTTGTCTGTAAACTGCACCGTAAAGCGAGTGAATTGCCCTTTTGCCGAGAAGATGCCTGCAAGCAGGAAGAAGGCAATAACATTTTTTTTCATGCAATACTCGTATTATCCAATAACCCACATGTATGGACAAAATTAGTTGTGGCTGATCATATTCAGCGTGATCCCATATCCAAAATAAGACGCAACCGGATCCTGAATATTCGGAGGCTGGTATTCCCAGTGAACGAGGTTTTTATGGATGAGTCCAATTCCTTTGCCATAAACTTCCTGGCTGTACGTTACTCCACTGGGCGCGGCAGGATTAGTCGAATCACCATAATATTGATTGGTCTGGTTAACGATCAGGGAATTGCTGACCAGGCCACCGGCCGTCAGGTAGGGATCCCCAACGCTGTCATAAACGTAATTCCAATTGGCAAAATAGCTGAGATCAGGGTCGTTATTAACAGAACCATTGGTGTCAATGGGCACATTGGTGTCAATATAGGAATTACCCGGCCAGTTGAAACCATTCATAATTGGCAATACCAGCTTGATGAATCGCAAATTATTTTCAACCAGTTCGATGTCATTGCGGGTTGGCGTTATCATGTAAGTTTCATTGAACGCCCACGGCGCTGTACCCGTTGTATCGCTGAGGTACCGGTTTACGCGCCAGGTTGGCTGCCCCAGATTATCTGTGATTAGTGTATCAATGACATCCATTGCCTGATAACTCACGATCGTGCTCTGGGTTCCAAAATTTACAAATTCAAGAGAATCGAGCCGGTATATTACGTATTTCCCAGATTGTAACTGCAGATAGTCGGTCAATTGAGCCGACTGGAAATTAATGCTGGATCTTTTGCATGCAAAAAGGCAAATTCCAAGTATCAGGGCTATAGCGTAAAATTTTTTCATCCGATAAAAGGTCATATTGTTTACAGTAGAGGGTCAGACCACCATCGGAATTAAACGAAAAAAATACCTTGTTATTGCTGTAAATCAGGTTCTTCCGCTTGCCCGAATAATGCCACCGCCGATAACATCCTCACCCTCATAAAAAACCGCGCTTTGCCCGGGGGCAACACCCTTTGCAGATTCAAAAAAATGCACTTGAATGTCATCATCCCCCGGGTATAAAATGCTGTGATTCCCCGGATCCTTATACCTTATCCGGGTAATTGCTTCCGTTTTCGGGCGTATGGAATCATATTTCATGAGGTTTATGCTGCCAACAGTCATGACCTCCCGGAAGAGATCCGATTCTTCTCCAAGAACGACAATATTGTTATCAGGGTCAATTGCAGTGACGTAAACCGGCTTGCCGAAAGTGACATCTAGACCTTTACGCTGCCCGACAGTATAAAACGGATATCCTTTGTGACGCCCCATTATGTTGCCACTTTTGTCGACAAAATTGCCGCCTTGCACCCGGCCCTCGAGGCCGGGAACTTTATGCCTCAAGAAACTGCGGTAATCATTGTCCGGAACAAAACAGATTTCATAGCTCTCCTTTTTTGTTGCCAGATCAGGATATCCATAATCGTTAGCGAGCGTACGGACGTCTTTTTTCAGATATTCTCCGAGGGGGAAAATCGTCCTGCAAAGAAGGTCCTGCTGGAGTCCCCACAGGACGTAGCTTTGGTCTTTGGTGCCGTCGACGGCTTTGCGGATGAAATATCGGTCGGGCGTTTGGCCCAATCTTGCATAATGGCCCGTGGCAATAAATTCACAATCAAGTGCATCTGCTCGTTTTAATAGCGCCCTCCATTTGATATGCGTGTTGCACATGATGCAGGGATTCGGAGTTCTCCCTGCAAGGTATTCGTCAACAAAATTTTCGATCACGAAATCGCCAAACTCTTCCCGGATATCCAAAACAAAATGTGGAAAGCCATGCTGAACCGCGGCCATCCGAGCATCATTGAAACTATCAAGATTGCAACAACCGGTTTCTTTTTTTGAACTTCCTGAAGTAGCGTAATACCATGTTTTCATGGTTATTCCGATGACTTCATAACCCTGGTCATGCAACATTAATGACGTTACCGTGCTGTCAATGCCTCCGCTCATTGCCACCATGACCTTGCCCATTCTGCTCATAAGACTAATTTGTCAACAAGCAAATTTACAAGATTAAACTGCTCGACAAGGAGCACTCCGCTCTTTTAGGCAAACTATGGTCAACCCATTGGTCTGTAGAAGATTAGGAAAATAATTGCGGACCGGCTGCCTACAATGACTTTGGTCAATACCGACATTTTTTGCACAGTAAACATCCGCTGAACCTCAGGCTGGCTAAATGCGTTAAATTGCTGAGTTAAACAAATTTCAAGTACGGAGCTAAATCTTTCAATCATGATCAAACTACAGGTAATTGGCAATCTCGGCAAGGATTGCGTAACAAATGCGGTTAATGGCAAAAACGTTATAAATTTTAACGTTGCACACACAGAGAAATTCCGGGATTCACAGGGTAATCAGAAGGATAAAACTATTTGGGTGGAATGCGCCTATTGGACGGACAGGACTGGTATTGCCCCTTATCTGAAAAAGGGGACGCAGGTTTATGTGGAGGGCACCCCGGAAGTTCGCACCTATCAAAAAAATGATGGTTCGACAGGCACATCACTTACGCTTAGGGTCGTTAATGTTCAATTGCTGGGCAGCCGGTCGAGTGGAGATTATTCCGGAATTGCCAATACGGATACATCGGCCAGTCAGACTTCGCAACCTTCGCGGAGTGTTTCTGCCGCAAGCGATATAACGGAACCGATCGATGATCTTCCGTTTTGATCTTCATAACGAATGATGGGAATCCCGCTGAATGCGGGATTTTTTTTTGATCGGCTTGCCGGAAAAATGCAAAAAAGGGTCTTCCGGAGGATCGATAAGATAATCTGTCATGAGAAAATTCTTAAACGACAAGATTCGAAATTTCGCGCGCCAACACTTATCGTTAATGCCCTGTAGAATTCTGAGGTTTTTGGGACTTATTTTTTTCAAATTGCCGAACCAAGGACTCCACTTCTTCGCGGCTGACGGGCCTGCCCTGATTGTCAATGTTGACTACAAATAATACACCTTTATTCCCTGGTGTGGCCTGAAAGGCGCTGACCAGGTTAAATTGCTCACTGATCAACAGATGGCCTGTTGTATTGTTCCAAATTTCCTTGGCACAAAGACAACCTTCCGTCGGCGTCAAAGGGTAAAAAGGCTTGTCTTTGAAATATTCTGGATCGATCGTGGTTCCGTGCGCAATGATCCATGACCGCCCTGCCTGCCCCGCATTCCAGGATTCCATCATTGGTTCGTAATGTCGCCAGGTGGCAGGAAGCTGTTCCAAATAAGCACGAAGAGAATCCTGATGAAATGAAGCCTCCGTGTGGAAATACTTTTCCCATTTTTCTTCAAATGGAAGGAGGAGCTGAATACTCGGTGTCGGACCGATAAAGTTATTATGGGAAATTCCTGTTCCTTGTATGCTGTAAATCCCCTGGGGTGTGCTGCCATTATGAAGAAAGTAGGGGAGGTCGGATCCTGATCTTGCCAGCTGCGAGAAAACGAGCAGCCTTCCGCCTGCGTCGCGCGCAAAATGCCCGTCGGCATATTGTATTATCGCAAGACCGGGATAATCACGATTCCAGCGTTGAAATGAATAGATTGTTTTTTGCTGCTTGAAATGCTGGTATCGGAAAAGCTGGATAATTTCCGGAGTTGCTTTATGGACCTGCTGGCGATGGTAACTCAGAAAGTTAACCAGGTCCTCCAGCACGGCAAGCGAATCAAATCCTGGGAATTTTTCAACCAGCGCAATTTTCAGCCGGTTACTATTACTAATAGAGGGGTCGAAACGATATAGATATGAAGCTGAAATGGCAAATAGCGCCGGGCTGTTTTCTTTTTCCAGGACAGCCCACATTTCAGACTCATATTTTTCCGGACTTACGGCATAGACCGCTTCGAGAAATGATTTCCGTGTATCGTATTCCAAAGAATCATAAAGGCGGAAAATTTGAGAAAATCCATTCTCAATTTCTGAGTTTAGAAATTGAAATTGCGCAATGGCATCGCAGGCAGTTTCATATTTGTATTCGTTGTTGCCATCCAAAGGTGTGGAAAAGGTTTTTGCAATGACACGTTCACGCAAGTCTTTTTCCAGTTGAGCGCGTTTGTTGAAAAGGACTACGTCGGTAAAGATGTCTTCTCTCCGGGGCTGGCCGTGAACAACAGATATAAGAATTACACCCGAAAAAAGAAACGGCCTCAGTGATTTCATTGGTAAAAATATCCGCAAAGGTAATCAGAACATTTTTACATGCCGGCCAGAGTTTCCTCAAAAAAAGTGCAAAAATCAAAATTGAATAATCCTTATCTTCAACCCTCTTATTCACACACAAAATTCTAGAGATGAAAAAGCAAGCTGGATTTTTTGTCCTCTTCATGTCTGTGGGACTGCTATTCACCCAATGCAATAACCCCTCGTCACAGCAAAGCGCAGAAGCAAAAAATGATTCTTCCGACGTGACTGCGAACTGGAAAATTGGCGTTCAGATGTGGACTTTTAACCATTTTCCGTTTGTGACCGCGCTTGACAAGGTGGACAGCACCGGCGCAAAGTTTATTGAAGCTTTCCCCGGACAGAAACTTGGTGGCGATATGAAGGGCGATTTTGGACCGGACATGACGGCTGAGGATCGGGCCAAGCTCAAAGAAACCCTCAAGGCAAAGGGCATCAGCATAGTTGCAATGGGAGTCATCGAACCCAAAGATCTTGCTGAGTGGAAAAAATATATGGATCTCGCGAAAGAATTTGGCTTGAGTTATATTACGGCGGAACCAATCAAATCACAATGGGGAATGGTGGATAGTTTGGCGGGAGTTTATGGCATCAAGGTCGCCATACACGATCATCCAAAGCCGGCTGTTTACTGGAGCCCCGATTCGGTTCTCGCTGCGACTGTCGGGCACCCCAACATCGGTTCATGCGCGGATGTAGGACATTGGGCCCGTAACGGTTTGAATCCTGTTGACTGCTTAAAGGAGCTGGAAGGTCATGTTTTTGGCGTGCACCTTAAAGACGTAAAGGTCTTTGGGCAAGTTGATGCCCCTGACACAGCTGTGGGCTATGGGGTCAACAATTTCCCGGCCATCTTTGCAGAACTCAAGAGACAACATTTTAATGGGATGTTTTCGATTGAACAGGAAAGCAACTGGGACAACAGCGTGGGTGACGTACGCCACACCATACAATATTTTCATGACCAGGTCGCCAAGCTACAGTAGCGCAGTCTGGTAAGGAACGCTGGAAAATAAAATCTTTTAAAACGAATATGTCAAAGCCAAATTCTTCTCGAAGAAAGTTCCTGCAGCAATTGGGTGGAACCGGTATCCTGTTATCTTCGGGCCCATATTTGTCGCTTGCCACCGGGCAGCCTGGTGAACCCAGAACAATCCCCTACGAGAAAAAGTACGTGGCAAACGACAAGGTAAATATCGCAGTGATTGGAATGGGCATCATGGGCTATAACGACCTCGAAGCAGCATTAAAGGTACCCGGGGTTCATCTTACGGCCGCATGCGATCTTTACAAGGGAAGGCTGGAACATGCAAAAGAACTTTATGGCAAGGACGTTTTCACAACCCAGGACTATCGCGATATATTGGAAAGAAAAGACATTGATGCCGTAATAATTGCAACGGCGGATCTTTGGCACTCCCGAATTTCCATTGATGCGATGAATAAAGGAAAGTCGGTTTATTGCGAAAAGCCGATGGTGCATCACCTCGATCAGGGTCTCGAGGTTATTGAGACCCATCAACGAACCAGGAAGACCATGCAAGTTGGCAGTCAGCGTGTTAGCAGTCTGGCATACTGGAAAGCCAGAGAATTATTTAAAGCGGGTGAAATTGGCCAGCTTAGCTGCATAGAAGCCAATTTTGACCGGCAAAGCGCGCTCGGCGCCTGGGAATACACCATGCCAACCGACGCATCGCCCGCAACAGTCGATTGGGACAGGTATATTGCCGGCATGCCAAAAGAGCCATACGATCCTAAGAAATTCTTCTGGTGGAGGAACTACCGCGCTTTTGGTACGGGAGTGGCGGGAGACCTTTTCGTGCATTTGCTTAGCGGAATACATGTCATCACCGATTCCAAAGGTCCCGAGAAGATTTATGCCTCTGGGCAGCTCTGTTACTGGAAAGACAAAAGGGACGTTCCTGACGTTATGACCGGAATCATGCAATATCCCGAAACACCCGAACACCCCGAATTCCAGGTGATGCTTCGCGTCAATTTCATTAGCGGACTGGGGGAAACAAGCACGGTGAAATTTATTGGGTCGGAGGGCGTGCTCGACATGGGATACGGCGGCTTCACTATTCATCACCGCAAAATGGCCAGGGCGCACGGGATAGGAGGATGGGATTCGCTTGACACCTATCCAAAAGCCATGCAAGACCAACTCATGACTGTATACAATGAGAAATATTCCGAAGCGGATAAAAAAGACATTCAGGAACCTGACACTACTTACCGTCAGCCTGAGGGGTTTAACGAACATATTGAACACTTCGCCAACTT
>JAJPJP010000436.1 GCA_021324175.1 Chitinophagia bacterium
GACAGCGATTGCAGCCTGAGCTTTTTTGATTCCAGCTGACGAATCGTTTTTTGCGTATCATCAATAAAAATATACTGATTATACAAATGATTGCAGGAAAGCAATTGTCCGAGTTCTGAAGCGAAGCCTACAGAAAATTTTGTTTTGTCCGTTGAATATTTGTCATAATTAATTCTTGATCCGCATAGCGAAGGAAGTTCAGTCGGGCTGGACAGGGTATACAACTGGCAATAATTATTTCCGACACGAATGCCATCGGCAAATGAAATATCCTTGATCGTCAACTGATCCCTGTCCAGGAGAAAACAATATTGTTCGATGGCGCCCGCTGTTGATTTCGTGCTGAGCAGTTCAGCATTTCCCATACGCTTCATTTTCACAAAGCCGCTATCCTCCATGATCCGTTTGAATTGTCCCGCGCTGTCTAAAAATTCCTGTAATAAATGGGGGTGGAGTGTTTCTTCGGGTACAATATTTTTTCGTAATAAATTAGAAACAACCGATGAGGATAATTTTCTATCACCGGGTTTTTTCGTCAGATAGATATGACAATGATGATCCAAATAAGGTCTTTCATTAAAAAACCGTTCACTGCTGCGACCAAGAAAACTTTTATCTTCTTTAGAATAATCGGATGTAAACTTATTTTCAGTGAACCAGTCCTGTTTGTGAAAAACCGATTGTTTGGAAAGTATTTTAATGGCCTTGATCCATATCTGATGAAATGATTCGTACTCTTCATTAGAGAGCGTGAATATTTCCGGAAGCGTGACCGTAAATCCGATCGTTACGTCTCCCTTTTTTGAGAGGATCGCACCCTGCTCTACGCCCAAAATGGGTAATATGTCTGCTAAATTTCTTTCCATCACTTGTTCACTCTTCACTATTAAAAAAAACATTATTTCGGCACGCGTGTAAATTTTACATGCGTCTCTTCAAAACCGCAGGCTGCATAAAATGCGATAGTTTCTGTTCGTTGTTTATTGGTAGTGACCTCCAGCATCACATAATCTCTTTTAGCAAGGTATTCATCAAGTCCTTTGAGTAATAATTTTCCGACCCCTTTTTTCCGGTAAGGCTCCATCACAAAAAGCTCCTCGATCTCAAAGACCATCCCGCCGTGGTGAAGGAGGATCTGTCCATGGCAACTGATATATCCGATCGCATCATTGTTCGCATCGGCAGCAACCAGGTAAATATTGTTGTTATCGGACAGACATACCCGGTAGTTGATCTCGAATTCCTGCTGATCAAGCAATCGGTCTTCCAGTTCGCAGAGAAAATTAAATATTCTTCGCCCGTCATGGTTTCTTGCAGGTCTTATGGTAATTCCGTTTTTCATTTAATGAATTAAAAAAATATTCCTGGTATAGCTTTTTATTGTTTTTGGAATTTGTCTTTTCGCGATCTTTTTTTTCATGCCATGCTCTCCGTATTTATTGCTGAGTTTGTAAACATAAATAAATACAAGACATCCCGCAAGTAAAATTGTCACAACACATACATACGCATTCACACCAATAATATAGAGGATTGCAAATAAAACCATCAGTGCAATGATCCCGCCGCCGAGCCACCAAATGTATTGCGCTTTTAATCCTTTGAACTCGATGGGTTTATTGATTCCTTTGTTGATTTTGTACACGCTGTTTGTCATAGACCAAAAAAAGATTTAAGTACGGTGGCTACAATAACTAAAAAAATACAACTGCCAAACCAGGCCGCAGCGACTTTTCCTGTGTCATGATCCCCGTGATTCCACTTCTGGTAAACTTTAACAGCACCGATGAGCCCGAGGATCGCACCCACGGCATACATGAGATTCGTTCCTGCATCAAAATATCCACGCACCGTGGTATTGGCCTGGTTGATGCCTGCATTGCCATCTGCTGTTTGTGCATCCAGTTTGGAATATAGTAAAAAGGCAAAAAAGAATACCGTTGTTTTTATTTTCATAATTGCGTTGTTGAGATCAATCGAAATGGATTTTTGATCATCGTGCAGCCACCTCCCTTTCCGCTATCGGGAGGCAGCGACGATGACAGCCCGTTCATTCACCAGCTCTCCACAACATGCTCAACTCCTCTTTGGTGAATGGAAACAAACCGGTTTTTTCTCCAGTTGACTGAATATGATTATTGATAGCAATCCGGAAATGTTCCGGTAAGCCTGCATAATTTTCCAAATGTTCGCGTAGCCCTAAATGAAGATCTGTTTTATTGGTCTTGCGGTAATATGCATTGGAGATCAGCTGATCCACTTCTTTTTTTAAGGTTGATGCCGATGCAAAAAAATCTTCGTTGTTTTTTTCTTTCGGCGATGATGTTTTTTGAAAAATATTTTTCCATTTTTTTGGCGACCGGAGGAAGATCCCGATTTCCGTGCGGTAATAGATCAGCGCAATGATCGTATAATAAATACCGGTTAACATTCCGGTAACGATAAAAAAACCTTGCCAACTGACTGATCTGAGCATGACTCACTTTTTCTTTTTTCACATAAGCAACAGAAATTGTTTCTGCCACTCTTCCATTGTTTTGTACAGGACAAATCTACAGTCACAAATAAGCGAAACGAATTATAAAATGATAAGAAATAGTGGAAACGATAAAATGATAATTAGCAAAAGATAATTTTAACGTATACAGGCACACGTAAAAGAATATTAAGTTTTCTGCTGAAGCAGTATCCGGGAAGTTTCTAACTCCATAAATAGAATCATGTAGCAAAAAATAAAATTATCCATTATGTAATCAAAAATAAAACAACGCCCTTGTTTTCATATACGCAATAATCTTAGTTTGGTCTTTCCTGTTGCGAATGACCTGAAATTGAACTTTTCTTCCCTATTTAACAAAAAGCTTTCCTCCGGCCTTTTATGCAAATTGATTTTGAGCATGACTGCACATGCAATAGACCATCAATCTATTTTTAAAAAATAAAATAAACCTATGAGCACCTTAACTTATGCCGCCCTTACCACCCGTAGAGAAAAAGCTTCGCCGGGTACCAGTAGATCCTCTTCTTCACCAGGTGTAAAAACGTATGTCGATGCTTTTGCAGCTCTTGTGCCGGCAGAAGTACTGAGCTTGCATGCCTTGATTATATCATACACTACGACAACTACTGCCGATAAAAGGACTACAATTACGGACGCGGGATCTCCGGCACTCCATATGGCTTTTTATGGTTTGATAGTGATCAGTATTATTTTATATGTCTCTGCGAGAATAAAAGGCGGGCAATGGGATTCCTGGGATTATTGCAGGGCATTAATACCACCCCTTGCATTTGTGGGATGGACGATGCTGCAAAGATCAACAGCTTTTGACGCCGTGTGGCCGGCCTTGAGCGTAGAACAAAGAACGACCGCTGCTTTACTGCTTTCTGTTTTACTTGCAGGAGCTGCTTCCGCCCTGGCATTTCAAGTAGATAAAAAGCCGATTAACCAGATGAATATCAATAAAGCTGCAGCCAAATAAACTACGGAAAGTTTGCCTTTTTGGTGAGGTAAAATTTGAACAAAATCATTAAACCATTTCATTATGGCTGCAGATTCCTATCACGTTGGAACCGATGGATCCGAAATTATTTTGAATGTGCGCGTCTCCACAGCAGGTATCGCTTTTAGTAAAGCGCAATTGTTTGTGGATAAAGCGGGAACTGATATTCCCAATTGTGATTGCGATGACGATGGTGACATTATCGACTGCCAAACGGGAGTCAATACGGATATCAAAGGGAAAATGTTGGGAATAGCTACATCCGTGGATTTGGAAACGGTTGATCCTTCGCTTTGGCAAACCATGTACGATAATTTGGTAATCAAATACACATTGTCCGGGGGAACAGGTGGAAAAAAGACATTCAATTATGCGGATGAGGATAAATCAAAAGATCCCACCGGGCAATTTATCCAGGTAAATAAATTTATAAACTTGATTTGATGAGGGACCGAAAAATAAAAATCAGTTGGTTAATTGCCCATATCCTGGTCTGCCATTTCGCATCTGCTCAGGATAATCCCCTTTCTATTCCTTTAGCGAATCTGAAGACACCCAACAGCCCCTGTTTTCAATTACTCGATATTTCTCCTTCCAGCGTTGAACATCCCGGGAATCCAAAAGAATTTGCGGTCAGTGCACTCTCGCAGCTCAACAATGGAAATGGAATTCCGAAAAATTTCGCCTACGAAATAGCACCATATTGGTTTTTCAAACCACAATCAGAAAATGTTTATAAATATATTAATGTTGATGCCAGTCATTCTGCGGCTCATTATTATACCGGTATCCTCAGAAAGCTGGCTATATCCATAGCTTCTACCTTTTCTGATTCTACGAGTGGCAGCCTCCTAAATAATACAAATTATATATCCTTTGGAATCAGGACAAACTTGATAACCATTCGTAAAAATTCCAACATAGACAACATCATTCAGGATATCCATAATCTTCACGGCATTCAGGGAAGTTGCACCGTGGTAGGTCAAACAGCAACCGAACTTGCTCAATGTGAACGATCACACCCAAATTATAAAACAGATTCTGCTGCACTGCAAAATGACATGAACGAAACGCCGCTTTTTCAACTGGATGCTGCTGCTGCTTATTCTGAAGCATATGCTGCCAACTCTTTTAACAATTCAAGATTTAACCGCTCTGCTGAATGGATAACTGCCACTTTCGGAGAATCATTTTGGCGAAACCACCGGGACAAATTTTATTTGATGGGTATGTTCAAATTATTACAGGATAAAATATTGACAGATACCGCTAAATCAGTTTTTGAAAATAAATCAGCCATTGATCTGGGAGGTAAACTATCATATTCAAACGGGAATTTTTTAATTGGAGTAGAATTTGTTCAAAGGACTTATGCCGGTGATAAAGCAATCAGTTCAAATCGCTGCGTGGGTATCATTCAATACAAGATGAACGATAATTTATATCTTACTACAAGCTTTGGACAAAATTTTGGATCAACGCACAATTTATTTACTCTGGTGGGACTAAACTTTGGATTTGGAAATAAAGGATTAAGCCTGCCCGATTAATGAATTCATTGGAAACAAAGTTCATCTTTCCCGTTCAGTTCCCTTCCGGTCCAAATATGCCATCCATTCTTCCTTCACTTCGTCCCTCACCTGAAAATACTTTTTAAATTGCTCATCATAAAAAAAGCCCCCGTACACACTGACATCAACTTTTAGAAAAATTCCGGATGAATCCAAACAGGACAGGATGATAGCACCCATCCAGACGGGTTCATCACCGTGAGGAATTTCCCGCTCACCCTTTAAAAAATATTTTACCGAATCATCATCGAGCACCATGCTCCGAAATTGTTTTAATGAATCCGCCTTCATGCGCATACCTTTTTTGTCGCGCAGATCATAGATTTTCCAGGCCCGCGTTTTTTGCCAGTCTCTTGTTTGCGAAGAAGCATGCAGTGCAAAAAATACAAATACAAATAAAAATAATTTTTTCATGTTTTATTAATTGCAGGTTCCGAGATTGGGATGAGAATCACTTACGGTATTGCGTGTTTCACCTGCTGACAGGGTCATCGAGCGAATGTCTTCTCCCAGATCTCCCGGATCATTTCCCGAACCACCTGGCCAGGTGCCTACCGTTGCCGGTAAATAGATATCTCCGGCGTATAGCGTGTGCAGGGTAAATGAGGTACAATTGTTCGAATTCAGGTTGTAGGGGGCTGTTGCATTTTGGGCGACATAATTCAGCATATTGAAAAACTGCTCACTTGTGGCGGAAACAGTCAGCGAAATATCATAGCCGTGACTGGCATCATTGTTTAGCTGCCCGCCCGAAGAAGGACTGGAGGGACTTACGCTGCCTGAAGGGTATAAACCGATATTGCGCGTAACTACTCCTGCAGGACTTTTCTCGGTGAACACCATAAACACGTGACCAACATCTATTGGATTCGCACTGGCAGAGGCATCGGAAGGCGTGAGCCCCCAGGTCTCGCGCGTGCCTGGCACAGGCTGGTCAACACAAACGGTCACCGAGTAGGTAAAACCCGTACCCCCGGTATTGGTAAAACATTTATCGTAATCTTTGATGTTCCCGATGATATTATTTCCCGAAGCAATGATCACCGTGGAGGAAAGAAAGCCGCTGCTGCCACCACCGGCCGTCCCGGCTGAAGCCAGTCCGCTTCCGCCCCCATAACCAGTGCCTGCACCGTCATCACTGGAAATGATATTATACACACAGCCACCATCTTCCGTATAGGCATAACCGTTTTCCGGGTCATCTGCGGAATAGTTGTAACCATAGATGGTGGTGCAGGTAGAGACGATTACCGTGAGATCGGGATCATGAACAGCGTCCGTTCCTATAGCAGAAGCGGGTGTCAACGGAGGCAGGTTGCCATCCCACTGCGATACGGAATGATCTTTTCCAATCTTGTATTTGGTAATGGCATCCCCGGACCAGTCGTCTACAAAAATTATCCCCGTAAACGCGCCGCCGGCCGAATAATCGGAATCGGGAAAATAGGTGAGGAGATTTGCATGGTAATTATTTTGTCTGTCGGTATAGACCAGAAGCCGCGTGATGTCATCAGCAAGCCATGCCTTTTGGCCGCTGAAATTCCCGGTGAGGTATAACGGCGATGCATACTGCACGGGCACCATCACTGAGGGTATGCCGGCTAATTTTATCGTATACGCTTTATTCCATAGCGGAATTTTGGCGAGCTGCTTCCTCGCATTGCGCTGCGCCGATGCAACAGCTTCAGTCGTTTCAGCCGGCACAGCCAGCCCGGAAAAAAAATGCTTCGCTTTTGCGATTGTCAGCCCCTCTTCGCGAAGAGTTGAGGACTCTTGTTTTTTACAGGAAATGAAAAAGAGAAAGGGGCAGAAAAAGAAAAATGAAAAAAGAGTGCGCTTTTTCATAACAGCAGTTTTAAAAATGAAAAAATTATTTTTTCATCTTGCGGTTTTTGATCCGGCTGAATGTCACTTCCGTCAGCCCGAGGTATGAAGCGATGTATTTCGAGGCAACTCGCTGGAGTAATTCCGGCTCGTGTTCCTGCAAATAAGCATAGCGCTCAGGCGCGCGCTGCATACGCATCGAGTAAAGCCTTTGCTCACTCTGGCAATAATATTTTTCGGTGAGCACACGACCCGGAACATTGAACTCCGGAAATTCGCGGTACATCCGCTGCAGTTCGTCATAGTCGATATAAAAAAGCTCGCAGTCCTCCAGCGCCTGGATGGTTTCATAACTCGGCGTCTGGCGGAAAAAACTTTCAATCGAAATGATTACATCCCCTTCCTTCATGAACCAGGAACATACCTCCGCATCGTGTGTGATATAAAAACAACGGAGCAACCCTTTTTTGACAAACCAGATGTGCCGGCACACATGCCCGGCTTTCAGTAAAAATTTTTTTGTTGTGAGCTCCCGTTGTTTTAAGGTGCGGCTGAGATGCTCCCGCAACGGGGACGAAAATGGGTGGATCGACTCCAGGTAGGTGAACAGTTCTTCCATACGCAGCGGATTGGTGTGAAAATTGTCGGGATCTAAATTAGCCATCGGGAGATTTTGGATCAGAAGGAATGATTTGGCAATCGGAAATATTCTATGAACCTGCTTCTTAACTTTATTGCCTCATGAAAAAACTGCTCATAAAAAAATCGACATTGCCCGGAGCGGGAAAGGGTCTCTTTACCAATGTTTTTATTCCAAAGGGAACTATTATCGGGGAATACAAAGGGAAGATCATAAACTGGAAAGACGTAAAAGCAGGCGACCAGTATATTTATTACATAAAGCGTGATCAGGTGATAGACGCAAAGACATCAAGAGCATTTGCCAGGTTTGCCAACGACGCAAGGGGATTATATCGCGTGAAGGGGCTAGGAAATAATTCGCGATATGTTGAAAAAGGCAATAGAGTTTTTATTGAAGCGCTGAAAGATATTCCAAGAGGATCTGAAATACTGGTGGGTTATGGAAAAGAATACTGGGATGCGATCAGATTTAATTTGAAAACAAAATAACTGATTCCCTTAACTGCAAACCTAAAATCATTCTGAAGAAAAAGGAATTTGTTTTTTCTAAAAAGTATGGTAATGGAGTCTAATGTCCTGTTTTTTTCAGCTACAGGTTTTCATTATTTTTGTGAAATATTTTTATTGACGTTTATGCAAACTTTTTCGAGCCTTTTTAATAGTACGTTAACGTCATTATATTAACGAACTAAATATTATGCATCATAAAAGAAGGTGGCGGCGCAGGCCTAAATGGCTTTCGGATTTTTTGATCCTTACGATTATCATCCTGATTATCGTTATCTTTTCCATTCGAAAAAGTCTTTTCCCATAGATGCCTTATACCAAAAGTTCAAAAAATAAATTTCGCATGCGATTATACCAATTTTTGGCTATTCCTATGCCCTGCAGATAATAATATAATTTATTCCTGTAAATTAGTTGACTTCAACTATTCTTCACGAAAAGATCAACTTGAGTGCTTTCAATTTATTATAAAACCTAAAATCAATCTGAAAAAACCCTGCTAAAAAAATAGCAGGGTCTTATTTTTTTGTCCATTTTATTCTTCAAAAACTATTGTAAACAACAAAGGGTACAGACAAAAAAACGCTTTGAAATTAATGAGGAGGAGATTGGCAATCGGAAAAGATTTATTGGTAAATAGATTTACTTTATTCATTTTCCGATGAAGCCAGAGCAACTGTATAAAAGATTGAACAATGGGAATCTGTGATGAATTCAATTCTTATGGTACAAAAGTTGGGCAGGTTACCAATATAAAAGGGTATTTGAAGGCAAAACTTCGGACACTTATTTCTTTTTTGCCTTTCCCAGGTGGTCACCTTTTTTTTCCAGCACAAGGAATAATAGGCTCAATGCTTGTGCCCTATTCGTGTACGAGTATTCCCATATCTTTTTGATATCATTTGAATAAGAAATAAGCGTTAAGGATTCGTGTATGAGCATTCCAAGATGTAATAGTATACAAGTGCTGTCTTTATACAGTTTTTTATCTAATTCTTTTTCTTTGGTGCGGTTAAAATCTGGGTCAAAACTTCCTGTATAATAGGTACACCCATATAAGGAACCGTGGAGGGTTTCGGAAGCATCAGAATAATATTGATTTTTGTTAATAGTAAAAAATACATCAAGCAGTTTACCCCATTTTTCAATTGCCCCAATTCGTTCGTTTAATGTTTTCTTTGTCCAGTTCATATTGTTTTTTGTTTCCGAAAACATGGCTAAAGCTTCCTGCACAATAGGGATTTGCTTTAACTTTTTTTGTTTGTCTTTACGTGCAGTTGCATTTTCAGCAATAAAGTCTAAATCATCTTCAATTTTAGGTAATCCGACTTTGTGGTAATGTTTATAAACGGGGTGTAAAATAAATCTGCGGTATTCTTTCTCATCACAAATACTTACGTAGCAAAAATTAGTTATTGTTTCCATAAATGCTCGGGCAAGCATTACTGATTCTTTGGTAAAAGTATCAGCCTGGTTTGCTAACTGTAAAAGTGCTGCACCAGTTTGACCACTGCTTATTAACAGGACAGCGGATTTCGCTATACGATCATCAATAATCTTTGGTATTGCTTCCTTCAAAAGCATAAGTTGAGAACCAAAAAATTTTATCGCTTCATCATGATAGCGTTGCAAATCTTCAAGTGAATGTGATGTTGACATTGTTTTTTTATCTGCAAAGTTTATGACTAAGGTTAACTACAGCTGGCAAAAGTTTCCTGTTCAACCCTGCTAAGTAATTTCTCACGCGACACATTTCCTACATATAATCATGTATCCGGTAAAATTTCAAAATTATTTTAATATTATTTCTTCCATTTGTCTCACCCGCATGTCTTACCTTAACTAAACCTAATTTTGCAGCCGTAAAACCATTAACTGCGTTGAATGAAGAGCATCCCATATCGCCGGACGACAGCAACGAAGAAGCTTTTAGAATATCCCGTCTTATCAGCGGATACCTGAACGATGAGTTGTCGGAAACGGAACACGATGAGCTGGATAACTGGGTGAACGCAAACATGGCAAACCAGCGGCTGTTCGAAGAGCTTACGGATAAAAACAATATTGACAAATGGCTGCACTGGAAAAAGAAACTGAGGGTAGAAGAGGCTCTGGAAAGGGTGCGAAGTAAAATTGATAAAACCCCGGCAAAACGAATTTCTTATATTAAGTTACTGCTTCCCTATATTTCTGTTGCAGCCATGCTCGCGTTGATCATTTCCACGATCATTTTCTTAAGAATTGATCACCAGGAAAAAAATATTTCAGTGGTGGCACATGATATTGCACCGGGAAAAGATAAGGCTACACTCACGCTTGCCAATGGAAAAAAGATTAAACTGGACAGCATAAAAAGTGGAGACATCACTAAAGAAGGAATCAGCACCATCACAAAAGATGACAGCGGAAAAATAACCTACCGGGTTTCCGGAAATGCCGCGCAGGAGATTTCGTATAATGTATTATCTACGCCAAACGGCGGCCAGTTTCAGCTGACGCTGGCTGATGGAAGCAAGGTATGGCTCAATGCCGCGTCTTCTCTTAGGTATCCCAGTTCTTTTTCGGGGGATAAAAGAAAAGTGGAACTGACCGGTGAAGGATATTTTGAAATTGCCAAAGATGCAAGTCATCCCTTTGTGATCACAGCTGCCGGCACAACGACCGAAGTCCTTGGAACGCATTTTAATATCAATGCCTACAGCGATGAATCGTCAGTTAGCATCACGCTGTTGGAAGGCTCAGTCCGGGTAAACAATAATCTAGTCATCAAACCAGGTGAACAGGCCCAGGTAGATGGGCGGGGGGACATCCTAAAGATGGCTGCGGACGGGAAAACGGTAACGGCATGGAAGGATGGCGAATTTGTATTCAAAAATACACCCCTAAAGGAAGTCATGTTGCAGGTGGCAAGATGGTATGATGCGACAATCAGCTACCAGGACAATGTCAGCCAGCATTTCAATACCACCATTCCCAGGGAAGTACCCGTATCCAAACTGCTGCACCTGCTGGAAGCTACCGGCAGCGTACATTTCAGCGTGGATAATAAAAAGATCACGGTTCTGAAGTAAGGAGTTAATAAAAAAACCGGGAAGTGCAACGAACACTCACCGGTCAAAATTTGAGTTAACCCCTGTATAAAATAGTGCTATGTTATTCAGCTTGATTAACCCAAACAAAACAAAGCTATGAAAATAGTTACATTACTACTGCTTGTCTTTTTTTGCAAACCCATCTACGCAGAGATAAATCTTAGCGTAAACAATGCGCCCCTCGATAGCGTCTTTCAACAGATACAACTGCAAAGCGAATATAAATTCGTCTATACAAGCGAACAGCTCGAAGGAACGCATCCGGTGAGTTTTAGCGTAAAACACGCGACGCTTTCTGAAGTGCTGGATATCTGTTTTAAAGATCAGCCACTGTTATATTCCATGGAAGATAAATTTATCATCGTCCGCAGAAAGGTTTCCCAGGCTTTAGCTGTCACGGGAAGGGTACTTAATGAGAACGACGAACCGCTTGCGGGTGCAACGGTCATGCTGAAAAAAACGAACCGGGTTACGCAAACAGACGCGAATGGAGATTTTACATTAAATGAGGTTGCAGAAAAAACGATTCTCGTCATAAGCAATATAGGATATGAGACAAAAGAGATCATGGCGGAAAAAAATATACGAATCATCATTCGGTTAGCCATGTCCGTTAATAAACTCGATGAGGTAAAAATAATTGCCTATGGTACTACGACGGAGAGGCTGAGTACAGGCGACGTGGGAACATTAAAGGCAGAAACGATTTCCGAACAACCTGTCGCAAACCCGCTCGCTGCACTCGAGGGGAGAATCACCGGATTAAATATTGTGCAGAACACGGGCGTACCGGGAGGCGGGTTTACCGTGCAGATCCGTGGGCAAAACAGTTTGCGAAGCGCTGCCATCGGAGAGATGGAAGGAAATGACCCGTTGTATATCGTCGACGGTGTACCCTTTACCTCATCCAGCTTATCACAGGATTATGGCGCTGCCGGCAAATTAAATCCACTCAATAATATTGACCCCCAGGATATAGAAAGTATCGATGTTCTCAAAGACGCGGACGCGACTTCCATATATGGCTCGCGCGGATCGAATGGAGTGATTCTCATCACGACGAAAAAAGGGAAAGCGGGAAAAACAAAAGTGGAACTGAATTGCTATTCCGGGGCCGGGGTCATTACCAGAAAGCTGTCTATGCTGAACACCAGAGAATATCTACAAATGCGCCATGAAGCATTTAACAACGACGGCGCGACCCCAGTCCCTGGAGTGGATTATGATCTTCTCACCTGGGATACTACGCAGTATACCGACTGGCAAAAAATGGCAATCGGCGGCACAGCAAAAATTGCGGACTTCAGGGGTTCGGTTTCCGGCGGGAATGCCAATACCCAATTTCTCGCTGGTGGCGGATATCACAGGGAGTCCACGGTTTTCCCCGGTGATTTCGCGGACAAAAAAGCATCCGTTCACCTGAATGTCAATCATGTTTCAGAAAATCAAAGATTTCGGTTATATATTACCGCTAGTTATGTGAATGACAACAGTAATTTGCCGCCTTCTGACCTTACCCTTATTGACAATTTACCTCCCGATGCTCCGAAAGTTTTTGATTCATCCGGTAAACTCAACTGGTCAAATGGTACATTCAGCAATCCATTCGCTTATTTACTGGAACCTTCCAATACAATTACCAATACCATGCTTGGCAACGCGGTAATCAGTTACCAGTTGTTTCCGGGGCTTGAGCTCAAAACGAGTCTTGGGTATACTAAAATGGAAGTGAACGAAGAACAACTTTTTCCATTGTCATCCCTTAATCCGGCCTATGGATATACCAGCGGGTATTCGCTAACCGCAAACAACAATGTCAAAACGTGGATCATCGAACCACAGGCCTTATATAAGAAAAGGATTGGCAAATCCGCTCTCGATGTGCTGGTGGGAAGTACTTTCCAGGAAAATACCGGACAATCTCAATCGTTTTATTTTTTTGGTTTTAGCAATGATAATCTCCTCACCAATATCGCTGCTGCTTCAAAAGTGTATGTACTTTCTTCCGATTACACGGACTACCGGTACGTTGCTGCGTTTGGTCGCATCAGTTACAACTGGGACGACAAATACTTGTTCAATTTTACCGGTCGCAGGGATGGCTCAAGCCGGTTCGGACCCGGGAAGCAGTTTGCCGATTTTGGTGCAGCAGGCCTGGCGTGGATTTTTTCCAAAGAATCGTTTATGGAAAAGGTGTTGCCTTTCTTGAGCTTCGGCAAAATAAGAGCAAGCTATGGCAGTTCGGGAAGCGACCAAATCGGAGATTATCAATACCTGTCTACCTACGCGCCGACAAGTTATATTTATAATGGCATTACAGGCCTTTTACCTGCAAGGCTTTACAATCCAAATTATGCCTGGGAAATAAATAGAAAAATGGAAATTGGTGTGGATGGGGGGTTATTCCACGATCGTGTATTGTTCACCGTTAGTTTTTACCGAAACCGTTCTTCCAATCAGCTTGTTGGAATACCCCTGCCTGCCATAACCGGGTTTACCTCGATTGAAAGCAATTTTCCGGCCCTGGTCCAAAACACCGGATGGGAGTTTTCTCTGAACACGATAAATGTAAAAACAAAAGATTTCACCTGGAAAACCACGGTTACTCTTACTATTCCGCATAATAAACTTGTTTCCTTTCCAGGCATTTCGGCAACAAGTTACAACAGTGTGTATACAGTCGGACAGCCACTGAATATTTTTAAAGGCTTCCGGTTCGCAGGAGTGGATCCGCAAACGGGCGTTTACCAGTTCTTAGACAGCAAGGGTAAAATCACTTCTTCCCCGCAGTATCCCGATGACTATGTTTATACGCAGAAGATCGGAGCAAATTATTATGGAGGAGTCCAGAATTCTTTTCGCTACAAACACTGGCAGCTGGACATTTTTGTGCAAATCGTGAACCAGGTGGGCAACGATAATAATTTATTCTCCGCCTTACCAGGGACCCCATATAATCAGCCTTCCGTGGTATTACAAAGATGGCAAAAAGCGGGTGAAATTACCGGAATTCAAAAGTTTAATCAGGATTACAGCCTGTATGAGCAATGGTCTGATGCAGTGTATAGCAGTAACCAGCAATTGACCAATGCTTCATTTATCCGGCTGAAGAATCTTTCTCTTAGCTATAATCTGCCTGAGCTTCTAAGACAAAAAATGCGCGTAAAGGATCTTCGGATCTATGTACAAGGACAAAACCTATTTACCGTAACGAAATACCCCGGACTGGATCCTGAAACACAGGGCGTACTACCCCTTATAAAAACGCTTACCGCTGGAATACAAATCACTTTATAAAAAAATAAGATGAGAAAAAAATATCACCCACATCATTTGCTCCTAAGCATGGTTGGATTACTATTGAATCTTGCCGGAGGCTGCGCAAAATTTATTGACATTAAACCGCCTACCACGCAACTGGTAACGTCTTCCGTTTTCGCGAGCGATGCGGCAGCAACGGCTGCTATGACCGGGATCTACGGAAATATGTCCGGCTCTCATGGTTTTGCCGGGCAACTTACCGGAAGTACCAGCTTACTTCTCGGCCTTTATGCAGATGAACTTGAAAATTTTTCAACGAATCAAAATCAGGCTGCATTTTACACCAATGCCCTGAGCGCGGCTAATACAGATGTGAGTTCGGACCTTTGGGCACAGCCCTACCAGGATATTTATGATGCCAATGCAGTGATTGAAGGGCTTGCCGGTTCTTCCGGGGTTAGTGACCCGGTAAAAAATGAACTGACCGGTGAAGCTAAATTTATAAGAGCTTTTTGCTATTTCTACCTCGTAAATTTTTTTGGAGAAATACCGTTGATCACATCGACCAATTACCAGGCGAATGCTGTGGCTGCGCGCAATACATCCGCTCAAGTATATGATCAAATTGTCACTGACCTTCAGGACGCGCAAAACCTTCTCCCTGATGACTACTCCATTTCTGATGGTGAAAGAATCAGACCGAATAAAGCGGCTGCAAGCGCACTGCTGGCTAGGGTCTACCTCTTTACCAATGACTGGACAGATGCTGAAGCAGCCTCAAATGCCGTGATCAGCGATCCGCTTTATTCACTCCCCGCCCTCGATAGTGTTTTTTTGGCAAACAGCGCCGAGGCGATATGGCAATTCAAACCAGTTTTACCAAATATCAACACGACAGAAGGAAATATATTTATCCTGACAACGACCCCGCAGTTTGTGGCCCTGAGCAATCAGGTCTTGCAGGCTTTTGAACCGGAGGACCTGCGCAGGACAGACTGGGTAGATAGCATTACTGTTGGAACCAATACCTATTATTATCCATTCAAATACAAGGTCAAGACAGGCACCACGCTGACTGAATATTCGATGGTACTTCGCCTGGGAGAACAGTACCTCATTCGTGCAGAAGCGAGAGCAAAACAAGGTAATGTCTTCGGAGCACAATCAGACCTCAACATGATTCGTCAGCGGGCCGGTTTGCCGCCAACGGCAGATTCGACAGCGGACGAACTTGCCGTCGCTATTTTACACGAAAGACAAGTCGAGCTTTTTACGGAATGGGGTCATCGCTGGTTTGATTTAAAAAGGACGGACAACGCTGATGCCGTGATGGAAATCGTTACTCCCTTAAAGGGCGGTAGTTGGAATACCGACTTCCAATTGTTCCCCATCCCAAAATCTGAGATTTTAGTTGACCAGCAGCTCACGCAAAACCCGGGTTATTAATATATAGGCAATGAAGAGTTCACTCATTATCCTTTCTGTATGTTATGTCCTAACAAGTATGGCTCAAATACCTGAGGGATCCAAATCTAAGTTCCCGGAAATTGGCAAACATTGTCCTGATTTTATCCTTAATAACATCGATCACTTTTCCCGTAAGTCAGCAAGTCTGAGAGACTTTCAGGGAAAATGGTTGATATTGGATTTATGGATTAAGAATTGTTTTGGCTGCATTGCCAGTTTTCCGGGCACGGATTCGCTGCAGAAAAGATTTAAGGATAAGGTTCAGTTCATGTTGGTTGGAATTACCAGCCTGAAGAATTTGAGAACTACCAGAGCGGTTTATGAAAGATCACGATCACTTTATCATTTGGATTTGCCGGTAACTTATGATTCCACGCTTGCTGCACGTTTTCGCGCGCCATCCTATCCCCATATCATTTGGATAGATGATAATGGTATTGTCCGGGCGATTACCGGCAGCGTCCACGAAAAGTCACTTGAAAAGTTCCTGGCAGGCGGAAACCCGGATACCGGTACAAAACCAAATGATGACGAAGTGATGAATAATCCAAACCGCTTTGATCCGCGGAAGCCATTCCTGATCCATGGTAATGGCGGCAATGATACTGATTTTTATATTCGCTCA
>JAJPJP010000354.1 GCA_021324175.1 Chitinophagia bacterium
GTTCAGACCGGTGGCGGGTTTTGAATAAGCATTCGGGCCAAATTGTACTATGTCTTCGGAATTTGTCATGATCGGCTCCAACTGGTCCTTGGGCAGTTTCATGTAGTCAACAATCGTGTAAGCTGGACCGCGGCGCACAGGGAATTTATTATCATAAAGTTCTTCGGTTAGGTATTCAACAAATGTATTTAACCCTTCGTCCATCCACGTCCATTGGCGCTCATCGCTATTGACGATCATTGGAAAAAAATTATGGCCTACTTCATGGATAACAACTCCCAACATTCCATATTTTGTCGCTTCGCTATACGTCCCATCTTTTTCAGTTCTTCCAAAGTTGAAGCAAATCATGGGATACTCCATCCCGTTTGCCGCTTCAACGCTTTGAGCAACAGGGTAGGGATATGGAATTGTGAAGTGTGAATACGTTTTAATCGTGTGTGCAACTGCCTTGGTTGAGAACCGGCTATATAATCCATAAGCTTCCTTGCCATAATAGCTCATGCACATCACCTTTTTGCCCTCCACATAGGCTGGCATCGCATCCCAGATGAATTTCCGACTGCTGCCCCAAGCAAAGTCGCGGACGTTGTCAGCTTTGAAGATCCAGGTTTTCATTTCTTTGCTTTTGGATTTTTCTTTTGCTGTGGCCTCAGCGAGATTTATGATTTGCACGGGTTCCTTGCTGCCCTGAGCCTGTTTCCAGCGAGAATATTCTGCCGGCGCAAGGACCTGTTGATAGTTCTGGCACTCCCCCGTAGCGCCTATGACGTGGTCAGCGGGTACTGTCATCTGTACCTTGAAATTCCCAAATGTTAGCGCAAATTCGCCTCTACCTGTGAATTGATGGTTTTGCCATCCCTGGAAATCGCTGTAAACGCATAAACGAGGATACCATTGGGTCATGGTAAAAAGATAGTTGCCGTCCTCAGGAAAATATTCATAACCGCCCCGCCCGCCATATTTCATTCGATCGCTGATATGATAACTCCAATCAACTTTAAATACAAATTTTTGCCCTGGCTTAAGCGGCTTCGGCAATTCCATACGCATCATTGTTTTGTTAATTGTGTATTGTAGTACATTGCCCGCTGAATCCGTAAGCTTGGTTATATTATCACCATAATTATTTTTTGACTTTTGCCGCTCCATGGCTTCTTCCATCTGGTCGCTCATGATCTTTTGCATGCGGCTTCCATCCTGGTAATCCGCATTATTTGCCGAGCTGTGCTGGTTCTCGTCCAACTGCAACCATAGGTAGGTTAATAAATCGGGCGAATTGTTGAAGTAGGTAACCGTTTCCGTGCCGGTCAGCCACTGTTTATCTTCATCGAGTTTACATTGAATATTATAGTCGCACCGTTGTTGCCAGTATTTTGGACCGGGGGCACCACTCGCAGTCCTATACTCATTTGGCGTAGGTAAAATTGTTCCCAGTTGCTCAAACTTGTTGGCATGGTTAGAGTTGGGATTGTTTTGAATATCCTGGCCCCACGCTACAGATGTAAGTCCCGATAGTAAAAGAAAGATAAATTTTCTCATTGTTTGTGAATTAATTGGTTATTATGGGAAACGCTCGATTGCCATCTTTAGGGAAGCAACTATGATTGCGGCAGAAGCCGCTCTCGCCCAAAGCAGTCTCGGTAATGTAAGGAGACTAACGAAGGTAAAAGAAATTACCAGTACAATTGCGACGACCAGCAATTGGGCAGCCTCAATGCCAAGATTAAATGCAAATAAATGTAGCACCAGGCCTTCACTACCCTCGAGGCTCAAAAAGGTATTTGCGTAGGCTAAACCATGTATTAGTCCAAAGAAAAGAGCAAAAAAATAAATCAAAGGGAGCCTGCGCGGACGCTCCAATTGCGTTTTTTTCTGCAGAAGGTTATTTATTGCGGTCGCCAAAATGGTGAGCGGAATCAAAAACTCTATCCATTTTGATGGGAATGCTACCAGATTCAGTGCACTCAGGGCGAGTGTAGCCGAATGGCCAATCGTAAAGGCGGTGACCATGACAATTACTTTTTTCCAGTCCTTTAAAAGGTGGCGCAGGCAAAGTGCTGTTACGAATAGAATATGGTCCATTGCCTCCCAAGTTAATATGTGGTGGATACCCAGCCTGAAGTAAAGGTTAAAGTCTCCCATTGGCGAATCAATTTTCAAAATAATTCAGACTTTCGTGCTTAAAAAATAATTTTGTTAAATGGTGACATCCTTAGTTAAATGGACAATTGCCGCAATTTACCTTGGTTTGTCGGCTGGCTCCGCCAATGGGGTACCGTCAAGGCATCCGTTCTACGTAAGCGTTACGGATATCAACCACAATGCTCGTGACAAAACACTCGAAATAAGTTGTAAGATTTTTGCCAATGATTTCGAAATAAGTCTGGCAAAGATTTCATCGGAAAAGATTGATTTGAATAATTCTAAAAATAAGCCGGAAAATGATAAAATGATCAGTCAATATCTAATCCGACATCTACAAATCGTCGTGAATGGCCAGGCAAGACACCTCCTGTTTGTCGGAAGTGAAAACAAATCAGGGTCTGTATGGAGCTATTTTGAAGTTGACAACATCCCAATAATCAAAAAAATCGAAATTAAAAACGATGTTCTTTATGAATCCTTTCCTTCGGAAATAAATATCATACATGTCACGGTCGGGGGCACTCGGAAGAGCCTGGAAATTGCAAATCCAAATAATATTGCCGATTTTGAATTTGAATAGGAAAGCGAGATTTAACATGAATTCCATCGGAAAAACTCCTCCCTCGTTAATCATCAGCATTGTTCCCTCACTTATCCAGTGAGACGAGTACTTTGTCGATACGCTGCCCGTCCATATCCAAAATTTCGAAGTGAAAATCTCTCCAACGAAAACGCTCCCCTCCGTGGGGTATACGCTCAAGACGGTGCAAAATAAATCCTGCGAGCGTATCGAACTCCTGTTCTCCTTCATGCATCCAGTCTGCCTTGTCAAAATGAGACAGAAAATTGTAAAATGGGATCTGGGCATCCACTAAATAGGATCCGTCTTCCCGCTTGTTTATTTCGTAATTCGCTGCATCAGGCTGGGGAATTTCGCCAATGATTGCTTCCAGTATATCGGTCAGAGTAATCATTCCCAGCATGCTGCCGTACTCATCGACAATGAAACAACAGTGATTTTTCGTTTCCTTGAATTTCTCGAGCACTTTATATGCACTGTTGTTTTCCGGTACAAAGAGTGCAGGCGAAGTAATGTCTTTGAATGGAATATTGTCGTCGGTGACGTACAAATCTTTAATCGAAACAAAACCCCTGATATTGTCGAGATCTCCCTCGCAAATCGGGTAGAATGAATGAGGTTCCTTGAGAATTTTTTCTTTTATTATAGTTTCGTTTTCATTTAAGTCAAACCAGGTAATATCACTCCGGTGGGTCATCAGTGATGTAATATTGCGGTCGCCGAGATGAAAAACCCGTTCGATAATCTCCTGTTCCGCCTCTTCAATTGTGCCCTGTTCAGTCCCCTCGTTAATGATCGCCTTGATTTCTTCCTCAGTCACATTGGCCTCTTTCGCTGGTCTAATATTAACAAGTTGGAAAAACATGTTGCTGGTACTGTTCAGCAGCCAGACTATAGGATGTGCAGCCTTTGTTAAGAAAACCATGGGGCGAGCGACATAACAGGCAATAATTTCTGCCCTTAGCAATCCTGTTCTCTTGGGTAGTAGTTCACCAAAAATGATTGAAAGGAAAGTTACAACTATGACGATGAGGACTGTGGAAATATCCTTCGAATAGTGGGCCAAAGGGCCAATTCGCTGAAAAAATGGCTCAATGTAGGGGCTAAATTTTTCGCTCGAATAGAATCCCGTAAGAATGGCGACCAGTGTGATTCCAATTTGAGCGGTTGACAGAAATAATTCCGGGTTTTCCGCGAGGTGTAGCGCCCGTTTGGCCCTTTCATCTCCTTGCGAGGCCTTGTTTTCAAGCCAGGATTTTCTTGCCGATACAAGCGAAATCTCGGCCAATACAAACAAACCATTCACGAAAATCAGGCAGAATAAAATAATGAAAGACAACATTAATATTTGTTTTCAATTTTCAGGACACCGATTCTACGCGAGAACAACCGGGCCATATAAAATCCAAGGAGTGCCCCGACGATGGCGCCGCAAACAACATCGGACGGGTAATGTACTCCAACATATATCTGCGCATAAGATATTGAAGCAGCCCAAAGGAATACCAACCGCCACCATTTTCCTGTATGTCCTAACGTAAAGAAAATAAATGTAGCCATTGCAAAATGATTGCATGCGTGGGAGGATGTAAAACTTGAACTTATCGGGCAATAACTGGCTATAAACCTTGTGTAAGGGTCGTTGCATGGACGTGGTCGGAATATGATTTCTTTAATGATATGGCTGCTGACAATATCACTGAGGGACACTGTCAATATAAATGCAAGCATCCACCACCATCCCTTTTTGGAAAAGTTGATCGCGGCAAAAACAAGTAGAAAAAGATAAAAAGGCGTCCAGAATTCGCCCTCGCGAATGACCAAAAATAACGAATCAAAGAAAGAATTTGTCCATTGCTGGTTTATTTTTGAAAAGAGCCAATAGTCCGAACCGATCAAATCGAGCATGACGAGTGATTTGTATGGCGCAACCGCCCTCCGACAGAATCCGGCAAGGGCAAGAACCTAGTGACCTAAACCGGAACTAACTATATTTGGCGGCAATTTAATGGTTAATGTCCGCTTTATTAAAGATACCTAAATTGGTCAGATGGACTTTCTGCACCGGGATAATTTTTTTGACACTGATGACGATGCTGAGAATGGCTTTCTTTTTTTTCTATTCAGGTCAAGAAAATCATTTATTGGATTCGGGTCCATCTTTCCTGCTCGGACTTCGATTTGATATTCGCGATGTGTGTCTCCTCATGCTAATACTTTTGATCTTGGGAAGTATTCCGAATTTCAATCCCTTTCAGTCGTCAATTGCAAAACGATGTTCGTTCCTTATTATAAGCCTGGCAGCGCTGATTCTGATGTTATTCTACATAGTGGACTTCGCATATTATAGTTATTTATCACAACGTCTTAATGCCAATGTTTTGAATTTTTTTCAGGACGCAGCGATATCTGCAAGAATGGTTTGGCAGACTTATCCCGTTATCCAAATTTTGCTTGGACTTGTCGCAGGAACCTGGTTTTTGAACTGGCTGACGCGAAAAATATTTAACAGAATCAAAAAGACGAGGGCGGTTTCGTCGAGGAAGAGCCGCGTTGCCTGGTTCGTCGGGTGCTTCCTCTTTTTTAGTGCCGGGATGTTTGGGCGATTAAGCCAATATCCGCTCCGTTGGAGCGATGCGTTTACATTAGGCAGCGAATATAAGGCATCGTTATCCTTGAATCCGTTTGAATCATTTTTCAACACGCTTGATTTTATCGGTGATCGGTATGACGTCAATAGTGTAAAAAAAGCTTACCATGTTGTCCAACCTTACTATTTCGGATTAGATTCTGCTAAAGCCAATCAACTCAATTTCGATCGTGTCATCAATGCCAGACCAGGAGGGTTGAAAACCAACCCCAATGTAGTCATAGTGATATGCGAATCATTTGCAGCCTACCGGAGCTCTGCTTTTAATAACCCCATTTCAACTACTCCATTTTTTGACAGCATGTGCAAGAAAGGGATATTATTCGATCACTGTTTTAGCCCGGGATTCGGAACTGCCAGAGGAGTCTGGTCGGTAGTGACAGGAATACCGGATATTTCAAGTTCAACGTTGAGCAGGAACCCATCCGCCGTTAATCAGCACACGATTATCAACGATTTTCAAGGATATGACAAGTTTTATTTCATTGGTGGAAGTACAAGCTGGGCCAATATACGCGGCTTGCTTAAAAACAACATCGACAGTCTCAGACTCTTCGAACAGGAAGACTATGAAAATAAAGCGATCGATGTATGGGGAGTTAGCGACAAGAATCTTCTCCTAAATGCAAGCACTATACTTGCCCAGGAAAAAGGGCCATTTATAGCTGTTATTCAAACCGCAGACAATCATCGGCCTTATACAATTCCCAAGGAAGACGAACAGGCATTCCATAGGATAAACGTATCAGATGACTCCCTCCGCATTAGCGGATTTAAAAGTAATGATGAGCTAAATGCATACCGTTATACGGATTTCTGCTTTGAAAGATTTATGGCGGCTGCGTCAGAGAAAAAGTATTTTGATAACACTATTTTCCTTTTTGTTGGAGATCATGGGATTCCCGGAAATGCTGGGAGCATATTTCCAAAGGCCTGGTCCGAACAGGGTTTAACGACCGAGCATATACCGCTGCTTATCTACGCGCCGAAACTAATAAGTCCGGGGCGAATCAGTGACTGCTGCTCGCAAATCGACGTCCTTCCGACCGTCGCAGGGTTGTGCAACCTGAGCTACAATAATACTACTCTGGGTCGCGATTTATTGGATTCGGCGCATATTGCCGGCAAGCATTTTGCGTTTATTTATGGCGATTATGTTGGTATTGTTCAAGGCAGCTTGTTTTTTAGAAGGCAAATAAAAACGGGGAAGGAAGAACTAGTGTCGATTGTAAACAATGATGATTATTCAAAAGATGAAAAATTCAGTAAAACAAAGAATGAGATGCGTATCCTGGCCGATTCCTTCCTTGAGGTCTCTAAATATATTGCTTTTAACAACAAGAAGAAATACTAATTAACACATGACTATTCGTGCGTTGTTGTCGCTGACGGTGATGGCAATCTTGTTTTCCTGCAAAAATTCTGGTCAACCCAAAGTTTTACCTGTTAAACTATATTCGGATGGCTTTCAGAAAATAACGGCTATTTTCAAACCATTTGTCTATGATCTAAATGGATACGCGGATGAAAGCAAAGGCGATCCATTCAATTTATTCGACGAAAACGCTTATGTTGATCCCCGCTCCGATGATGCTAATTCCAAAGAATATCTACCTCGGACTGACCCCAGGCCGAGGGTACACAGTGAACTTTACTTTCCTGCTAAGAGCGGCAATCGAATCGTCGTTGACTTACTGGTTCCCTATCTTTTATCCGATGTCTATTTATATGACGCTGCAGAGGGTTCCGACAGCGTATGGATTTACACTGGAAATATGCGCCAGTGGCGCTTGAAGGCCGCATATGCTTCAAAGCCGTACTTGGCCCTGTCAGGCTGGGAAAAATATGCATTAAATGACTCGTCGCGATACGTGATGATCAATTTCAAGAGTCCAAAAACGGTAGTTACAGAAATGGTCCTTTATGGAAAACCTTTTGGGCCACTCCCGGCGTTGCCCGATGCTGCTTATGATGGTCCGCGACTCCCAAAAAAGCCAATGCGAGAATTTTTGGGCGCGAACTATTTTAATGAAGTGGATCCTGTTTGGGTAAAGCCGTTTTATTTCAGCCGGATATATTCCTATACCTCGGATTTTGATCACGACACGACTGACGAATATCCACACATTAAGTATGATATGTTGAGACTCGGATATTGGAATAATGCGAACCGTGATTATTATTTCTATGTAGAGAAATTGAAAAAAGAGAACAAGTCTGAAGCCTGGCATTCGATCGCCGGCCTGCCGATTCTCATGGCCAGAAGAGGCTTCCAGGATAAGGGCAGACCGGTTACTATTGCCGGCATGAACAGCGAAGATCCGCTCAGTTATGGCAGGCACGCAGCAATGATGTGGAACCTGGCAGCTTTTTTTGGCAAGACAAAGGTTGATACCGATCTACTTTCCATATCAAATAGTCCGCGATGTTCTGGCAGAGGATCCCTTACACTTTTCGAAAATGGTAACGAAGATGATGCGACATGGGTCGGTCCTAAATATTGCAACCCCCTGGAATATTTCGCGCAAAGCAGTGCGGACTTTGACGGTCATGAAAGCCGGTTGGGCAAACGTTTTGGGATCAAAAATGCTGATCGATATAGCAGTCTAATCACTGACGGTCTGATGGAACTGGATACAAATCGTATTAAGGTTTATAAATTTTTGTGCAGTACGCTCCGCGATGATAAAGCATTTTTGTGGAGCGGCGGCATTCAATATCATCATTATTCGCAGCGAAATTTGGTTTCGGCAGTAACGCCAGAAGAAGATTCCCTTCGTTGGAGACTGGCAAGGGTACGTGATGCAACTTATCGGATTCAACCCGGCGTGCCTTGCATTCTCGGTGAGAATGGATACGACAAAAATCAATCTTCCAGACAGGCAACTCCTGTCATTCCGCATTTTAATGCCGAGCAGAGCCAGGGTATCATGATACTCCGATCGATCAATGCTACAGCGTTTTCCGGATTTGATGCGTACATCCTTTTTTGGCTGAAAGATGATGTTGCGGAAACTGACAAAACCGTTTATCTAACCAGCGGTGTGATTCGAGAAATGCCGGATCACTCCGTTAGACCCTACCCCGCATGGTTCTATATTAGCGCTTTTGAAAACCGGCTTGCCGACTTTGTGCCTGACAGCATTTTAAGCGAAAATGGAAGTGTTTGGGTTTACAAGTACCGCAATTTAAGAGTCCCGGATTCGGTAGCTTATTTCGTTTATTGTCCAACCAGAAACGGAACAAAATTGGACAATTACCAACTGGTTGTCGGGAAAGCTGCCAATCAAAACGCCACCTTAATAAATTTTGCTGACAATTCTCCGACCGGCTTACCAGTTCAGATGAAGGTATCGAATGGCAAATTGACGATTGCTGTAGAGGAGATGCCAAAGTTAATTATGCTCAACGAAATACGATAATTAGACAAACCAATCCCTTACCTTTTTTTTGCTATCATGATGAGCCTTGTTGACCGGTCCAGGTCAAACGGCTCGAGATTATAGCTGCCAAAAACATTCATGATTTCTAACCCCGATAAATGAAACAATCTTGAAAAATCATCCAGGCTGAATTTCGCGATCCTTTCCACAAACTCAAACCTGCGATGCAGTTTGTGATCCTCGATGGCAATGTATTTGAACAAATGCTTAATATCTGCGTGCCGCTTCTGGTGAAATGACACCCCATCAATTACTTGTTCTGATTCGGAAATGATGTTTCTCTCCGCGTAAACAACATTCAGAAAGTCGAGGATGAAGCGGCCATTTGGTTTTGTTGCCTTGGCGATTGACCTGAGTGCATCCAAATGCTCGCGCTCGGTCTTAAAGTAGCCAAAGCTTGTAAAGAAATTGAATGCATGGTCGAAATAATTTATCCAGAACGGAAGCCGCATGTCATGTTGATAAAAATGAAGTCGTTCATCTTCAAATTGCTTTGCGTAAGCAATCATGGCGGGAGAAATATCAATACCGACAACGTCAAAGCCACGAGAGGCCAGGATTCTCGCGTGACGGCCCCTTCCGCAAGCAACGTCTAACATGGCAACATCTCGGGCCGGCTTCAAAAAAATCAACAGGTTATTTAAAAATAATTCAGCTTCTCGTTCATCCCGGTAATGGTATAGTTGATGGTAATATGGTGAATTGAACCAATCTAGAAACCAATTAGATGCCGGATCCATATTCATATTTTTTATAAATGTACCGGAGCCGAGTGCTTTAAATTCGCTATCCTTGAATATTTAGGAATTAATAATTTTCGGTTTGGTATTTTAATTGCTATTATTGCACAGTCAGAAATGACGATTTTCTCTGCAATACGTTCAATTCCAAAAGCCGACCTTGATACATCACTATTCCAAATCTAAGTTTTCGCAATAATAAACTTTAAACAATTGTGGCATTGATCAAAAGTATTTCGGGGATTAGAGGAACAGTAGGAGGGAGCCCGGGTAACAATTTGACGCCAACGGATATTGTTAGGTTTACTGCTGCATTTGCCGGTTGGATTAAAGAACAAAAGAGCGGAAATCGCGTCGTTATCGGCCGCGACGCCAGAATAAGCGGCCAGATCGTTTCGCAACTGGTAACAAACACGCTGCTGGCTTGCGGGCTAGATGTTATAGACCTTTTGCTTTCGACGACGCCAACTGTAGAATTGGCTGTGCAACGGGAGGGTGCAGCGGGCGGCGTTATTATCACTGCCAGTCATAACCAAAAAGAGTGGAACGCATTGAAGCTGCTCAATCAACGCGGTGAATTTTTAAACGCGGATGACGGGGACAAGGTCCTAAAGAGAGCAGGCAGCGAAGAATTTACTTTCGCAAACGTGGACAAACTAGGGGCATATTCAATCGATGAGAGCTACCTTCAAAAGCATGTTGATGCAATAGTTGGGTATCCGCTTGTTGATCCTGATGCCATCAGGCAAAAGCAATTTCGCATTGTTGTTGACGCAATTAATTCGACTGGAGCACAGTTTGTCCCTGCACTATTACGTGCATTGGGCGTAAAGGATATTATTCTGCTAAACGGCGAAATGAACGGCCGGTTTGCGCATAACCCTGAACCACTTCCCGAAAACATTGTCGAATTAAGCGCCACCGTGCTTAAAACCAAGGCAAGTTTTGGAATTGCGGTTGATCCCGATGTTGACCGATTGTGCTTTGTATGTGAAGACGGAAGCGTTTTCGGCGAAGAATATACACTTGTAGCCGTGGCTGACTTCGTTCTTGGAAAAAGAAAAGGCAATACAGTGAGTAACATGAGCAGCACCAAAGCACTCAAAGAAGTTACTCTCAGGCATGGTGGTCAGTATTTTCCTTCAGCAGTTGGCGAAGTTAATGTAGTCAACAAGATGAAGCAGGTAAACGCCGTTATTGGGGGCGAAGGTAACGGAGGCATCATTGTACCAGACCTTCATTATGGCAGAGATGCGTTGATCGGAATCGGTCTATTTCTCACAGCCCTGTCTTTTCATAAAAATGGCATGAGATCATTCCGGATGAAATACCCAGATTACTTTATTTCTAAAAATAAAATTGAGTTATCATCGAATGTGGATATCGCCTTAGTATTTGAAAAAATTAGAAAGAAATATAAGAATCAGCCGACAAATACTGATGATGGTTTGAAAATAGAGTTTGACAACGATTGGGTACACCTCAGAACATCCAATACGGAACCGATTATTAGAATCTATGCAGAAAGCAATTTCGAAACGACTGCAAAAAACATTGCTTCGCGACTCATGCAGGACATTAAGGAATTTATTTGAGCCATGATGGGTCAGCACCCTACCCAAGTTTGAGTCCCCTGGTTTTCCTATCTTTGTGTGCTTTAGATTTTACAGTTATTCCACTAGCTTCCTGTTATGCAGCGAATTTATTTAGACAATGCGGCGACTACCGCGCTTGAGCCGCAAGTCCTTGAAGAAATGATGCCCTTTCTGACCGAAAAATTTGGTAATCCTTCCAGCATTTATTCATATGGTCGGGAAACGAGAATGGCTATTGAGAGTGCCCGTAAAAAAGTGGCAAAGATTCTAAATGCACATCCAGGTGAAATATTTTTCACGTCCGGTGGAACCGAGAGCTCCAATACCGCAATAACCGAGGCGGTATATGATTTGGGATGTGAGCACATTATCAGTTCGGCCATCGAACATCATGCTGTTCTGCATACGATTGATCACCTGGTCAAAGCAGGCAAAGCTACGTCCAGATTTGTCAAAATATTTCAAAATGGCCACGTCGATTTAGAAGACCTGGAACGACTTCTTGATGAGACCAATAAGAAAACGCTTGTTAGCCTGATGCATGCGAATAATGAGATCGGAAATATGATTGATTTGGCGGCTGTCGGAGAATTATGTCGAAAATACAATGCTATCTTCCATTCGGATACTGTGCAAACCGTCGGTCATTTCCCATTTGATCTCAAAAAAACATATGTCCATTTTATTACGGCCGCGGGGCATAAGTTTCACGGACCAAAGGGAATCGGAATTCTCTTCGTACGCGACAATATTAAAATTCAGCCTTTTATTCATGGGGGGTCGCAGGAGCGAAATATGCGGGCAGGAACAGAAAACGTCTACGGAGTGGCTGGTTTTGCAAAGGCTTTGGAAATTGCCACCTCTTCTTATGAATCAGATAGTGCCTATATAGCAGGGGTCAAGGCCTACATGATGGGGCAATTGGAGAATCTTGGTGCTGGCATTGAGTTTAATGGCGACCCCCGGGGCAGGAGTCTCTACACGGTTTTGAATGTTTCCTTTCCAAAGACCGAGAAATCTGAGATGCTTCTTCTTAATCTTGATATTAATCACATTTGCGCTTCCGGAGGCAGCGCGTGCACAAGTGGTGCACATGCGGGTTCGCACGTTCTTGAGGCAATCCACCCGGGTAATAATCGGGTCGCCGTTCGTTTTTCCTTTTGCAAACACAATACTCGTTCAGAAGTGGACCAGGTGATCAATAAATTGTCCCAATTGATCTAGCTCGAAGATGTGATACAGCACATGTCAAAAAAATGTAAATTGTCTGTTAATATGACTATGGTCATCAAACTGACGCCCGTATTTTTATTTGTCTTGGTTTGTATTGTGGTCTCATGCCATTCTGCCCAGGACAACGCTGGCTCGTCTTTTGGAGCGCCTGGCGATTCTCTGAATCTAACGGGTTCTCATCCTGCGTGGAGTATTCAGTCAAATATATACGAGGTCAACCTTCGCCAATATTCTGGTGACGGCAGCTTTAGAAACTTTGCCAAGGCGCTTCCTCGTTTGAAGGATATGGGAGTCGAAGTTCTTTGGTTCATGCCCATTAACACCATTGGAATCGAAGGCAGAAAAGCCAGCCAGCGAGATTTAGGCAGCTATTACGCCGTGAAAGATTATTATGCCGTCAATCCCGAATTTGGCAGCCTGGAAGACTGGGAGGATCTCGTCAAACAAGCGCATTCGATGGGCTTCAAGGTGCTGATGGACTGGGTAGCCAACCATTCGTCCCCAGACAATACATGGATGACGGCTCATCCGGATTTTTATAAACGTGATAGCCTGGGACGCGCCATTATTCCAAATGGGTGGGATGATACCCGAAAACTTGACTACAATAACAGGGCGCTACATGATAGCATGATAAACGCCATGAAGTATTGGATTTCAGCCAGTAATATTGATGGGTACCGATGTGATGACGCAGGTGATGTCCCTGATGAATTTTGGAAAGATGCCATATCTGCCTTGCGCAAAATAAAACCTGTCTTTATGCTTGCCGAAGGTGATAAGCCATCATTACACGCAGACGGCTTTGACGAAACTTACCCCTGGAGCGTAATGAATGTAGCATACGGAATCTATTCAGGGAAAACCAGTCTGGATCAGCTTGACTCAGTAATCAACCGTGACGACAGCATATTCCCAAAGAATTCGCTTCGATTGTATTTTACGACTAATCATGACGAAAATAGCTGGAATGGAACCGAGTTCGAAAGATTTGGTGATGACTACAAGGCATTTGCAATATGGGCCTTTACGATGAAAAACAGTGTGCCCCTGATCTACAGTGGCCAGGAAATACCAAACAAAAAAAGGCTGTTATTTTTCAGGAAAGATACAATCGAATGGCGCAAATACGAATTGGCCGGCTTTTATAAAACCCTGAATCGGCTCCGTCGATCGTCCAGCGCATTTGCGGAAGGCTCGTCAATATTAAGGTTGAAAACAGGCAAGGATTCTTCCGTCTATGCATTTATGAGGCGCGGTGGTGGACACCAGGTATTGGTGCTGCTAAATTTTTCACGGCAAATACAAGAATTTTCAATCAATAAGGCGGAGTTGAACGGCTGGGCGGAAGAAATTTTTACCGGACGTATTCAATCGCTGAACTCATCCACCAATTTCAGGCTTACGCCGGGTGGATTCCAGGTCTTCAATTATGACAGACAATAAGATTAAATGCTTCGCACAATAATTTACTATGGCAATCAAAAGATCGCCTGTACCTCTGGCTTTTCCGGGCCAGGAAAACCTTCAAGGCAAATCTGTTGTAGTTCTTGCAGGTGACGTGGGAGGTACTAAAACAAATCTTGCGATTTTTCGTGCCAAACCTGGCCGTGTGGATGCACTTTTGGAAAAAAAATACCATTCAGCAAACTATGGTTCCTGCATCGATATTATCGAGAAATTCATCAAGGAAAAAAAACTTTCCCTTCCCGACAGAATTTGTCTTGGAGTTGCAGGCCCGGTCGTGGGTGGTAAAGTGGAACTCACCAATTTATCCTGGGATCTTGATGTCGTTGACTTGAAACGACGTATTGGCGTGGACGCTGTCGCACTAATAAACGACCTCGAAGCGACTGCATATGGATTGGCAGCATTAGGCCCCAGGGATTTGATTAATCTTCATCGAGGGAATCAGGCCAATCGGGGAAATATTGCCATTATTGCGCCGGGGACGGGGCTGGGGGAAGCCGGAATGTTTTGGGATGGAAATTCATACCATCCTTTTCCAACGGAAGGAGGCCATTCCGATTTTTGTCCACGCACTGAAATTGATTTCGAATTGTTCAGGTACCTCGAAAAAAAATATGGAGTCGTAAGCTGGGAAAGGGTGGTCGCCGGACCTGGAATTCATGATATTTATCAGTTTTTGATTGAAAGGAAAAAGGAGGTTCAACCGCAATGGTTAACTGGCGCATTTAAGAAAAATGATCCATCGTCGGTTATCAGCCACGCCGCCATTCATGCAAGAGATAAAATCTGCACGGAAACTATGGAGTATTTTGTCCGTTACCTCGCACGCGAATCGTCAAACCTGGTTTTAAAGATGAAGGCAACCGGCGGATTGTTTCTCGGCGGAGGCATCCCTCCCAAAATCGCGCCTCTGCTCAAACGAAGGCCGTTTCTTGTTCATTTCCTGAATTGTGACCGAATGCAAAATTTGGTGAGGAGCGTGCCAATAAAAATCATAGCAAACGATAAGACGGCACTCCTGGGAGCGGCCTACTATGGAGCGTTTGCGATGAAATGAAATACCGTCTGTAGGAAAATTCTGTCAAATGACGTATTTTTCGTTGATACATCATTGCCTATTATTTTCATGCAAGTCCATGCCGCGCAATCGCATTTTGCCTCGTGGGATACGAAACGAAAGCTCTTGTGCTAAGAAGCTGCTTTTTTTTGAGCGGATGAACTAAGTGCCTTCATATTTCGGCACGGGTTTGGCCAAATATCCGATCCCCGAGAAGTATGGAGAATTAGAGGGACGGATGCGAAGTAGCGGAGAAGCTATTTGCGAGTTTGATTATTTTCCATCACATTTTTTGCGGGATATCTGCCTAAAATTGAGTTGAGGATATTTTCAATTGACAATTCCGTCAAATTCCTCGAAACTTCGAATAATTAAGTACCTTTGCAAACTGAAAAATCTGGCTTAAATGATTAGAGTAAATAGTGTGACGCTTTCGTTCGGAAAGAGGATCTTATTTGACGAGGTCAATCTCACATTCAGCAAAGGCAATTGCTATGGCGTCATAGGTGCAAATGGGGCCGGCAAATCCACTTTTTTGAAAATTTTATCGGGTGAAATCGAGCCGAATAAAGGAAGCGTTGACATTACGCCGGGCCTCCGGATGGCCGTCCTTCGACAAAACCGGTATGAGTTTGACGAATTTTCCGCCATTGACACTGTATTGATGGGCCATCAGCGAATGTGGTCCATTATGCATGAAAAAAATGGATTGTATGCGAAAGAGGATTTCTCCGAAGAAGACGGTATTCGCGCCGGTGAACTTGAAGCTGAATTTGGTGAAATCGGGGGTTATACTGCGGAAAGCGATGTCGCGTCCCTGCTGAGTGACCTCGGTGTTGAGGAAAAATTCCATTCATCATTGCTAAAAGATCTAACCGGCGCGCTCAAAGTTCGGGTCCTCCTTGCGCAGGCATTATTTGGCAACCCTGATATCCTTATTTTAGATGAGCCCACGAATGACCTGGACGTACAAACCATTGGCTGGCTTGAAAATTTCCTTGCCGATTACCAGAATATTGTCATTGTTGTATCGCATGACCGCCACTTTCTTGACGCAATTTGCACACACGTAGCCGACGTTGACAGACAGAAAATAAAGATTTATACCGGCAATTATAGCTTTTGGTATGAGTCGTCGCAATTAATGGCTAGACAACTTAGCGATAAGAATAAGAAAACAGAGGAAAAAAGGCAGGCACTGCTTGACTTCATTGCCAGGTTCTCAGCCAATGCGTCAAAATCCAGACAGGCAACCTCGAGAAAAAAAGCCCTGGAGAAATTAGTTATCGATGAAATAGAGCCGTCAAACCGCCGTTATCCGGGGATCTTTTTTAAGCAACTGCGTGAGGTTGGTAACCAAGTGCTAAATGTTGAAAAATTGTCCAAGCGCAGTGATGACGGAACAGTATTATTTGACAAGGTAAGTTTTAGTCTAAGTAAGGCAGATAAGGTGGCACTGGTCAGTAGAAACCGTTTAGCCCTGACCTCTTTTCTCGAAATCATCAATGGCAGGAATGCGGCGGATTCCGGTGACTTCAGCTGGGGAACGACAGTTACAACTGCGTATTTGCCTAACGACAACGGGAATTATTTCACGAATAAGGAAATTACGTTAATGGACTGGTTGCGTCAATATGTGCCCGCCCATGTCACGGACGCTGATGAGCCCTTCTTGAGGGGTTTCCTCGGCAGAATGCTGTTTAGCGGAGATGAAGTTCTGAAGAAGACTTCGGTCCTGAGCGGTGGTGAAAAGGTTCGGTGCATGATCAGCAGAATGATGTTACAGGATCCCAATCTCGTAATGCTTGACGAACCGACCAATCACCTCGATTTGGAGTCGATACAATCTTTTAATGAAGGTATCGTCAATTTTCGGGGCGTAGTGCTTATCACTTCCCATGACCATACCTTTTTGCAAACTGTTGCCAATCGGGTAATCGAATTAACGCCCAAGGGAATTATTGATAGGCTAATGAATTTTGATGAATATCTTGAAAATCCCCGGGTAAGAGAATTGCAGGGGGAAATGTACCTTAATTCAAAATTTGTAAGTGTCTAAGATGACGTATACAATTCCAAATCAGACGAAAATTGGACATGTTCACCTAAAAGTTTCTGACTTGGAAAGGTCCCTTGCATTTTACCGCGATTTGTTGGGTTTCCAGGTCACCCAACATTATGGCGACGATGCAGCTTTTATTTCCGCCGGAGGTTATCACCATCATATTGGACTCAATACCTGGCAAAGTAAAAACGCGCCGCCAGCGCCAAAAAATGCCGCAGGTCTTTATCACCTGGCTATCCTCTATCCAACAAGGAAAGACCTGGCAGTCGCCACAAGCAGACTTGCTCACGCAAACTATCCCATAACAGGTTCGGCTGACCACGGCGTCTCAGAGGCCATTTATCTGGATGATCCCGACGGAAATGGAGTTGAGTTATATTGGGACAAACCGAAAGAATCCTGGCCGCTAGATGAACAGGGAAATCTTGCAATGGTGAGCAAACACCTGGATTTAAAAGACCTGCTTGACGAGATTAAGCGCAGTTGATCAGCTGGATAATGCATTAGTCCAATGTACCATTGCTGTATGCCAGAAAGGCTGCCAATACCATTTGTTCGTTAGCGTCTGAATTATAACCTACTGATTTTGCCTTCGTTAACACAATAATTTCCCATTTTTGGCATTTTAGAGAAAAACTACTTGTCCTCCCTGAGACTGCTTATACTGATATTGGTCTGTAGTAGTGTTAGTTCAATGATCCAGGCACAGCAACCGCAGTCCAAAAATCCGGCGAAAAATCCTAAAAATATTACATCTAACCTGCACAAAAGATTTATTCCCGTTAAAAAGGAGCCTTACCAATTTGACTCCCTAAGTGTTATCCCCACGTCATTTTCGGTAGCCGGCATCCCTGATTCTGCCTACGCGCTCGATTTTACCAATGCTGTGATCACCTGGAAAGAAAAACCGCCAGCTGACAGCGTATTGATCGCATACCGGACATTTCCCTTCCGGTTTAACAGCATCGTAAAAAGGCTCAACTATGACAGTATTGAGGGTAATTTTATGGTAAGGCCATATTCACTTGAACGAGGTGCGCAGAGTGGAAGTGATAATTTTTTTAATTTCGGCAACATCACTTACAACGGGAGTTTCGGTAGGTCACTCACTTTTGGCAACAACCAGGATGCGGTAGTCACTTCTAATCTAAACCTTCAGCTGAGCGGCTACCTTGCCGATAGCATTCAAATATCAGCAGCACTAACGGACAACAATATCCCGATTCAACCAGATGGGACAACCGCCCAACTGAGTGAATTTGATAAGATATTTCTTCAATTCAAAAAAAAGAACTGGTCTCTGAGTATGGGAGACATCGACCTTCGTCAGAACCAACAATACTTCCTCAATTTCTACAAGCGCCTCCAGGGTGCATCTTTTGAAACGACAACGCAAATCAGCAAAACAATAACCAACAAATCTTTGGTCAGCGCAGCCATTGCCAAAGGGAAGTTTAACAGGAACATATTCCAGGGCCAGGAAGGCAATCAGGGTCCCTATAGGTTGCAGGGTGCAAATAATGAGCTCTACTTTGTTGTGCTCGCGGGTACAGAAAAAGTATTCGTTGATGGGCAGCTGATGCAAAGGGGCGAAGATCAGGATTATATCATTAATTATAATACCGCAGAAGTTACATTTACGCCCCGAAGGCTCATTACGCAGGATTCCAGAATACAGGTAGAATTTGAATATTCCAACCAGAATTTTCTTAATGTAAATCTGAACTTTTACAATGAGACTCAGTTTGATAATAAGCTTAAATTAAAAATAGGGGTTTACAGCGATGATGATGCCCGAAACTCGCCAATCAACCAGACATTATCTCCTGACCAGATAAGGTTTCTTAGTACTATCGGTGACAGCGTTAATAAGGCGTTCTATCCTGCGGCACCCCTCGACACGCTTGGGCCGGGGAAAGTATTATATAAAAAAATCGACACGGTCTACAAAGCGTCAAATGGAATCTATTATCATGACTCAGTCTACGTCTTTTCGGTGGATTCAACGGCGAAACTTTATAACCTGTCATTCGCAGATGTTGGCGTTGGAAACGGCGATTACATACCCGACCTGAATGGCATTAACGGGAACGTTTATATCTGGGTGGCACCCGTCAATGGAAAACACCAGGGGCAGTTCCTCGCGGCACAATTTTTAGTAGCACCAAAGACCCAGCGGATCTTAAGTTTCGGCCTGGACTACAATTTGACCAAATCGACCATATTTTCTTTTGAAGGCGCAACAAGTCATTATGACGTCAACACTCTTTCTAACATTGGGAAGTCAGCCGACGACGGCTATGGCA
>JAJPJP010000023.1 GCA_021324175.1 Chitinophagia bacterium
AGTCAAGCCATTTCAGATGTTGGATTTGGAGAATTTGTGCGCCAGTTGAAATACAAATGCGATTGGTATGGCAAAAACTTCATCCGGATTGGCCGCTTTGAACCGTCAAGCAAGAGGTGCAGTGAGTGCGGGTCAGAGAATAAAGACCTGACCTTAAGTGACAGGGAGTGGATTTGCCAAAATTGCGGCGTCTTGCATGACCGGGATTTCAACGCAGCCAAAAACATCCGGGAGATGGGACTATATAATCGTTCGGCAGGGGTGGGCAGCTCCGGTGAGCCTGTGGAGAAGCGGCGGTTGCGCCGTTCAGTGAAACAGGAAAATACCTGCGTGTAATTGCCAATTGCCATAATTTCTTATCTCAAATCAAGATCCTTGTTATTTCGCGTCATTAAGTTTGTCCTCTAAAAAATGACTATGATGAAAAAAGAAACAATCCAAGCAGGGCAAATAACAATTGACTTCCTGCTGGAAGCAGCAGATACCAATGGCTCTGCAGCCATGTTTGAATTTACGGTACCGGTAAGCGCAAAAGTACCCATACCACACTATCACGAACACTTCGATGAAACCATTTATGGATTGTCGGGCGTTGTCACGTTTACCGTGCAAGGCAAAGCCGTAGACATTGGCCCGGGGGAGACTTGCTTTATTCCACGAGGCGCTGTTCATGGTTTTGACAATTTACATGAAGAGGATGCAAAGGCTCTTGCAGTAATTACACCTGCCTTGCTGGGGCCCATCTTTTTTAAAGAAATGGCTGAAATTCTGAATGCAGGTGGTCCTCCTGACCGGGAAAAACTAAGGATGGTTATGGCAAAGCATGGGCTTGTTCCTGTTATACCTCAAATGCAACCTGCTGAATAAGGTTTCATGTAACAGAGCCTAGGATTGGGACGCGGGCGCGCTTTCTGCCAGGGAAACACAAGCGAATTGATTGGGCTTGGTATGGGACCGAGGGATGGATTTGAGGCATGCTGACTCCACAACAAAAGTCAGCACTATTTACGCTTTGTTTTTTTCAGGATCGCCTTGGAAGACCTGGCCCTTTTCTTTCCTTTTGCAGGCGAATTCAGCTTGGACTTTGTCGCCAGTTTCATCGGCTTCGGTCTTGCATGATTTGGCTGGTAAACGCCGAGATTGCCCCCACCCGGCAAGGTCAGCTGGATCAGGCTACCCCATCTTTGTTGTTCAATTTCGCTGCAGGCGATTCGATGCCTTTTCATTTTCCTGCCGAAAGCTTTGATGTCATCACACATGAGAAAAATCTCATGGTGGTTATTCTCCGAAGACGGGTGAACCGCGAGTTCGGATGGGGGTAGCCCGAAAATCAACCATCCGTTCCCGATGTCGACACTGGTGAATTTCAAAACGTCTCGAAAGAATGCCTTATCGGCCTCCACATTGGTGGAATAGATGATCAAGTGAATGCCTGATGTCATTTGAATGTGTTTTGCGCCAGCATTAAAGTTAAACACAATTACTAGCAATGAAACCATTTATAAAAACCTGCTCCTCTTCATTTTTTTAGGATTTCATCATGATAGCGCGATTGCCAAAATAACTTTCCAGCATATCAATCGCGGTCGAAAGACCGTCCTCCTTGTTGATGCGGTCGCCGATGAAGGCGACCGGTTGGCAGATCTTGTGGGATTCGGCGGCGGCGATGGCAGCAAGCAACTTTGCAGTTGTGAGGTTTTTGAAAGGAATATGGAGACCGAGGCCCTTGCGCGATATGAGCCTGCCCCAGAGGGGCTGATCGGCAAAGATGGAAACGATGATCGGTGGAATTTTTGCGCGCAGGGTGGCGGCGATGGTCCCGATGCCGCCGTGGATCACGGCACACTTACATTGCGGTAAGAGCCATTCGTGATCGACCTCTTTCACTACCAATAACCGTTCGTGAAAAGGCAATTTTTCAAAAGCTGACCAGCCTTCGCACAGAATAAACCGATACTTCGTTGTGGCCAGCAACTCGGTGATGATCTTAGCCAGAAGCTCCGGGTCCGGTACCGGGATGCTGCCGAAGCCGATATAGACGGGTTGATCTGTCTGTCCCTGCGTTAACCAGGTTTCAAGACCGGGAGTAACCGATTTTAATTTAGTACGGGGAATTTTAAGGAATCCTGTCACCACGTTAAATTTATCCCAGTCCTTTGGTCGTGGGATTAATGCCGGGCTAATGGCGTGGAGATTGAGGATTTTTTTTTCTGCGATCTTGTCCAGCACGGATTTTTCTATCAACGGGAGTCGCAGCGTATCCCGGTGGACAGCGATATCGACCTTACTTAAGCGCCAATAAATAAAACGCATCAGTTTATAAGTAAGAATATTGTAAACAGACCAGCGGAGAACCGGGAAGCCGGCGAATGGAAATTCCCCGGTGGGAATCGCGGGCAGGCTCAGGTGCACGACCGCAAAGTTTTTTCCCAGCCTCTCCGCGATCGAGTAGATCCAGACCATAGTTAGCGGACTCGCGATCAGAAATTCCACGTCTGCGGGCGAGCACTCGTCGAACATCGTTGCATTAACCACGGTCTGCATTCCACGCATCAGCTTCCGCATCTCGCGCAAATACGAAATCATGTTTCCCGACTTCAACAGCGTACTTACCTTGGGTGACCGAATCAAGGCCTCCATGTCACCGGGCAGGGGGTGGAATTTGATGCCGTAGCTCTCGACCAGTCCTGCGAAATTCTCGTTCGCGATCAGCCTGGCTTCGTGGCCGCGATCGATTAAACCGAGTGCCAGCGCAATATAGGGCTGGACATCGCCGCGCGAGCCATATGTGAGAATGGCGAAGTGCATGTTGAATTTTTGTGTTTGCGGTTCTTTTCCGGTCGGGACGGCCCTGACTTAAGTTTAGATTGAACTCGCGTGGAGAGGATGTTGCTCAGGATCGATGAGCATGCGAAAGTAGGGAGTGGGCGATAAGGGTTATTGTGATAAATGATAAATGTTTCGGGCAGCTTTTGGTTTGGATTTCGGTGTAATGGTGCGGTCAAATAACCTGGCATATATGTAGTCAGAACAAAAATAAACGCGAGTACACTTAAAATAATGGATATTATTGGCGTTGCTTGTAAATTGAAGGATATTACTGAAAAATACAAGGAAATGACGGGCATTAACCACAATTTGCGCGAAACCCTCAGAACCCTGAATAAACGCGAAATACTCAAACTCATTCAACCAAAGGGCACAATTCGCAGTTTGTATTGGGTAAAAACTGAATGGTTAGAAGATAACAACACAAGACTGAAAGACCAATACAGTTTGAAGGATTTAGTCTGCTATTTTGTGATGATATGACTGAGTTTAAATAGACTTGTGTAATGAACAAAAATATATGGGATAGAATTTTGGACGTATTATATGTAACCTTGAAATTCTCAGCACCGTTAATTATAGGATACATCCCATTTAGAGATACTCAGTATTGGATATTTACTACTGTTGGCCTTTATATTCTTTTTTTTGGTTTATACTATTGGTTGTATAGGAGCAGCAAGGATGATAAAAATGTTTAGTTGGAAGGTTGAAACTATTCTGTGCGAAGGCTCCTGACAGGATTCATAAGAGCTGCTTTGAAAGCTTGATAGCTGACGGTGGCGAGGGTAATCGAGACGATACCGGCGCCGGCGATGACGAAGATCCATAGGGACAGGGAGGTGTGAAGCACATAGTTTTGTAGCCACTTGCTCATGAAGAAATACGATAGTGGCATGGAGACAAGACAGGAGAGGACCACCAGTTTCAGGAAGTCGCCGGAGAGGAGCGCCCAGATCCCGGTGACGCGGGCGCCAAGCACTTTGCGAACGCCAATCTCCTTGGTACGTTGTTCGGCGACGAAGGACGCGAGACCGAAGAGGCCCAGGCAGGAAATGAGGATGGCCAGACCGGCGAACACCGTTGCGAGATTGCCGATCCGCGACTCCGTATTGAATTTCGTTTGAAACTCCTCATCAATGAAAGAATAGATAAAGGGGCTGGCCGGGTTGAACTGTTTGAAGACGGGTTCCATCGCGGCGAGGGCGGTGCGCACCGGCGTACCGGGTTTGATGCGGATCGTAAAGACGGAATGGCCACCTTCACCCAGGAAGATCGCGGGTTGCACCGGGTAATAGGGACTATTGCTGATCATGTTCTTCGCGACCCCGATGATGGTATAGCGCTTCCCAATATGTTTAATGGTCTTGCCGATAGGATCTTTAAAACCGAGGATGCGGGCGCCCGTTTCGTTAACGATGGCGGCTGTGCTGTCGGTCAGGTGTGCGCGTGAAAAGTCACGTCCTTTGAGGATGTTCCAGCCGATGGTGGGTCCAAAATCGGCATTAACAAAAATGTCGCGGAACGTGAGGTTTTTTGCTTCCTCACTCATTCCTTCCCATTCGAAAAAATCATTCTGATAAAATCCGTTGAGGTTCGTGGAGGAGTTGGCGATATTGGCGACGACGCCCGTGTTGAGCAGGCCATTGCGAAGGGCCTCATAATGAATGTCCAATTCATGCGTATTATCCGGAACATTGATCAGTCCGGCCTGATCATAGCCCAGTGGTTGATCTTTGGCAAACTGGATTTGACGGAATACGACGATGGTGCCGATGATCAGGGCGAGCGAGATGGAGAATTGGGTCACGACAAGAACTTTTCGCGCCGTGCCGGCGCCTTTGCCGGTATTGAACGCGCCTTTCAAAACTTTTACCGGTCGGAAACCGGAGAGGTAAAAGGCCGGATAGCTGCCGGCGACAAGACCGGTGACCCCGATGCAGGTGAGTGAGGCGATCCAAAACAGTTGTGATGTCCAGGGGAAGCTCAACAATTTCCCGGATAAGTGACTGAACCAGGGGAGGGTCGCGTCGGCCAGGGCGATGGCGAGGATAAAGGAGAGGAAGGCGAGGAGGACGGATTCTCCGAGAAATTGGGCGATGAGATGACCCCGTAGCGAGCCGATCGTCTTTCGGATGCCCACTTCCTTCGCGCGTTTTTCGCTGCGGGCCGTGGCCAGGTTCATAAAATTGATGCAGGCCAGCAAGAGGATAAAGATCCCGATGATCCCTAGCATCCTGACGTAGACGATCCGGCCCTCGCCGACGAAGTTGCCCTCATCGTAATGCAGATACAGGTTTTTGAATAGAAGCGCCTTGTAGTTCTCGTATGCGTACTTCACATAGGGGCTGCAGATATTCTTGATGCGGGCCGTCGCCTGTTCGGCAGTGACGTTACCGGCAAGAAGCGCATACATGCGGCAATTATGGTCTTCAAAACTGTTGTTATTTCTGACCAAGCTGGTTTCCTCATTGCCCATCGAGATAAAGAAGTCAACGTCCTTTAAGCTGCTGTTCGCGGGCTGATTGGCATAAACGCCCCCGACGGTGAATGGACGGCGATTTTCATACTTAAAGGTTTTCCACACCGCGTTCTCGGTGCCATACAGCGCTATGGCCATTGCTCTAGAAATAAGGGCGATGTTGGGATCGCGCATGGATTCGGCGGTCCCGCTTAAGAAACGGTAGCCGAAAATGAGCGGGAAGGTATACTCGGCCGAGGTGCCCGTCCCGGCGATGCTTTTGTCACCGTTCGCCAGCAAATGTTGGCCGGCCCAAAGTGTCATTGCCGTTTGGGCGAAGACATCATGATAGTTTCCTTTTTGCAGCCACCGGTTGAGGGCCGGGGACACGGTAGTGCCAATATACGCGGGCGGAGTTTTCTCGCTGGTCTGGCCCTTTGGCCACTGGTTTTGCATGATCTCCACGATGCGGTCGCCGTTTGGCATCCCCTGATCGACGGAAAGCTCGTCGACTGCCCAAATGCCGATGACCAGGGCGATCGCCATACCGGTGGCGAGGCCGAAAATATTGATAAAGGAGTAGCCCCGGTTCTTGCGGAGTTGGCGGAGGGCGACGAGGAGATAGTTTTTGAACATGCTCTTGGTTTGAGAATTCAGCAAGATGATAGCTAGAAATGTACCTATTTTTTTATATCCGAATAATCAACCAGTTGTGTTTTTTTTGATTGTATTAATTGTCCGCTTTCGCACACTCAGTGTAAATTAAACGTAAGATCAAATGCTGCCTCAGCGATCGTGTACATTAAATAATCGTGTACATTAAATAATGGCTACTACAGGTTAGTTCTGACTCGCGACAATTTTTGTCTTAAGATCAGGTTTCTGAATTTTTGCAATAATAGAGTGCCGTGGCTTTATACTAAAATGCTGCTGTGCGTTTATACTAAAACGATGCTGAAATTGTGTCTCTTAAAAAATAAGTTGTTGTATATCAATATGTGATGATTCAATCGGCGATCAATTCCCGATCAGTTTTTCTACTTCGTGGATCGCCTTGATCGTTTTCACGATCGAATCCGGCGTCACGGAAATGCTGTCGATTCCTTCCTCCACCAAAAACTGCGCGAAATCGGGGTAATCGGAAGGGCCCTGGCCGCAGATCCCGACTTTGACGCCGCATTCCTTGGAAGTCCGGATCAGCATGGAAAGCAATTCTTTGACGGCTGCATTGCGCTCATTATATAGATGCGCGACCAAGGAGGAATCGCGATCGAGGCCGAGCGTCAACTGCGTCAGATCGTTCGAGCCGATGGAAAAACCGTCGATATGCTGGGCGAACTCGCGGGCGAGAATAATGTTCGAAGGGATTTCGGCCATGAGAAATAGCTGCAAACCCTCTTCGTGTTGCACGAGCCCGAATTCGGCCATGGTCTCTTTTACTTTGATCAATTCCTCCACTGTTCGACAAAAAGGGATCATGACGGCGACATTGGCGAGCCCCATCTTTTCGCGGACGAGTTTGATGGCCCGGCACTCCAGGCCGAACGCGGACTTGTATTCAGTCGAGTAATACCTGGATGCCCCACGCCACCCGATCATGGGATTTTCTTCATCGGGCTCGAAATGGGTGCCTCCCAGGAGATTTTTATATTCGTTGCTTTTGAAATCGGAGAACCTGACGATGACGGTTTCGGGGTAGAAGGCAGCGGCGATACGCGCAATCCCGAACGAAAGTTTCTGGATAAAAAATTGTTGTTCGTCCCCGAAGCCGATGATGCGTTCTTTGATTTCAGCGGAAAGTTTTTCGTTCTTCAGCGCACGATGCGTGAGTAAAGCGAGCGGATGAATACCGATATAGTTGTTGATGATAAATTCTTCGCGGGCTAGGCCGACGCCTTGATGGGGAAAGTTGGCGTATTGAAATGCGTTCGATGGCGAGCCGACATTCAGCATCAGGCTGGTTTTGATCTTTGGAAGGTCTTTGAGATTCGTCTGGCGAATTTGATAGCTGACTTTCCCTTCATAGATTATTCCCTCCTCGCCCTCGGCGCAGCAGGCCGTCACGAGCAGGTCCGAAGTAAGTGTTTCGGTGGCGTCGCCGCAACCCACGATGGCAGGTACACCCATCTCGCGGGCAACGATGGCGGCGTGACAGGTTCGGCCACCTTTATTCGTGATGATCGCCGCCGCTTTTTTCATGATGGGTTCCCAGTCCGGATCCGTCATGTCCGTGACCAGCACGTCGCCGTCCTGGAACTCATGGCCGACGCGTTTGTCCAGCGAATGCAGGATGTTCACTTTGCCGCTCGCGATGCCGTCGCCGACAGCGATCCCTTTCAATAAAACTTTTGAAGGTTTTTTGTTTTCTGTCAAAATATATTCGGTGACGGTATCCTGTTGCCTGCGTGAATGAATCGTTTCGGGCCTTGCCTGCAGGATAAATAATTCGTGGCTGAGACCATCTAGCGCCCATTCGATATCCATGGGGCAATCACTCTTTTTCAAATTGCCATAATAGTCCTCTATTTGACAGACCCAGCGGGCGAGTTGGAGGATCTCGCTATCATCCAGGCAAAATTTATCGGCAAGTTTTTTGTCAATGGGAATGGTTTTCACCCGTTCGTCGGGGTCCTCGCCATAGACCATCATCTTGTCTTTGCGACCGAGCTTTTTTTCAATGACCTGGGCTGTTGGCTTGAAGACGAGGAACTCATCGGGTGAGACGGCACCCTGGACAATTAGCTCTCCCAGACCATAGGATGCATTGATCAGCACGACGTCGCGGAATCCCGATTCCGTATCGAGTGAAAATGCGACGCCCGAAACACCCAGATCGGAACGAACCATCTTCTGCACGCAGATGGCGAGCCCGGTCGAGAGATGATCAAAATGCAGATTCTGCCGATAGCTGATCGCACGATCGGTGAAGAGCGAGGCGAAACAGTTGCGAACTGCGTCGATCAGTTCGACAGGTCCGCGCACGTTGAGATAAGTCTCCTGTTGCCCCGCGAAACTTGCTTCGGGCAAATCCTCCGCCGTCGCAGACGAACGCACCGCCACATCGGTCGTGAGCTGGTGGTATTTATCGGAGAGTTTGTAGTACGCCTCGATGATGCCTTCTGAAAGATCGTGTGGAAATCGCGCATTGCGGATCGTGCTGCGGATCTGCAGACCGGCACGGCGAAGCGACTCGACGTCGTTGAAGTTGATTTCGGCCAGGCGGTCACGGACCGGCTGCTCAAGGCCGTTAGTCTCGATAAACTTTCGATAGGCGTGCACCGTAATGACAAAGCCGTCGGGAATATTTATTCCCAAAAGCGCCAGATGCTGGATCATTTCTCCGAGTGAGGCGTTCTTGCCGCCGGCGATGGCGAGATCTTTCATCCCGACGGAGGATAAGGGTAAAATGAATGGTTGATCGGTTGATTGGTTGGTTGTTGACTGGTGATTGGTTGATTGCTCTGCTGATTCGATAGACATTCTGAAAACTTTTTAAACGTGAAAAATCTTGTTTTCAGAACTCGTGAAGTGGATGCAGCAAACTCAAAAAAGAGGAGTGCAAATGTAAGGATTGTTTGGACGCGAAAGGAGTGGATGTGTAAATTGAACACGA
>JAJPJP010000183.1 GCA_021324175.1 Chitinophagia bacterium
TTCGATTGCTTCCGCCGGTCACCAAGAATCCCTCGAGTGGAAAAACAATATCGCTGATCGGGAGTGGGCTTGGTGTGATGCGCTCTTTATGGGGCCACCGGCCTTGGCTTACCTTTATACTACTTCAGGCGAAATCAGGTATCTTGATCTCGCAGATTCGCTGTGGTGGAAAACGACTGACTATCTCTATGACAAGGATGAGCACCTTTATTACCGCGACAGCCGGTATTTCACACAACGCGAGTCAAACGGGAAAAAAATGTTTTGGTCCCGCGGCAATGGATGGGTGATGGCCGGAGCTGTAAGAATGCTGGAAAATATGCCCGATACGTACCCGGACAGACCGAGGTTGATTCGTCTATACAGGGCGATGGCGGCAAAAATAAAATCCCTTCAGTGCGCAGATGGTACTTGGCATACATCCTTGCTGGACTCGGCTGCCTACCCGAACAAGGAAACCAGCGGAACGGCATTTTATTGTTATGCGTTCGCCTGGGGCATAAATCACGGTCTCCTGCGCCGAGAGGAATATTTACAAACGGTCAGTAAGGCATGGTCTGCGCTTGCCCAGTCGGTGCATGAAGATGGAATGTTAGGTTATGTCCAGAAAATCGGCGACAGGCCAGGATCGACAGATATGAACTCTACCCAGGCGTATGGGGTGGGCGCTTTCTTGCTGGCGGCCAAACAAATTGTGATGTTATCGGTCGCGAGCTTGCGGGGATTTTGTCTCTCGCTTTGCAACAACATAGCCTTAGACCGAAATGGCGAAATTGTGGAAATTCCAGCTACTGAGATACCCAAGTATATCCGTGCAGGCGACAAAGCGATAAAGGTGAGAGATGCTCTGACAAATAAGGAACTGCCGTTTCAGTGGGAGTTTAAAGGAAATCCAACGCCGAAGAATTTACTGGTCCAGGTGAATACTAAGGCCGGCTCCAGAACCATTCTCCAAATTGACTTCGGTAGTCATGCCATATTTGCCAGTAGGGCCTATTGTCGATTTGTGCCTGAGCGAAAAGATGATTTTGCATGGGAGAACGACCGGATCGCATTTCGGATGTATGGAAAGGCGCTCGAAAAAACAAATGAAAACGGTTTCGGCCTGGATGTATGGGTCAAACGTACGGAGAATCTGATACTCGATGAATGGTACAAAAGGGGAGACTATCATATCGACCATGGCGATGGATTGGATTGTTATCATGTAGGGAATTCACTGGGCGCGGGAAACATTGCCCCCCTTATCAACGACAGTATATGGTATTCCGGAAACTTTCATCAATATGCGATCTTGGATAATGGCCCCATCCGATGCACATTCGTCCTTCGATATGATCCCTGGCTGGCAGGGGACGATTCAGTAGCCGTTTCCAAAATCATTTCGTTGGATGCAGGGAGCCAGCTTAACCGGATCCAGGTGGAATATTCATTTCAAGGAGGAACTGATTTGCCGGTAGCAGTAGGAATCGTTCGCAGGCAGAAAGAAGGCGCCGAAATTTTTGATGAAGAAAATGGCACAATGATTTACTGGGAACCTCAGATGGGCGAAAATGGAATTACGGGAGTGGCCAGTGTCTTCCTGAAACCTGCACATGCCGTTTTGACTAAACAACACCTGCTGTTAATTTCAAAAACTGACGCCAAACAATTAACATACTTTACAGGAGCATGCTGGAATAAAGCAGGAAAATTTCCCACGTCGGATAGTTGGACCAAATATATTTCCGCTTTTCGTTTATGTAAACTTCATCCGATGGTTGTGGAAGTGAATTCGAACCGCTCCGATTAATATTTCAATCTAGCCTGACGGCATTCTACACAGAGCATTAAAATGAATCACTGGATCTTTGATCATCAATGATTTATTCAAAACTGGTTGCCCGATGAGGGCTCGAACCCCAACATTCAGAGCCAGAATCTGACGTACTACCATTATACTATCGGGCAGGCATGCCATTCGGCGGCTGCAAATATAATCGGAAATGGACAGAAATCTGATTTCGGTTGAATTGATTCAGATGAATTCAGTTGTTCTAACTACAAAAGCGCCTTGCGCTGGCTTGATCGCCTTAAACTGCTCAATAAATTCTCATTGTTCGCTCATTATAAAACGGAAATGACAGAAATCATTAAGTTGCGTTTTGAAACGATCAATTTTTGCTCAACAAAACCCATTACATCTCCAATCTCACGCCACTGCGGGGAATCGCTGCGTTGCTGGTGGCAATTTTTCATTTTGAAATGGCAATTGCCCGATTCGTTCCGGCGAAGACGACCATGTTCTTTGAAAAAAGCTATTTGATGGTTGACCTCTTTTTTATCATGAGTGGGTTTATTATTTTTCACGTTTACGGGCAAAGTTTCAAAGCCGCGATAGGTGCGGACGACTTTCGACAATTTATCGTCGCCCGAATCGCCCGCATTTATCCTTTACATTTTTTTACCCTTGCGCTCCTTATTTTCATGGTAATCTATGTTTTTCCACCAGGTACTTACCCGAATAAGATGGAATTTCCTTCAGCAATACCCTCAAATTTCCTACTTCTTCAGTCCTTCCATGTACATAGCATTTACACTTGGAATATTCCGTCATGGAGTATAAGTGCAGAATTCGCCGCCTACCTGGTTTTTCCTTTTATTGCCCTTTGGATTGCGAAGAGCCCAAATAGGTCAAAATTAATTTTGCTTGTGTTTACGGTCGCCGCATATCTATCAATCATGTATTTAATCCCACGGTATAATCCTCTTAATCCCAATATCCCCGTCCCTCATAATGTGAACACGACATATGACTTTGGGTTTCTGAGAGGCATTGCGGGTTTCGTCGCCGGAGTACTCTTATATCAATTTTATTCTTCAGACAAAATCAGGCGGGTATTCGGGTCGGATTTTTTTGCCGTGGGCGCGATAACAGCCGTGGTTTGCGCCCTGCATTTTGGGCTAAATGATGGTGTTTGTGTATTCTTTTTTGCAATGATCGTTTTAAGTTTCGCATGCAATCGAACTTTTGTTGCGGGAATTTGCAGCTGGGCGCCTCTCCAGTTTCTAGGATTGATTTCTTATTCTATTTACCTGATGCAAATTTTTTTCCAGGAGCCTTTTTCAAAAGGATGGAGATTACCTGGGGTAACCGGATTTGGCCGCGGCAAGCAGAATATTGGATTTGGGCCAGGCCTACTCTACTGTCTCGTATACCTCGTTCTCCTGATTGGTGTTTCAACTCTTAGTTATTACCTGATAGAAAACCCTGCCAGAAAATTCATTAAACGAAAATGGGGGAATCGGAAGACGGATGCTGATTTGCGCTCGGAGCTGGCCAGAGTATAAGTCTCCTTAACCAGATGTTCTTACTGAGAACAACCAGAATAGCCAGTAAAGCGAGACGAGCGCGACAATGGCAATCTTTTGTTTATTGTGCTTGCTCATTTTCTTTTCTCTGGATCAATTTCGTGTATAAAATGTGTGCGCCAATGAATGAAATACACACCAACAAATGAGGAACCATGTATTATGATTTCTTGTTTAAAAATTTGCCTTTGAGGATATTTGTATGGATTAAATGCTGGCAACACGAGCATGCCACTACCGTCAGGACACAAATAGAAATCCTGAAGCGATTTTACTTTAGCTGGTTAAAAGGAGATTGGCTTGAAGCAGGGAATGGTGGTATAAAGATTGAAATTTTTTTTTGGTTTTGCAAGTGACAAATGAAAAAATTATAAGCAATTCAATAATTTTAATTCACTATTTTTCAAAGATCAGTGTTTCGGCTTTGGCTCCGAGGCCTTCCAGCTCGCCAATGATAGCAGTATTGAACGGATCTGGTCCGCATACGTAAAAATGCTGGTCAAAATTGACGATATTCTCCTGGAGGTATTTTCGGTCTATTTTAGCATTAATATATTTTGTATCAGGTTGCTGGGTGATAAAATTGATGAAATTCTCACCAAGCATTGATTCAAATTCCTCTTTTAATATGATGTCCTTTTCTGTCCTGTTTGAAAAAAGCAGCTTATTATTCTGAATTTCATTTTGTTGTTTGAGGCTACGCAGGATCGCGATAAAAGGCGTTACGCCTGCGCCCCCCGCAATGAAGACGCCTTCGCCCTGGTAAGATATAGCTCCCCACGCGTCGCTTATTTCAAATTTGTCGCCCTTTTGCGCGGCTCGCAGTTGATGGGTTACCCCGTCATGATCATCGTAACTTTTGATTGTAAATTCCAAATGGCCGTCTTCGGGCAGTCCCGTAAACGTAAAAGGTCTTTTTTCATTCTCCCAGCCGCTCTTAACGATCGAAAAATCGGTTGCCTGTCCCGGCAAAAAGTTAAATCCAGCAGGTCTGGTCACCCTATAAGTGCGAACATTGTGCGTACGTGGAACAATCTCGAGCAACTCTACGATATAAGTCATTGCAATAGCTTTGAAACAGGATTCAAAACTACAACATCTTGCAGGAACCTGAGTGAAAAGCAGCTCGAATCCATTCGTGAATTCTTGAGATCATAACAAAAATTGCTAGCAATGAAGAAACAAAGTAAATTACTGTTATAACTGGCTTTTTATGAGGATTATCGAAATTAAGGTGCTCAAAGGGCCTAACTACTGGAGTATCAGGCGAGCGAAACTTATCCAGATGAAACTGGACCTGGACGAAATGGAACAGCGGCCTACCAATTCCATTGCCGGATTCAAAGACCGGCTTGAAAATCTGTTTCCTTCCATGTATGAACACCGTTGCAGCGTGGGGAAACCCGGTGGTTTTTTCGAGCGTGTGGAGGAAGGTACCTGGATGGGACATGTTATCGAGCACATTGCGCTGGAGCTGCAAACGCTGGCTGGAATGGATACTGGTTTTGGTCGTACCCGGGGTACGGGTAAAGAAGGCGAATATTACGTTGTCTTCAGCTATATGGAGGAGGACGCAGGCATATACGCTGCCAGAGCAGCTGTTCGGATTTCCCAGGCATTGGCCGACGATATGAATTGTAACATTGCTGAGGATATCCAGCAGTTGAGGGAAATACGCGAAGACACCCGTCTCGGTCCGTCAACAGGATGTATTGTCGATGAGGCTGAACGTAGGGGTATTCCGTTTATCCGGCTAAACAAACAATCGCTTGTGCAATTGGGGTATGGTGTCAACCAAAAACGGATAAGAGCAACCATTGCAAGTACGACTTCTTCAATAGCTGTCGATATCGCTTGTGACAAGGAAGAGACAAAGAATTTGCTGGAATCGGCTGAAATCCCCATCCCAAAGGGGACGATTATCCGAAGTGAAGAAGGATTGCGTGATGCAATTGATCGAATGGGCTACCCGCTTGTTTTGAAGCCCATCGACGGTAATCACGGGAAAGGAGCAACAACCAATATTGTCAATTGGGACCAGGCGATCGTTGCCCTTTCGGCTGCGCAAAAATATTCACGTAGCGTAATCTGCGAAAAATTCATCTCGGGATTTGACTTTCGAGTACTTGTTGTCAATTACAAATTTGTGGCAGCTGCTTTAAGGACACCTGCGTCAATCACCGGAGACGGCATTCACGACATAACCTGGCTCATCGATGAAACTAATAAAGATCCGCGGCGTGGATTCGGGCATGAAAAAGTCCTGACGCAAATTAAGATCGATGATTTCACCCAAAAGATGCTTAATGACAAAGGTTATGATCTCCACACCGTACCCAAAAAAGGCGAACTCGTTCTGCTCAAGCCTACGGCTAATCTGAGTACGGGAGGGACTTCCACGGATGTAACAGATGAGGTGCACCCCGTCAACATATTTCTGGCCGAACGAATCGCGAAGATTGTAGGCCTCGATATTTGCGGGATTGATATTATGGCGCCGGATCTTCGCCTGCCGATATCAGAAAATGGAAGTGCTGTTTTGGAAGTGAATGCGGCCCCGGGATTCCGGATGCATATCGAACCTTCGGCGGGACTTCCAAGGAATGTTGCGGAACCGGTTGTCGATATGCCTTATCCTAAAGGAACCAATGGAAGAATACCCATCATCGCAATAACCGGCACAAACGGCAAGACCACCACGACGAGACTTACTGCGCATATTGTCAAGACGGCGGGATATAAAGTCGGATATACAACCTCGGATGGAGTGTATATCCAAAACCAGATGATGATGAAAGGTGACTGCACCGGTCCGCTGAGCTCGCTATTCGTGCTAAAGGATCCAACGGTTGACTTTGCTGTACTCGAATGTGCCCGGGGAGGCATTTTAAAATCGGGTTTGGCATTCGCGAATTGTGATATTGCGGTGGTCACGAACGTAACTGCTGATCATTTGGGACTCGGGGGGATTGATACGCTTGAACAAATGGCAAAGGTCAAAAGCGTGGTTCCCGAAACGGTATTCAGGCATGGTTTTGCTATTTTGAATGCGGACGATGACTTAGTATTTGGGATGAGAGAGAATGTGGAATGTAACGTCGCATTGTTTAGCATGGATGAAAATAATCCTCGTATCAAAACTCACTGTTCCAAAGGGGGGATCGCGGCCGTTTACGAGAACGGCTACATTTCATTACTTAAAGGGACGTGGAAAATTCGAATCGAAAAAGTAAGTGAGATTCCTTTGACTTTTGGCGGCAGAGCGGTGCACAACATCATGAACACGTTGCCGGCTGTCCTCTCAACCTATTTGTTTCGTAACATCAAAGTAGAGGATATCCGGTTGGCCTTGCAGACATTTATTCCATCGCCTGTGCAAACGCCTGGGAGACTGAATCTTTTCCAATTCAAACATTTTCAATTTCTGGTCGATTTCGCCCACAACCCTGCCGGTCTCGAACTTTTGTGCGATTTTGTCAGCAAAATGGACGGTTCTCCCAAGGTCGGCATAATCAGCGGCACAGGGGACAGGCGCGACGATGACATCAGGGAATTAGGCAGGATTTCGGCAAAACATTTCGATGAAATCATTATACGGCAGGATAAGAATTTGCGAGGACGGACGGCTGAAGCGATAGTGGAATTACTGGTAGAAGGAATCAACGAGACAAAGGCGACTGATATACCTCTTACCATTATCCACAAGGAAAAGGATGCGATAATTCACGCGTTCAATAACGCAAAGCCGGGATCACTGATCACGATAATGTGCGATGTTGTTCCCGATGCGCTTGAATTTATTAAAAGCCTGAAAGAGCAGGAGGACGCCGAATTCAATCATCAGCATTCGACAAATGGGCAACATGCTTTTCATGATAACAAGCTTGCAAAAGGTGTATGAGAATGGAGATTGATTTGGAACGTCCCGAAGGGAGTCTTACATTTGCAATCCGTTTTTTGTAATTGCCCGATAGTATAAAGGTAGTACGACAGATTTTGGTTCTGTTTGTCGAGGTTCGAATCCTCGTCGGGCAACTAAATCGAAAGCAAACGGGCTAAAAATGGCAGAACTCGTATCGAAGCTTATTTGATGCGGGTTTTTCTTTTGGTGCTGGGTCACTCCTTATACTTATATTTAGACAACTAAATTCAACAGCATGAGAGAATTTAACCGCCGGTCGTTCCTTAATGCCGCGGGTTCACTTTCGGCGTCTGCTTTTTTGTCTTCTTTAGCGCAACCAGTGTGGAGTCGTAACCTGCACCGGGTTTTGTCTTCTTCCGTTGATAAGTCGGCCAATGAACTTGCAAATGATGAGGACTTCTGGTATTATGTCCAGGAATCGTTTACTGTTTCTCCCAATTTAATTAATCTAAATAATGGAGGCGTTTCTCCCTCGCCAAAAATCGTCCAGGACGCGATGAAAAGGTACTTCGACATTTCCAATGAGGCGCCGAGCTATTATATGTGGCGAATTCTCGATCAGGGCAGAGAACCGCTGCGTAGCAATCTGGCGAAGCTGGCGGGCTGTTCCCCTGAAGAAATAGCAATGCATCGAAATGCATCGGAAGCCTTGGAAACTGTAATATTTGGCCTCGATCTCAAAGCAGGCGACGAAGTGGTGTTGACAAAACAAGATTATCCCAACATGATCAACGCGTGGAAACAAAGAGAATTGCGAGATGGAGTTAAGCTTGTATGGCTCAACCTCGAACTTCCGAGCGAGGATAATGATTATCTCGCGAACCTGTATATTAATGCATTTACTTCGAAGACAAAAGTGGTACACATCACACAGATCATCAATTGGAGCGGTCAGATAATACCAGTTAAAAGAATTGCAGATGCTGCCCATCAGCGGAATATCGAAGTACTCGTCGACGGGGCTCACAGCTTTGCGCATTTCCAATTTACAATTCCCGAGCTTGGTTGTGATTATTTCGGAACAAGTTTGCACAAGTGGCTGGCAGCCTGCATAGGAACGGGACTTCTTTACGTGAAGAAGGAAAAGATAAAGGGCCTATATCCCCTTTTCGCCGGGGGTGACGCGAAAAGCGACGATATCCGGAAATTTGAAAACCTGGGAACCCGTCCTTTTTTTATTGAAGAGGCGACCGGAAAGGCGATCGAGTTTTATGACATGATCGGAGCTGAAAGAAAGGAAAAGCGGTTATTATATCTAAAAAATTACTGGATGGCAAAAGTGAGGGATATTCCCAAGGTAAAAATAGGGACCTCACTAAAGAGTGGTTTTGGCTGCGCTATTGGAATTGTGAGCGTAGATGGGAAAAAACCATCGGAGTTGGATTCATTCCTGTTTGACAAATATAAAATTCACGCGGTGGGCATTGAGTGGGAAAATATTCGGGGCGTCCGTGTGACGCCAAATGTTTACACGACAACTAAAAATCTGGATTTGTTGGTCGAGGGTATAGAACGGTTTGCCAAAACTTGATTTTCATTTTAGATCACAAACACCATAAAATTTAGAGGGAATTCGGCGGAATGGTTTTCAACTCAACCATTTCTCGCGATGCGACCGAAACCTCCTCAATAAAAAAATCCAATTGTCTACGCCGGTTCTTCAACGCAGGATCACCTTGGTTCAAGCGACAGCCATCAACATGATTGACATGGTTGGCATCGGCCCATTTGTCGTTCTGTACATGGTAATTCAAATTTCAAATGGGCCGCATTTCCTCTATGCATGGCTGGTTGGCGCCTTTCTTTCCTTTGCCGATGCCCTCATCTGGAGCGAACTTGGAGCTGCGTATCCATTGGCGGGTGGAAGCTACAATTTTTTGAAAGTGGCGTACGGTGAGAAGGGCTGGGGAAGGCTTTTTTCGTTTTTATACGTTTGGCAGACGATGATACAGGCACCGCTGGTTATGGCATCGGCGGCAATTGGATTCGCCGAATACCTAAGCTTCTTTGTTCCCGTTGGATACTGGGAGGAGAAAATCATTTCAGCTTCACTGATCGTGATTGTCATCATTCTTCTTTTTCGCAGAATCGAAGACATCGGGAGGCTTAGCGTGGCTCTATGGGTCGGAATAATTATAATATTCAGCTGGATAATTTTTGGAGGCTTTGCCCACGGGCATGTCTTAGACCCCCTGAAACACATTAATGATAATCTTGTTTTCAACCAATTATTTCTTGTTACGCTTGGTCAGGCGTCGGTGAAAACAATTTATTCCTTTCTGGGATACTATAATGTTTGTCATTTGGGAAGCGAAATAAAAAACCCGGGTAGGAATATACCGATCAGTATGCTAATATCGGTGGCCGGCATCACTGTGCTGTACTTATTAATGAATCTGAGCGTAACCAGTGTGATTCCCTGGCAAACAGCGATGACGAACAAATATGTCGTGAGCCAGTATATCAGGGAAATTTCCGGAAGGAATGCGGCGGGCATTGCCACGGGATTGATTCTGATCGTTGCGTTTGCTTCACTTTTCTCGTCCACGCTTGGGTACAGTCGCGTTCCATTTGCTGCAGCAAGGGATGGTGCGTTTTTCCCGGTTTTTGGACGCCTCCATTCAACAAAGAACTTTCCATACATTTCTCTAATTGTTCTGGGCGCATTGGCTCTTGTTTTTAGTATCTCAATTAAAATGAAACATGCTATCGATGGTATACTTGCGATGCGAATTCTGGTCCAATTCATTGCCCAGGCAGTTGGAGCGGTGCTCCTGAGAAAAAAGTTCGGTTCCGCAAGACTGCCGTTTAGAATGTGGTTATATCCTGCTCCTGTTATCGTTTCTATTTTGATTTGGCTCTGGATATTCGCGTCAACTGGAGTTGCGTCACTTCTTGCCTTGCTTTTTATTGCCTGTGGCCTGGTCGCTTTTTATTATTGCAAAAAATGGTGGGTTGTCCCAGGCTGAGTCCAATTGCCCATTGAAAGAATGAATATCCCGGCAGATCTTCGCACGGGGCGGCTATATGAACCGCATGCAGTAATTTTGTGTATCGAATAATCTAAAACCGAGGACTATGCCGGAATTGAAAAATAAGGTAGCTTATATCACTGGTGGTTCGCGCGGGATCGGCTACGGAATCGCGAAAACCCTTCTCAACCATAATATGAAGGTCGCCATTTCCAGTCGGGATAAAGAAAACGCCCGACGAGCTGCCAGCAAATTATCCAAGGACGAATCGATGGTGCTGGCGCTACAGTCAAATGTCAGTTCGCTGGACGCGGAAAGGAAATCAGTGAAGGCGATCCTTGATTATTTTGGGCGATTGGATGTCCTGGTTGCTAACGCGGGGGTGGGCCATTTGGCTTCCATTGAAAATCTCACCGAGGCTGAGTGGAAGGAAACAATTGATACAAACCTTACCGGCGTTTTTAATAGTGTCAAAGCCTGTATTGATCCTTTAAAGGATTCGAAGGGTTATATCATTACCATTGCAAGTCTTGCCGGGACGAATTTCTTTGCCAACGGATCTGCCTATAATGCAAGCAAGTTTGGCTTGGTGGGCTTCAGCCAGGCAATCATGCTTGACCTCAGAAATTATGGGATAAAAGTTACTACGATAATGCCCGGTTCGGTCGCCACTAATTTTAATAACCATTCTGTCTCCGAAAGTGATGCCTGGAAAATTCAACCAGAAGATGTTGGGGACATAGTAGCAGACTTGCTAAAAATGCATCCACGAACGCTGCCCAGTAAAATAGAAGTTCGACCCCTAATGCCTCCAAGATAAATCTTGATTTACCCCTGACTTCACGCAACTATTGTTTGGCTATCCACCCTGGTCATTGTTTTTGGATTGTCAAAGGCGACATGACGACGCCGCTTGTATAATTCCATTGAAATGTACATTCCGAATTAGTGACGGTAATCGTTCCCGTATAAATGGTGCCATGAAAGTCAATTGTAAAATTATTTGTTCCCTGGCTAAGCTGGCTGATCGACGGAATGGACGTGGCGGGAGTAGGGGTGCCCGTTGAATTACCACAGGGACTTTCGGTTACCGTTGCGAAGACAAAGCCATAACCCGATGTGGTGTCAGACATTGCCATATAATCCAGGTGGGGGTACTGGTCGCCATAAGTTTCCTGCGTATGGGCAACAAAAGTGAGCCCCGTATCCGAGTAGGACACCGGCGTCAAAAAAATCTGATCAGAATTGGTGATGGGTTCCTGCAGGAGCGCGGTACACGAGGCCCACTGTCCGCTCGAATCGTTATAAATGCTGTCCGAAACGCTCACCTGGGAGGAACTGCTGCCAAATGCAGTTGTCGTTGTCGAATCTGTAAAATAGCTCGCAGTAATCGTGAAATTGCCGCCATTTGAAAAAATGAACACTGACTTGTTTCCTGACGAAGCTAGCCAGGTTTGGGAAGGAGCAGAATTAACTGTCCAGCGAACAACGAGATTAGAGCTGGTTGCATTCGTTGTCGCAACGACCGGCTCATTCCTTTTTACTTCCGAACTTGATAGTGAAATCGTCGCTTTCGGGGTACTATTTTTCTGATTCTTTGTGCAACTTGCAAAAGCAAGAAAAAACAGGATTGCCAAAAACCCCGTTGTGGACCTATAATTCATGGTCATTTTTTTCAGTATGACAGCTTACAAAGACGCTGCGTTGCATCGGCCAGATTAATTCTGCGAACGGAAACCAGGATTCAATTGCGAACTGTGTTCAAACCTTATTCTTTGACCTTATGCCAGTTTCCTGTCTGGATGATGGCGGCACAAAAATCTTATTTTAAAACAATTTGGACTTAGTCATTTCCGTTATTTTTGCTTGATACTAAACATTAAATTTCATGTCTTTACCCACAGGGAAACTCATTGCAATCGGAGGTGCAGAAGATAAAGGGACCGATCCCGAGAACGGGGAATTTCAGCGGGCAAATCTCAATTTTTTCGAACTGGGAATATTAAGGCGTGTTGTTGAGGAATCTGGGGGGCCTCAGGCGCATATCGAAATCGTAACTACCGCGTCCTCGATACCTTACGAGGTCGGGAATAATTATCTCAATGCATTTGGGAAAATCGGGTGTACCAATGTAGGTCTTATGCACATTCGAAACCGGGAAGATGCGGTTAACAGGGACTTTCTGGATCGGATTTCAGCTTGTTCGTGCGTTATGTTCAGCGGGGGAAATCAATTGCGATTAACTGCCATTTTTGGAGGAACTCCATTTCTTCGACAATTACAGGATCGTTATAGAAGAGATGACTTAGTAATTGCCGGCACATCAGCGGGCGCAATGGCTATGGGAAATGTCATGATTTATGAAGGCAATGCGGCGAGAGCACATCTCAAGGGCGAAGTGAAGATCACTTCGGGGCTTGGTTTTGTCGATACAATCATTATCGATTCTCATTTTGAAAAGCGCGGCCGATTCAACAGATTGGCGCAGGCAGTTGCGACAAATCCATCTTGTATCGGCATCGGATTGAGTGAAGACACGGGGATGCTTCTTAGTCAAGGGAATCGTATGGAGGCGATCGGCAGTGGCCTCGTGATCATCATAGATGGTCACGACATGGTGCATTCCAATATCGCTGACATTCCGGACGGAAATCCAATCAGCATTGAGAATTTGCGTGTTCATTTTTGTGAAAAAGGGAATGGTTATAGCATTGAACAAAGAAAATTTCTGTCTGAAGTAAAAGTAAATCAGGGAAGTTCCAAATCCAGTTGATGCCACGATAGGTATCATCCGCCCGCAAATCTTTTATTTTTGGTGTCAATTTTTATTCGAAGATGGAACGTCGAAAATTTATTCACCGGTCTGCACTTGGCTCGGCAGCTTTTTTGTTGCTTGGAGATAAAAGGGCGACTTTTAACGATTTTCCCATCGTCAGGTGCTGGAAAAGGTATTGGTGGCCCTCACGCAGGCATGAATATGGTCTGGCCTTTAAGCATAATTATGCGCGCTCTGACAACTGACAACGACGATGAAATCAGATTCTGCCAGGATATGCTGCGGAAAAGTCACCACGGAACAGGCTACATGCATGAGTCCTTCAACAAGGATGATACGGGGCAATTTACGCGGAAATGGTTTGCATGGGCCAATACGCTATTCGGAGAGTTAGTCTGGAAGACATTTACTGAAAAGAAAGCGTTGCTGGACTAGCCTTTTGCGCTTACCCTTACCAAGAAATAGCTCTTTTTCCCTTTTTGAACCAACAAGTACTTATTATGGAGCAATGCCTCCGAATCCAGAATATATTGGACATTTTCGATCCTTTTCTTGTTGATGCTGATGCCACCCGCCTGGATCATTTTCCTGGCCTCGCCCTTGCTCGGCAAGATTCCGGCTTCTGAAAGAAAGCTTACCACATCGATGCCCGCGATGATTTTATCCATGGGATATTCTCGCTGTATGGCGCCTTCCAGATCATGGAGATCTTGTTCACTAAGCGATTCAACTGCTGCGGCCTGGCCAGCGAAAAGCTTTTCGGTAGTCGCCAGGGCCTGTTGCAGTTCCTGCTCGCCGTGAACAAAGGCTGTCACCTCCCGGGCCAATGTCTTCTGCAGTTCGCGGGCGCCAGGATTTTGCAGATGTGCTTTTGTGAGGCGATCAATTTGCTCTTTATCAAGGAAAGTAAAAATCTTGATCCATTGAGCGGCGTCGGCATCGCTTGCATTCAGCCAAAATTGATAAAATTGATATGGAGAAGTTCTGCTCTTATCCAGCCAAACATTTCCCTTTTCTGTTTTACCGAATTTGCCTCCGTCAGCTTTAGTTATTAACGGACATGTGAACGCATAAACTTCACCCCCCGCCATACGGCGGATAAGTTCTGCACCGGTGGTTATATTTCCCCATTGATCACTTCCTCCCATTTGTAGCTTGCAGTTCTTATTTTTGAACAACCAGTAGAAGTCGTATCCCTGGACGAGTTGATAAGTAAATTCGGTAAAACTCATTCCCGCTTCTCCCTCAAGCCTTTTTTTGACACTGTCCTTGGCCGCCATATAATTTACCGACATATGTTTGCCGACATCCCGGATAAATTCTAAAAACCCCATTTGTCTGAACCAATCGTAATTATTGGTTAGTTCTGCGGGATTCACGATCGTCGGATCAAAGTCAAGATATTTTTCGAGCTGCTTCTTGATTCCCGTCTGATTCCGAGAGAGCGTATCCTCGTCAAGCAGGCTCCTTTCTTCACTTTTCCCGCTTGGATCACCTACCATTCCCGTCGCGCCGCCTATTAAGGCAATAGGCTTATGCCCAGCGAGTTGGAGATGCTTTAACAAAAGAATTGGGACCAGGCTTCCAATATGCAGGCTGTCGGCGGTGGGATCAAATCCGATATAACCTACTGTTGGCTCCTTTCCCAGTTGTTCTTCCGTTCCAGGCACTATGTCCCTAATCATTCCGCGCCAGCTTAATTCTTCAATAAGATTCATAAATTCTTGCCACGATTTTCGCAAAAATAAATGTTTAACATGGACTTTGTTAATAATGCAATAATCTGACTAAAAGAGCGTTAGGGAAAATCTAGTGTGGTGTCAGTGTTCAGCCAACAAAAATCCTCTGTTAACCGTATAAACTGGGGGCCTGACTGAACGCTGACTAGATACTACGATTAAATTTCGACCCGATGAAATGAACTCTGTGCCGTAGAAAGCCACGAATGCTTATGACCAAATTGACGCGGCGCGCTATTAAAAAGGGCTTGTTCGTTTCATCCGGAATTGAGCGTCTAAACATAAACCGGATGAAAAAAATCTACCTCTTTGTGATCCCTGGGCTTGTGTTTATCCATAACACGGTTTACGCTCAATTTGAAAAATACTCCAATGAATTTATGAATATCGGGGCAGGTGCACGGGGAATGGCCATGGGAAATGCCCAAGTCTCCTCAGTCACCGACGGCACTGCAGGATACTGGAATCCTGCAGCGCTCACCTACGTAAAAAACGATCCCCAACTTAACCTTATGCATGCTGAATATTTTGCGGGGATTGGAAAATATGACTTTGCGAATCTTGTGCTTCCATTCAAAGATAACAAACGCGTCCTTGCATTAACGATGTTGCGATTTGCGGTCGACGATATTCCAAATACAGTGTTCCTGGTGAACCCCGATGGCTCCGTGAATCTGGTTAGTGGTATCAGTACATTTTCTGCCGCTGATTACGCTCTTTTGATTTCATTGGCTCAACAGCTTAAAGCGGGGACTGATCACAATGTGAGTTTCGGACTGAATGCAAAAATTATTCATCAGACAGGAGGCCCTTATGCATCTTCATGGGGTTTTGGCTTTGACGCGGGCGCCCTTTTTGCCGGTAAACGGTGGAAATTGGGCATTATGGCCAAGGATGTCACGACGACATTCAATGCATGGAGTTATAACATAGATCAGCAAATGCAGGAAGTCTTTTATGAGACTCAGAATGAAATTCCAACGAAATCAGTGGAGCTAACTGCTCCCCAGATAGTTTTGGGCGCTTCCTACAACATAAAAATTAATAGCAAGCTAAATCTATTGGCGGAAGCGGATTTGGATGCCACGTTTGATGGCAAAAGGAATGAGGTTTTTAGCTCAAACCCCATTAGTATCGATCCAAGGATTGGATTGGAATTGTCATTTAAGGATGTATTTTTTATAAGGGCGGGCGTAGACAATTTCCAACAGGTAACCGATGACCGGGACACAACCAACCAGAAGAAGCTTTGGATTTATCAACCAAGTATTGGCGCGGGTTTCAAGATCGGAGATGTTGAATTGGATTATGCTTTTACAAATCTTGCAAATCAATCGAGCCCCCTATATACCAATGTCTTTTCCCTGAAGGTCGACCTGAGAAGGAAGCCAATGAAAAAGTAGCGGCGTTCAGGAACCGAAACCGAATATTATGAAAAAAAATTTGACCATTTTATTGTTGGTTGCTTCTTTCGCGCTGCGAGCTCAGCCTTACAACAATGAGTGGATTGATTTTACGAAAACCTATTTCAAGTTCAAGGTACTGGCGACCGGCTTATACCGGATTCCCCAATCCGTTTTGGCGGCTGCCGGAATGGGAAGCACCCCCGCGCAGAATTTTCAATTATTCAGAAACGGCCAACAAGTTCCCATCTATACTTCCGTTCCGAGTGGACCGCTGGGAGGCAGTGACTACATAGAATTTTGGGGACAAATGAATGATGGTGTTCCTGACAGACCTTTATACAGAAACCCCGCGTATCAGCATACCACTGCGTGGAGCCTCGAATCTGATTCAGCGATTTATTTTTTGACAGTTAACCCAACCGGCTCGCCATTTCACTTTGTCAACAGCGTAAACGACACCACCGGGAACATCCTACCGGTCGAGCCCTATTTCATGTACACCGCCGATATAAACTTTAAATCCCAACTCAACGCCGGTTATGCGGCCGATGTGGGCGAATATGTGTATTCTTCCTCATACGATATAGGCGAATTCTGGAGTTCGGTGAGTATTTTCCCAGGCGGGAATCTCACAGATAATACGACACTGAATAACCTGAGCCTGTATTCAGGTGGTCCTCAAACAGCTACTGCCAGATTCGGCATGGTTGGGGACGCGACTGACACCCGGACGGTTCAGGTTAGCCTCAATAATTTTGTTGTATTGGATACCGAAATGGACAATTTCAATGACTTGGTGGCAACGGAGTCCATCCCGATTAGCACAATTGCACCCGGCGCCCAGAGTGTCACATTCCAAAACAACTGCACCAATACCAACGACTGGGTTGTGGCGTCATTCTTTGAACTCAATTATCCAAGGCAATTCAATTTTGGTGGCGCGGCCAATTTTACTTTTCAGCTTCCGGGCCGAAGCTCTGGTTATTATTTGAACATAACTGGTTTCACCAGCACCAGTGCGCCTATACTTTATGATATGACCACAGGCGCACGTTATGTCGCGATTGGAACATCTGGATCTTATTACTTTGAATTGCCGGCAAACGCGTCGCCCAGGAATTTCTTAATGACCAGCGAGGATGCGTCAAACATTCAAACTGTGACTTCGCTTACTCCTAAAACTTTTATCAATTTTGCAAATTCCGCCAACCAGGGCAATTATATTATTATCAGCAACCCGGTAGTCTATAATTCGAGCAGTGGGCGAAACGCAATCCAGGACTATAGAACATATCGAAGTTCTGCCGCGGGCGGTGGTTATAATGTTCTTACTGTAGACATTAATGAATTGCTCGACCAGTTTTCATTCGGCATCAAATTCCATCCCTTGTCCATCAAAAACTTCTTAAATTATGCCCGGAGTGTTTTTGGCCAAAAACCACAGTTTGTCTTCTTGGTAGGACATGGTGCCTGCTACCCGGACTGCAGGATAAACGAATCGGTTCCCATGATACAGCAGTTAGAAGTCGTGCCTACTTTTGGATTTCCCGCATCGGACAATAAACTAAGTTCAGCAGATGCGATACAAACGATGCCATTGACACCAATCGGTAGGCTATCAGTAATTAACGGCGACGAAATAGAAACTTACCTATCGAAGGTGAAAGAGTATGAACAGACGCAGCAGACGGCTGCAAATACGATTTTGGGGCGTGCATGGATGAAAAATGTGATGCATGTGACCGGTGCGAGTGATCCATATCTGGGGGCGGTCTTGTGCAATTATATGACTGCGTACCAGCAGATCATCCAGGACACTTTATTTGGGGCGACGGTAACGACGTTTTGCAATGGTAATGTGCAAGTCAGCAATTTCTCCAACCAGGCAATCGTCAATCTCTTCTCGACGGGATTGAGTATCCTAACCTATTTCGGACATTCATCCGCTGCAACACTGCAGGATAATCTCGACGACCCAACCAACTACAGCAACCAGGGGAAATATCCGGTTTTCTATGTTAATGGTTGCAATGCGGGGGACTTTTTCATCTTCGATCCAGGACGAATCGTGGGGAATAGCAAGACTCTCTCTGAGACGTGGGTTCTGGCACCCGAAAAGGGTGCGATTGCGTTTGTAGCCAGTACCAGCTTCGGAATTGTCAATTACCTCAATATACTGCTTAACGGGCTCTATAACGATATAGCCATAACAGATTACGGACAGTCTCTTGGCAAAATTCAGGCTGATGCCGTTCAGAATCTGATCAATGCTGCTCCGACAGATTATTACGCCAGGCTGCACGCCGAAGAGATGACGCTGCACGGAGATCCTGCCCTTAAACTTAATGGCGAGAATCTGCCTGACTATGACATTGAAGCGTCCCAGGTTGCCATTTCGCCGGCGTTTGTTTCAGTCGCCAATAACAGTTTTACAGTCAACGCAACTATTTATAATTTGGGGAAGGCCGTTTCGGATTCCGTGATTGTCACTGTTACGCGTACCTATCCCGACAACTCAAAATCAGTGATTCTGACTCGAAAGCTGCCTCCCATCTTTTACACGGATTCCATACAGCTCGTAGTGCCGATAGTTGCCAGCCGCGACAAGGGTCAGAACTTTATTACAATTTCAGTTAATATCCCCAATGTAATTCCCGAAGTCACCTACCAAAATAATTCAATAACGACCTCGGTATTTGTATACCAGGACGAAGCGACGCCGATTTACCCATTCAACTATGCGATCATAAGCAACCCGACGCAGCATTTATTTGCATCGACTGCAAACCCCCTTGCTCCCTCAACGCAATACATCATGGAGATCGACACAACGGAGGCTTTTAACTCCCCGCTGATGATCTCCAAATTTGTAAGCCAGGTTGGGGGCGTTCTGGAATTCGATCCAGGAACATCCTACCGGGATAGCACGGTATACTACTGGCGGACATCAATAGTTCCGGCGCAGGGTAGTCAGTATCACTGGAACGAGTTTTCGTTTATTTACATCAGCAGCAGTGTGCCTGGATTTAATCAGTCACACTATTTTCAACATCTGCAGTCAACCGGAGACAGCATCTATCTTGACACCGACAGGAAGTGGAAATTTGGGACAAAGTTGAATAATGTTTTCATGCGAAATGCGGTCTACCCCGACGCGGCTGATGAGGACGCAGATTTTTCAGTTACCGTCAACGGCGTTACCAATATTTTTGGTGCGTGCGTTGGTCAATCGCTAATTTTTAATGTTTTTGATCCTGTAACATTTAAGGCCTGGAGCAA
>JAJPJP010000130.1 GCA_021324175.1 Chitinophagia bacterium
CAACGGATGAAAGAGAATGCATCAGGAGTTTTCGATAACCGATCGGAATAGCAGACCTTAATCGCGTCAAAAAAAATTGAAACGCAATTTGCCAAATTATAAAAATGAATCGAAAACAGCTCGTTGATAACATCCGTCACAAAAAATCCTATCTCTGCGTGGGACTGGATACAGATATAACAAGAATTCCTTCTTCCTTCCTGTCTTCGATCGACCCGGTTTTTGAATTTAACAAGAAGATTATCGACGCGACCAAGGATGTTTGCGTCGCTTACAAAATTAATACGGCATTTTATGAGGCACTTGGCCTAACCGGCTGGGACGCCTTCGAAAAAACAGTCGACTACATACCCCGCTCCATCTTTACAATTGCAGATGCGAAAAGAGGCGATATTGGAAATAGCTCCGCACAATATGCAAAGGCATTCTTCGGGCGTTTGAATTTTGATGCCATTACTGTGTCCCCCTATATGGGCGAAGACAGCTTGAGACCATTCCTCGAATACGCTGACAAGTGGACAATTGTTTTAGGCCTGACATCCAATTCTGGCGCAAATGACTTTGAATTCGCCAAAACAGGTGACCAATTTTTATATGAGAAAGTCATAACGACCGTATCCAGGTGGGGTACCCCCGAAAATACCATGTTTGTTGTAGGTGCCACGCAAGGACAATCCCTTCAAAATGTCAGAAGACTGGTTCCGGACCATTTTTTCCTGGTTCCCGGAGTCGGCACGCAGGGGGGCAGCCTGGCTGAAATTTCGGAAACGGCCCTCATCGCTGACTGCGGAATTCTTGTAAATGTCAGTAGGAATATTATATACGCGTCCGATGGCACTGATTTTCAGGAAAAGGCTAGTTTGGCAGCGGCGAATTATCAGAGCCAAATGGCTCAATTTCTGGCGCGATAGCCGATCATATTCGCTTCCGATTGTCGAGCTTGGGTGATATTTCAGAAAAATGTGTTATCGTTGCAAGGGACCCAAAACAAACCTTTACCAATGAGACAACCTATCTTTTTTGCCGCAATTTTTTGCGTCGCGCTGCATAGCGCAGCTCAGAAAAATTTCTCCCCTGGATATCTGATCAAGGTCAACGGCGACACTTTAAAGGGCTATTTGCAGGAGGAGTCACGCAGCGATCTCCTTTTCCACGTTCAATTCAAATCAAACGCAGGAAGTTCCAAAATCCAGGCCTTTTCACCTGCCGAGGTGCAGGCATTTCGCTATGAGACGGGCGATCTTTACAGGAAAATAACCTTTACCAATTCCCTTCCTGATAGTGGATATGATGAAACGATTTTTGCGCTCGATTTAGTCGATGGTCCTTATATGCTTTTTTCGTATATCCAAAAGGAGGAATTATATTTCGTTATAACCGGCAATAACCAGTCTTACCACCTGTACAACTCAACATTTAACGGCAACGGTGCTGTGCTGATTGAAGGGAATTATATATCACGTCTGGGAATATTGGCGAGTGGCTGCGGCGTACGACTATTGAATGCAGAGCAATTGCCTTACAGCGAAAAAGACGTCTCAAAATTTGTTTTCGATCTCAATAATTGTCTTTCGCCTAATTCGGTGGCCTTCAACCATTATCAAAAATCGAGAACAATGTCAGAGATTCATGCATTCGCAGGAGGAATCTATTTTGGGAAGAACAGGGACCAATTCACCGCCGACGTTGCGGTACGGCTAATCAATCCACAGCTTTCGCGAAACGCATTTATCAATGTTGGACTTCACTATTCACACAGCAGCCACGAACAAGTCGCCAAGGAGTTCGGATCTGAAGTTGTGCAGAGCACGACGACGGATGATATTATCTGTGCCCCGCTGACGATTCAGTACAATTTTGGTGCTGGCGCGATTCAGCCATTTATATATGGCGGATTCGCTGCTGCGTATTTAAAGGAGACCACAATCTATACGTATTATGCGACCTCAAAGTCTCCCCCACCCGACAAGTTCGGCATCTCTGTCATTGCTGCCTTGGGTGTCGAAGGCCATCTTACCAACAGGTTTTATTTGAAAGCAGAATGGAGATATGAATTGATCTTGCAATATCCAGCAATTGGAATAGGATACAATTTTAAATAACAAGAGGCAAATAAAATAAAACAAAATCCCTGATTTGCGACTTGATATTTCGATGGACGTTTGCCATACCGGAATTATGACCGGGTTGATCAGGAAATTTTCAAGTCGTTTATTTTTGGGCTTCCGACCGCAACAAACTCATTTTCGCTTTTAGAGATGACGAGCGTTGCAACGCCATTGCCGATAATGTTTGTGATTGCCCGGGCTTCGCTCATAAACTTGTCAACCGCTAAGAGAAATGCCAAACCTTCCACGGGAATTTTTTGAACTGCAGTCAGGGTGGATGCCAACACGATAAACCCGCTGCCTGTGACGCCGGCAGCGCCTTTCGACGTAACCATTAAAATTCCAAGTATGGACAAAGTCTCTCCGATCGACAACGGGATACCATATAACTGCGCAAGGAAAATGGTAGACATCGACAAATAGATCGATGTCCCATCCAGGTTGAATGAATATCCGGTCGGAACCACCAAACCAGTGACCGGTTTGCTACAGCCCATCTGTTGCAGTTTATCCATTAAAGTGGGCAAAGCGGCTTCTGATGAAGAAGTGCCGAGGACAATCAATATTTCCTCCCTGATATTTCTAAGATACTTCCAGATGCTCAATCCGTAATAACGCAAAATGGAGCCTAATACCACCGTAATAAAGACGAACATCGTTGCGTAGACAGTGAGCATAAGTTTACCCAGCGGAATTAAGGTTCTTAAGCCGTATTTTCCGACAGTAAATGCCATTCCGCCAAAGGCGCCTACCGGGGCCAGGTACATAACTATTTTTAAAGCCTTGAACACGTATTTGGTGGCAGTCTCGAGATAAAAGACCGGTTTCCCCTTATTTGACAAGCGACTTAAGATAATTCCCGCAATTACCGCAGCGAGCAGTACCTGCAGGGTAAGATTACTGCGAAAGAATGCGAGCCAATCAAACCCTTTAGCCGGCTGATGGGTGAATTTGGTTGCATCCGGGACGGGCAACCCAGCCTTTCCGATATGCCCCGGTTGTGCTATGTTTGCCAGTGTAACCCCAAGTGCAAGTGCTATCGTGGTTACGATTTCAAAATAGAGGAGAGCCTTAATTCCGATCCTGCCAACTTTCCTGAGATCACTCATGCCGCTTATCCCCAGAGAAATAGTTAAAAATATAATCGGCGGAATAAATACTTTGATTACCGACACAAACAACGTCCCGAGAGGTTCAGCCTTCACTGCAACATTTGGGAAAAAAAAACCAAGTGCGACAGCGAAGACCAAGGCAATCAGGACATAAAAAGTCATATGGCGCAGAAAAGGCGGCAGTCTTACCATCAGCTCCGAATATAGATCGATTTTAAGTGCGAAAGATCAACTGCCATCATAAACGTGCTGAAGCACTTCAAAAAACCGGTATACTTCTTCGAACGTATTGTAAAGCGGCGTGGGAGCAACCCTGATAACGCCAGGTTCCCGGAAATCAACGACAATCCCAGCATCGAGGAGGCATTTAAATACATGTCGCCCATTTTTCGGAAAAAATAAGGACAACTGCGCACCATGCATGTCGGGCTTTTTTGGAGTAATAATTTCATATTTGCCTTCCCCGGCACAACGCGAAAGGAGAAATTCGAGATATCCGCTCAGGTAATACTTTTTGACCTCAACTCAGGCATTGATGTTCGTTCGAATATGTCCAGGGACGCTTTCAGTGCGGCCATGTTAAAAACCTGGGCAGTGCTGATATTCCATCCGCTGGCATCGGCTTTTGGAATAAACCCCCTCTTCATTTCAAATCTGGTTTTTTCGTCATTTCCCCACCATCCCCCCATCCGGCGAACCTTCAGGTTTTTTATATGTTTTTCGTGAATAAACACGCCTCCTACCGAACCAGGCCCTCCATTTAAATATTTGTACGAGCACCATACCGCGAAATCAGCACCCCAGTCATGCAGATTTAGCAAAATGTTGCCGGCGGCATGGGCAAGGTCAAAGCCGATGGCAATATCAGCCTTTTTGGCCGTTTCGGATATATTTTTCATGTCAAGGATCTGGCCCGTATAGTAATTTATTCCCCCTAATATGACCAAAGCCAATGAATTTCGATTTTCCTCTATTGCCGAAATCAGATCTTCATTCCGCAAAATCTTCTCGCCTTCTCTTGGACCAATTTCAATGATCGCATCGTCGGGGTTAAAATTGTAAAATCGCACTTGTGATTCAACGGCATATTGATCCGAAGGAAAGGCGCCCGACTCCATGAGGATTTTATATTTTTGTCCGGCAGGTTGATAAAATGACAAAAGCATTAAATGCAAATTGACCGTGAGCGTATTCATTACGGTAACTTCATTTTCCTGGCAGCCGACAATTTTAGAAAACGGTTTGCAAAACTGGTATTGATAGTTTAGCCATGGATTCTTGGCCTTTACGAATCCATCAATCGCGAGGTTTTCCCAATCCCGCAATTCCTGGTCAATCGCTTCCCGGGCTTTTCTTGGCTGGAGCCCCAACGAATTGCCGCAGAAATATATTAACTCGCCAGTTTCGCCAGCCGGTATGAGGAATTCGTTTCGTAGCTTATGAATGTGGTCGTGCTGGTCCATCCCCCGTGCAAAATCAAGCGACGCTTCAAATCTTGTCGTCATGAAGAACGTTTCTAGTGTTATTTGAAAAGGCAGTTCTTGGCCGTCCACCAGGGATGCACCTGATACAAAAGTCTTCCGCTGGTAATTGCAGGATCTGATTTTAGATATCCATCTATTTCCTCCGTTGATTTGCAATCAAAAATGAAAAAGCCCTTCCACGCTGAGTCATCTCCGAAGGGGCCGGCGATCACCAGTTTTCCCAAATCAGCCAGATGCCGGATATTCTTCATGTGCCCTTCCTGGATCCTGGTGGCAGTGACGGAATCCTGCGAACGGTTTGGCCCGGTCGTTAGCATGACGAAAAAGTATTGTTTCATCTCCGTAGTACCTGATTTATTCTCTCCGGAATTTTGGGCAGAGGCAATATTTGCGATGATCAGGCCCAGCCATAGTATGAATGATTTGCTCATATTTTCCATAAAAAAAAAGAGACAACAAGTTAATTTGTTATCTCTAGCAATCAAATATTATTTCCGGCCTAGGGTGCCAAGCACATAAAATCAGCGCATTTTTCCAGGCGGGTGAAGTTATGACTGGTCTTCATCCTTCTCCTTTTTTTCACGTTTTTCTCTGTGTTCCCTTTTTTCTGCTTTTTCCTTATCCTCATCGCTTTCTTTCAAATAATCGTGCGACAACCTAACTTCTCCAAAACTGCTTTTGATTTTTATCCTGGCCTTTCCATCACCTGCCTTGCCATTGATGTCTTTGTCAAATTTGGGGCCGTTGTCATCATCTCCATCATCATCTTTAAAATTGAATTCAGTCTTGTTTTTAAAATCCCCAAAATTTGTGTGAATTTCGAAGTTGGCGGAAAGGTCTTTAGGAACTACCAGGTTAACTGAAGAATACGAATTGTTTACCGCTAAATCATCGATATTCTTGGATATTGCAAACTCGGCTTCCGAGAACTCGATGTTCAATTTGATTGAACCACTGACCTTGTCAACAACAGATTTACTATCAAATTTGAAAGTGATCTTACCATTGTGGACATTGCCAATATGGCCCTTTCCGAATTCCACATCTACCTGGTCCACGTTATCCAAATTGCCGGCTTTCAACTCTCCAAACTTGCTGGTAATATCTGCTGTCCCTTTAAAATCAGGTATGGTTGTTTTACCAAACTGGTTTTCAATTTTAAGCGGATTTGATGCAGGCATATAAACTGTGTAATTAATATGAAATTCCTGGTTCTTATCTCCCCTGTGCCGAGAATTTCCCCCGTCATCGTCATCATCGTCACCGTCTTCGTGGTTCTTGGAATTAATATGCCCAACATTGGTTTTGAACCATACAATACCCCCCGATTGTTCATCCTGTACATCGATCTTGTCGAGGATCTTTTGTGCTTGTTCTTCTGTCCTCCCCTTGGCATAGATTTCGATGTCAACCTTGAATTCATTTTTGTCCCAGGTATTGATCACTACATCGCCGAAAGAGTTATCGATCGATAATTTGTCGGAACTCCCGACGTTGAACGTTTTGCTGATATTTTTTCGTTTTTCTACCCCGTCGTCCGTGCCGGCAAAACCGATCACCGGCATCGCGATAACCGCGACGAGTGAAAGAATATTAAGCAGATTTGTAAGCCTGTTCATACGCTGATTTTTTTGAATTGTTAATTTGTTTGATAATGTTTAACTGTCGATTCAATAATTCCATCTGCAGCTGTAAATTTTGAATCATAGCTTCCAGCAGTTGCTCGCGGTTGGGGTTTTTTGGCAGCTGTTTTTTCAGTGATTGGTAAACAGTGTCAAGCTTGTAGACATCACTTGAAAACTGTTTATACAAAAGGGGTTCATCCTTTTTTATCTTTTTCAGTTCGTCA
>JAJPJP010000021.1 GCA_021324175.1 Chitinophagia bacterium
GATCTGATCCAAATACACTTCTCCCTGACAATTATGATGATAAATTTATGGCATCCTATTGGCGGAAAGTTTCACCATCACCATTCAACTTGTAAACATGAACAGAAAATCAATACTGGCTGCCGCCCTCAGTCTCTGCCTGGTCACGGCAGCCATTGCACAGGAAAACCGTATCTCTTATTCATTATCCAGCAACAACGGACATTCCTCTGTTTCGATTACCGACGACAACCTGAACTTCAAGCTGTCTTATACGGGGGATATCTCTTTTACGGATGATGAGAAAAATTTCAAATCATTCCCCAGCGACGGTTTTCTTCGTTATCAGAAAAACGGGACGATCCTCATCGTCACTCTCGATGCGGCCGGCAAGATTGCGTACGAGATCAATGGCGGCGACAAAAAAACTGTGCTGAATGACAACGAGAAAGATGTCGTGGCCAGCGCGATCCGGCTGATGATCGAATATGGTATCGGTGCAAAGGAACGCGTTGCCCGTATCTACCAGGGTGGCGGCACGAAGGCAGTCATGGAGGAGGTCAGGAATATGAAAACCGACTATGTGAGGGGGCAGTACCTTCAATTCCTGCTTGCTACGAACAATCTTTCTCCCGCGGACATGACCGAAATTGCGGAAGATGCCCAGACCCTCATCAGTTCAGACTATGAAAAAGGCCGTCTGCTCCAGGCATTTTCTTCCAAATACCTGGGCAATGAAGGCACCGCCAGGGCTTTCCTGGGCGCCGTAAAAAGCATTCATTCCGATTATGAAAAAGCAATGGCCGTAAAAACCATCCTGCACCAGCAGTTGACGGATCAGGAATTCACCGCAGTGATCGAGATCACCACCACGATCAGCTCCGATTACGAAAAAGGAGGTGTACTCTCCGGGGTCATCGATGCCAATACCATTTCTGAATCCCGCTTTGCCGAAGTGATCCATGCTGCTGCGGCGATAGCGGGTGATTACGAAAAAGGCCAGGTCTTAAAAAAAGTCTTTGCTACAGGGGTCACGATACCCGAGGCCGCTTTTGGCGAGACACTGGACGCCGTGGGGACGATCAGCGGTGACTACGAAAAAGCCGGCGTGTTGAAAAAGATGGCCGGATCAACCATCAAATCAGAGGCAGACTGGATCAGCCTGATCAGGGCAACCGCAAAGATCAACGGGGATTATGAAAAAGGAGAGACCTTACGTTTTATTGCCGAAAAGATGCCGGGTTCGGAGACCGAAAAGGAGGCTTACAATAAAGCGGCCAGAACGATCGCAGGCGATTTCGAATATGGCAAGACCATCCGGGCACTGAAATAGGCCCGTCCCTGGTGCGATTAACGGTGATGGATAACCGAAGTAAACGAAAAAATGCTTAACGGAAATATTTTTTTTGCAGGATTATTCAACCCGTTAAATGTTTTTTATCCGCCTGCTTTGGGACCAACGGGTAAGCTGCCAGGTCATCTGTATTGTGGTTAAACGCTTTCCGTGCATCCGGAATGATACCACGGGCGATGTCGCAGTTTAAAAAAAAATCATGGACCTCAGTATCCCTTCAGATTGATAAACATGAAAAATTCAGAGATCCCGGAAGCGTTATTTCTGCAGGCGGTTCAGGCCCTGGACAGCGGAAACATGGCTGTACTCAAACAACTCCTGGAAAGCCATCCGTTATTGGCAACAGGCCGCCTGGATACTCCTGGGGATAAAGGATATTTTAAGGATCCATACCTGCTTTGGTTTGTGGCAGATAACCCGATCCGACATGAAAAACTACCCCCAAATATTGTCGAAGAAGCCGGGGTGATTATTGATGCGATGAAAAAAGCCGGCAGTGATCGCTATCCATTCATCCTGGGTTATGCATTGGGTCTGGTTAGTACCGGTCGAATTCCCAGGGAATGCCAGGCGCAAATTCCATTGATGGAGCTATTGATCAAAGAAGGGGCAAACCCAAGGGGATCTGTGCTGGGGGCCATTGGACAGCATAATTTCGAAGCCGCAATATTTTTGCTGGATAAGGGAGCTGATTATAATCTTGCTGCTGCTGTTGGTCTCAGGCGGAACGATGACGTCAAAAAGCTTATCAAAGAGTCAACCGCCGCGGACAGGTATGTGGCATTGGTCGTCGCTTCTTTTTTTGGCAGCGCAGGTCTTATTTCTTCATTGCTGGAGGCTGGTGCTGATCCGAACGGGAAAGTAAATCCCGATGATTTCGGCGGGTTTCACGGGCATGCAAGTCCCATGCACCAGGCAGTGTCTTCCGGGTCATTGGAAGCAGTGGCAATCCTGAGCCGTGCAGGCGCCCGGCGGGACGCAAGAGATTCCATTCACCAGGCTACGCCAGAAGAATGGGCTCATTACTTCCTGGTGGAAGAAGCGACTACTGCAGAACAAAAAAAGAACTTCGCTGAAATAGAATCCTTCTTAAGAGATGATGAAGCCTGATCGATTTGATCAATCAATAACATGTTCACTATGGATAGCAATACACACACCGCTATAAAAGAAATGAGTCCGCTGATTCTGGTGGCTGACCTGACCCGCGCCATTGAATTCTACACCACAAAACTTGGATTTGAAACAGGCTTCCTGTATGAAGATTTTTATGCGGGTCTAGTTAAAGACGGGTATTCAATCCACCTCAAGGCAGATCCCTGCACCGCGGATGAAATGAAAGCCACCAGAGAAAACCAAAATCCTGAAATCATTTTTTCGGTTGAAAACATTGAGCACCTCTATAAAGATTGCGAAAACAAAATGGTACCCATCATCCAGCCATTGCGGACCATGCCTTATGGCAGGGAATTTTATATTGCTGACCCCGATCATAACATTTTTGCATTCATCGAATAAATGAACGGGCCTGATTGAATCTTCTTTTATTTATTCCGGGTATTTCAGGTGACGCGCATGCCGATACCGGACAAAAAACGGGACCAGCCGGGTTTCCCCTGCCCCACGAATTCAAAGCCCGGAAGCCGGCATTTTTTTTCGGGCGGCCTTATTTCCGGAAATATTTTTTATACTGGCATGAGTGCTAACGTCAATGCTTAACCGTTAATTTTATTTTTTTTACCACAGCATGGTTGCTGAAGGATGCAGGCAGGAGCATGATGTATGCTAAAATAATTTGCCGGGCTTATTTTTTTAAAACGCCTCGTTTAAGTTCAGAAAAAAACCTTTGTTGGCAAATCTGCCATAGGCATAATCCAGGCAGAGATTGGTGCGCGTGGCCTTGTTAAAAAGGATCCGAAGACCCGCACCATAACCGGGCTGAAATACCTGGAAAAGGGGGGTGCCGTGTTCGTCGTTACCCGATTGCAGGTTTCCAAAGACCACTCCGCTCAGAAAACTATTCGCAAGGATGGGAAAGCGCAATTCCATTTCGGTATCGTTGAACTCGGTTCCTTTGAAATATTGGGTCGTATAGCCCCTGCCGCTGCGAAAAGTTCCATCGCGGGCAGTACCGGGCAGTTCCAGGTAAGGAATGGTTCCGCTAACCAGGTAGGAACCCCAGTTCCAGAAAGCAAGGACGGCCTGGGGATTGGAACTCGAGAGGCTGAAATATTTTCTGAAATCGGTGGTGAACTGCAGGGAATTTTTTGTGCTGCCTATCCAGGTTTGGTTCGCGCGCAGACCGGCGTCAAAATAAATGCCTTTGTATGGGCGGTTGGGATTATCGCGGGTTATGTATTCCAGATTGAGCAGGAAACCGTCAGCCGAATAGCGTCCCTGGGGAAATCCATGCTCATTATTGTACACACCCGATGGCGTGGTCGTTCCCGAAGAATCGTTATTGGTGATGTTGCGCCTGATCTCAAAGGACATGCCTGCACCGATAAAAAGATTCGGCGCTACCTTCTTGTACACTTTTTCCCGGAAGTTAAAATAAATCGAATGGATGGGGTAGACGGTATGCGTGGGGTCTGCCAGCACGGAGTCAAGTCCTTTCCCGGAGTACGGCTTGCCGATGCCCATCCCGTAGTCCGGCGCCAGGCTTTTGGACACGACCAGGTTACCCTGCAGGTTTAGTTTATTGCCGGAGGTGAATATATTATGGTTCAGGTAAAAATAAATAATGCCCTTGGTGGTGATGGAAGCCGAGGTGGCTGCCACTGAAAAGAGCGTTTTCGGGTCGATGCCCAATTTTTTCCCGGCAACAGCCTTTATGCCGCCCTGCAATCCGATGGTCGGGTTGGCAGCAACATTGGGTACCACGGTTATCCCCGATTTGTTGCGCAGGGAATCCGGTTTTTTGTGGGGTTTCAGGATAGCGTCTTCCAGGTCCCCAAAATCATACTGGCGGGTAAGGTCTTCAACCGGGGGAGCCGGTTTGAGGGAATCAAGGGGGTGTCCGGCCTGACTGTAAGCAATGGCGGAACCACCAATGAACAAAATAAAAAACAGGACTTTTTTAAACACTGATCTTCTTTTAACTCGTTATGCAATATTACCACCATTCCACACAACAATTACGCCCGAACGCATCGCGATGAAAGATTTTTCGTGAATTTACCCGGCATGACCCTTGATCAACCCCGTTAACCGGTAATCCTGATTTTCGTCTACCCATCACCGCTAGCAATACCGCCCTGATTATTTCTTGCATGTGCGTCAGGCTGCCGTTAACCATTTTTCCAAACGCTTGTACACTAAGGCGACCACGGATTTAAGCCGCCGGCAAATCCCCTTTTATTACGATCATGGACCCTGTAAGCGCATTACGGTTATCCATCATCGGCAGTTTCTTTGCATCAGGCATTTATTTGGAAGTACCGGTGCCACAAAGCGGGTGTTCATGGACCGGAATGATCATGGGTTACCTGTCACCGTTAGGAAGATACCGAAGCCCCGGGGTGAATAAAGGCTTTCCTGCCGATCACGCCGTTTTTAATGGTTTTGTTTCCGCTAATTTTTTTAACGCTTCCATGAACCGGTCTATTTCGGTGGTCGTATTGTAATAATGGGGTGAGACCCGAAATACCCAGTCAATTCCTTTTTCTAAGAAATCTATAAGCGCCGAGGATTTTGAGATGAAATAAATATTGATGCCCTGGTCTCTAAAATATGCTATCGCGGATTCTGCATCCTGGCCTTCCATGCTGAAGGTCACAATACTGCATTTTTTTCTGCCTTTGTCCTGCAGTTTTATGAAGGGTGCGGCGGAGAGCTGGTTGCGTAAATACAAAACAAGTTCATTGTTCCTCGCCTCGATATTGTCAATGCCCAGTGACAGGGCATAGTTGAGCGCTTTGCTGCTGCCTGCCATCAGGGCATAAGCCGTTTCCCAATCCTCGAATCGTTTCGCGTCAGCCAGGGGACGGTATTCACCTGCTGCGATCCATTGGGCTCCGCGCAGATCAATGTACAACGGCTCGAGCCCCGCCCGAAGCGCCTTGTCTGAAACATATAAGAGACCTGCTCCTCTCGGGCCACGAAGAAATTTCCGGAAGGTGCCGCTGATAAAATCCGCGTGTGATGCCACCGCATCGATTTCCATCTGTCCCACCGACTGGCACGCATCCAGCAGGTAGAGGGCATCGTATTTGCAAATGATTTCCCCGATCTCCGCAATCGGTTGCACCAGACCGGAACTGGTCGGTACATGCGTGATGGAAATGAGACGTGGCGCATACTGCCTGATCTTGGTTTCGAGGTCTTCCAGATCGATTTCTCCTGTGCCTGCATTGCGGATCTGCAGGATCCTGATCCCGAATCTTTTTTGCAAAGAGATAAAGGCAAAATAATTGGATGAGTAATCATTTGCCGAAATCAGGATAGTATCGCCCTCGCGAAAAGCGATCGACGATAAAGCCCTGTTATAACTATCCGTCGCACTGGTGGTAAAGGCCAGGTTGCTGCTTTTGCAATGGAGCAATTGCGAAGCGGCATCGTAGAACATGTTTAATTCAATCCATCTTTTTTCAGCCGTCTCATAGCCACCGCCATTTTCTTCTTCCCAGATATAATCCCGTATCGCATTAGCAACCTGCCTCGGCATCAGGGCCGCACCTGCGTTATTGAAATGAATGATGTTCTGACAGGCTGGTGTATCATCGCGGATCTGATCGATATCCATGCATTATTTGTTTGTGCCTAAAATTACGATTTGTCTTAATCTGCCGGAAGACATTTTGCATGCAAGGGCCAAAGGAAGCCTTATGTAATCATAGACTTTAAGGTTCCCAATATAAAAATATTTCAAAATAGAAATGAATGCCCGTTTTTTTAAATATAACGGCAATGTGCAACCGAATTAAACAGCGTATTTATTTTCGCAGTCCGCCAATATGCACCCCGAAATAAAAATCCGCCTGCCTGCTGGTCCCGAGCAATGAAGTCGGCACGCTCCCTGAACCCAAAAAGAAAGGTCCCATCCGAAAAGCAACACCTGCATTGAAGCCGGTCAGGCTGTTGATATTGAGTGGCAGGTAAGCACCAAAATATTTCCCTTCATAGCGGGGGGTAAGAGTGAAATTATTTTGGTAATAAGGACTTGCGAATTTATTATAGCCATGCAGGTTCAGCCTGGTGTCCAGGTTAAGGTAGAATTTGGACACTACGTTCATGTCTGCGCTTCCCACCAGCGTGGTCGGAAGTCCTACGCCATACGAGCCATTTGCGGTACTGATATTCTGAAAATACGGGCTTTGATCAAGATAGTTCTTGATCGAGGATATGGAAGAAGAATCCTTCAGGTTATTCAGGTAGAACTTCTGGCCGTTGGGTACATTCACGGTGTAACCCGCTGTATAGTTCGGGTTGGCATGATAGTGAATGCTTCCTATATCCAGCAAAGCGAGTGAAAATTTCAATTTATAATGTGTCGCGCTCGTTCTGCGGAACTCATAGACCACGCCAAGATCTGCGCCTGCACCCGACCCTTTGAACTGGAGCAGGCTGCTTCCTTTAAGATTTGTCAGGTCTGCGCCACCTTCCCCGAGCTGTACGGTGCCTCCGGCTGATGTCAGATAATTTCCGTTCACATCACTGTTGACGGTTCCGCTGATATTATTCAGGTGGATATAGCCGTTAGAAAAGCCGGCAAGATATTTCAGCGTAATACCGCCTTTTAGAAAATGATTCCCTTCCTCGACAAGAACCCTGCCCAGAGAACCGCCGAATTCAGTCCATCCGTTTAAAGCTATGGACTGGTTCCCTGCTGAAGCCAGGGTAAAAGGCAGATTGCTGTTGTTTTGGGATTGAATCGCGTTTATGAGTTTCCCGTCCACGTCATGAATATTGGCCATGACCCTTGCCCGGGTGGTAAAGGCAAATGTTGTTTTCTTATTCAGGGCGATCATGAATCCTGGTCCCAGGATGTCTATTCCCGCGTATGCCGAAGCGGCCTTTGATTTGCTCCCAAACATGATGCTGTCGGTCTGGTTGCCCATCTTGCTCTGGAGGTTATGGAGATTGAAGGATACATTGTAGTCGCCGACGCCTGCATTGACAGAAAATAAGTTGGCATCCCAGCGATAAGCGTTATCCGCAATATTTGCGGGGTTAAAAAATACACTTTTTACGCCCAGGTAATTGCTGCTCCTGATGCCTTCAAACTGGTTTTGCGATTGTGCCTTGAAAATGAATAGGCCAGCTACAAGAACGGATAGTAGAATTCTTTTCATATGGGTTGTGGATTTATACAGAATTAACGGACTGCGGTGTTTTAAATTGCCTGAAAATGGACTTGTTTCGGGGCTTAGGTATTTTCACTTACCTGGTAACCAGGCGGGATGAACTAAAGGATTCAGCAGAGTCGGTCCCAAACATGTCAACTGGTATTTCGGGATCTAACAGTCATGCATATCCCGGTTTCTAAAAAAAGATCCGGAGTAAATACAGGATGGAAATTATTTAAGGTATGATCAATAAATTATGATTTGGATCGACCAATATGAAAATGTGTAGTCCATGCGTTTCGCAAACCGGACCATTAAATAAATCGGCCTGAAAAGAACATGCTTTCCAAGTTTACTTTTATATTTTCGATTCTTATCCATTCCTAAAGCAGCACAAACAATAATTGCGGATTTCTATGGTCAAAGATCATTGCTAAATTAAATTTGGGCAACCGATTGGCTGCGCATATATTTACAACCAAATTAAATCAACTGCGACATGAAAAAATTGCTACTTGCCGGATTTTACCTGCTGGCCGCCCTGCAGGCCCGGCCTCAAACATCCTTTTCATCCGCGGTTAGAAAATTCATTGATTACGATTCAGCTTTCATCACCTTTACCCACTGCAGACTCGCCGATGTCAGGCATCTGCAGGTCCTGGAAGATCAAACGGTGATCATCCGCAACGGAATCATCACTGCGGTAGGGGACAGCAAAAAGCTTTCCGCCCCTTCCGGCAGTACCGTCATCGACCTTACCGGCAAATCGCTCCTGCCGGGATTCGTCCTCCTTCATGAACACATGTTCTATGCGGCATACTCGGCCGATTTCACCTATCTCCATATCAAACAATTGCCCTTCACCTTCCCAAAACTATACCTGGCCTGCGGCGCAACCACCATTCGTACCGCCGGTAGCGTTGAGCCCTATTCCGACCTGAACCTCAAACGGGACATTGATAAGGGCAAGATCCTGGGGCCGGAAATGGACGTGACCGCACCCTACCTGGAAGGGAAGGGCAGCATCTTTCCGGGGATGCACGAATTGAGCGGCCCCGCAGAGGCGAAGGCTTTTGTCGACTTTTGGGCCAGCCAGGGCTGCACCTCATTCAAAGGATATATGTTCGTGGATAAGCCCACACTTAAGGCCGCAATCGATGAGGCCAATGCCAGGGGTCTGAAAGTGACAGGCCATTTATGTGCTGTCACCTATCGCGAGGCGGCAGAAATGGGTATCGACCAGTTGGAACATGGATTGTATGCGTCCACAGATTTTGTTCCCAATAAAAAGGAGAATGCCTGTCCGTTGTATGCTGCACCCATCGCGTCCGCCGATTCGCCGAAAGTGAAGGACCTGATCCGATTTCTCGTCGATAAAAAAGTGATCCTGACATCCACCCTCGCCGTAATCTATAATATGACGACCCTGGATACAACGATCCGCCCCGAAGTAAAGGAGGCGATGTCACCCGATACCCGGAATATGTTTCTAAACGTCTACAATAAAATGCGCAACCCTTCGGGCAATAAAGCCATGCTGGAGGAAATGAAAATGGAAAAGATGTTTTCAGATGCCGGCGGACTGCTGACCGTTGGCACCGACCCCACCGGCAGCGGCGCCACCCTGGCGGGATATGGCTCGCAGCAGTCCATCGAGCTGCTGACGAAAGCGGGGTTCAGCCCGATAGAGGCGATACGCATCGCTACTTACAATGGCGCAAAGGCGATTGGGATGGAAGACAAGACCGGCTCCATCGAAGTCGGTAAAGCCGCAGACCTGGTCGTCATCGACGGGGACATTTCCCGGCAAATCGAAAACATCAGGAAGATCATCTGGGTATTTAAGCATGGGGTGGGCTTCAACGCCCAAAAAATATTCAATTCCGTAAAAGGGGAGGTCGGAAAATACTGACCTGGCTATTTGGCTATTGACCCGGTTTGAAATTTTTGATTGGTGAATAATCAGGATAGCGGCATAACGCCCATGCATAGTTGTGCGTGCGTGCTTTATCCAGGGTTTATTCCAAATGATATTCTTTTTTTAGAACATCCATGGCAATCA
>JAJPJP010000209.1 GCA_021324175.1 Chitinophagia bacterium
AGGATATTATTCGGGTGAACGTCACCATGCAATATTCCCTGCTTGTGCAGGTAGTCATAAGCTAGCGCTATGGAAATGCATAAATCGAGCATGCCAAGGGCATTTTCCCGCACGGTCAGGTTTCGGATCGAATCAGCAGCCAGCTCGCATGATTGTCCTTCGCACCATTCAAGGATCATAAACGCGAAATCTGGCTCCTCACCCCATTCACGCAATGCAGGGTTCACTTTCCCGTCAAGTTTTTTTAGGATTTCGACTTCATTGGCAAAATGCCGGGGTATCGAAACGCCGTCGAGCTTCATCACCTTTAGCGCAAAGGGCAGGTTTTGATCGTCCTTGACGCGATAAACTTCGGAATCTTCGACAACCTGCAGTCTGCCCGTGATGATATAATTCCGAAACTTGTCATCGACCTTGAAAACAGAAGTCTTATACTTTACTTCGTTCTGTTCATACTTCAGGAGAAAGCCTTCCTCTTCCATTTCCAGTAATAGGTCAATTGCGCTTTCGGCAAGCTCCTGGGGGTCGCATTTGTTTGCGGCAGAAACAGACAGAATGGCTTCCGCCCAGGATTTTGGCGTTTCAAACGCTTTTAAGATAGTCGCCGCATCCTGATGCAAAACTTTGCTTGATTTGCGGGTATACAAATGCGTTATTACTACGTCGGTTTCTTCAGATTCGAATCCGGTCTTCGTTTTTTCGTGGATCTCGCTGACAGGAATAAAACGAATATCCCTGGCCAGTACATAAAGCTCCGTTGTACTCATGATAGCTTAAAATCAACAGTTGCCGGATCGTTGCTGTGGGTCCAGGTTTCCGTGTCGACGCCGGCAGCCAAAAGCTTTGCGCGGATAAAATCCAAAGCCTCGCCATCCGAAACTTTTTCGGTCTGCGCCTGCAGAATCGCCAGCGCCGTTTGGTCTGCTACGGAGTAACGCCAGCTCCCCGCTTCGACCGCGTTGACCAACTGCGTTACCGGTGGATCAACGCCCCAGGAAAGCAATCCCGATTCACCCAGCTGCGCGGTAAATATAACGCCCTGGGCACTATATCCGTTTAATGCTTTGCTTAATCGAGTTGCTGCAGACGCGAGCGATTCCCAATTGGCAAAATAGGCGACCATTTTGTCGGGTCGTAGCAGTCCTTCGATCCTGAGCCCGGCTTTCATGCTTATGGTCTCTTCGCCCGACAAGATCCTGGCCACTTGCTCAAACACCACGGGCAGATCCCTCATCACCGGGCTCACATAGATCTTATAGGTAGGCTTGTCGGCGGCAGGTTCATGATTTGCTTTTTTTTTGCTCCAGGATATCCAATAGGACTGTTCCGTTAGTGGTTCTTCTGTCCAAAGCTCCAGGAGCAGCCGCTTAGTGCTTGTTGTCGCAGCGGAGAACAGGAACTCCCTGACCGACTGCTCCGAAAGGAATGCCATTTTCTTCCTGGCGTCCCATGGCACCGTATTAAAAGTATAAAGCCTGTTGGCGAGCGAACGTGGATCCTGGTTACGAAGGCGCAGGCCATAATTGATCGCTCGTGTCGAAAGTCGTGACAGGTAATTCGGGACCCCCGATATCGGGGCAAGTGTGTCTCCAAGCAAAGCCGGAACCGATGCCGCTCCGCTCAGAAACCCCCCCTCAGATTCTATCTCAAGTACGCCGTCCAGCACCAGTTGAATAACGGCTTTTTCCTGGCTTGACATGAACAAATAATGGGGTAGCCCGCGCGGATGCGTCAAGTGAAGATAGATCAGGGCAATCTCCCTGTAAGCAACTTTAATGGTCAGATCTGCGCGACTGACGACCGGCCGGAATATTCCGTATACTTCTGATTCATCATATAATCCGGAGAGCAATTCTTTTTCATGCTGCTCTAAATCGCACCATTCGACCAGCCGGTATGCAGCGCCTGACCGGAATCGCCGATTGGAAAATAGGGCACCACTCACTTACAATGAAATTGAAATGACAAATGAATTGATTCGCGACAAAGTATTTCCTGGATAGTCAAAGAGACATGACTTAAGCCTGATCCTGCAGGATTAATAAATCTTGCCGGAGTTTGCTTAAAGCTTCTGACTTGGCCGAACGACGCCTTTCCTGCGTGTGCTTTTTTGTGCCCCGGGCCGTATTGTTTGTGCATTCGCCGCACGTCATCCTTCCGCAAGTGTTGGCGCCTCCCTGCGTGCAGGCTCCGCACTTTGTTTCGTAATTCAATGCACGGCTGTTGCCTGGAACAATGTTGACCATCAGGTCCTTTACTTTGAAGTTTCTCATTTCAGTTGTTTAAGCAGTTTAAAATCGAATGACGGGCAATTAATTTACATTATTTATTCGGCCTGATAAAAAAACATTTTTTCGTCATCCGATACCGTCGTTATCAGAGGTATGAAAACAAATGTTTAGAAGACGTATATTCATCTTGTTAAATTAAACCCGGTCCGAACCTTCGAAGCTTTAGACCCCGAACATGCGAATCCTGCTTTGGATAATATTGGGTGCCTTGTTTTTCTGCCAGGGATGCCAGCAACAGAATGTTGTTCGCAGGCACAATACTGAAATTACGGCCTCAGACAGTGACCGGGCGACTGATCTATGGTATCAGGCTGAGCTCAATGTGGCTCACAAACCCGACTCGGCCATGGTTTACGCACAGGAAGGTCTTGCCGAGGCCCGGAGGATTGGCTATACCGAACGCGAAGGACTTTGTATGCTGACGATCGCTAAGGTGTTCATGTCCATCGGCAATTATTCGAAAGCGTTGGAGACTTCTTACAAGTCACTGGCTATCATTCAGGGGTCGGGCTTTAAGTCCGTACACGAGTCCGATCTTGCCATCAATTTCTACGTGATTGGCGAGATATTCGGCGACCAGGGCGACTACCGCGATGCGCTGTTCAACAATTTCAAGGCCAGGTCAATTGTCGAAAAGACTACGGAAGTCGATGACGAAAAATCGATGATCAAGATCCTTTTGAATGTTGGCTATGATTATGAGCAGATGAACCGGCTTGACTCCGCGGTCTTTTTTGCTGAAAGTTGCTATCAACTATGTAATCGTGATGATACGACGAGGGGCTTATATTCATTTTTTATTGGGAAGGCAGCCAATCTCCTGGGAGATATTTACTCGCGTATTGGAAAATTTAACCGGGCAACACAGTTTTATAACCTGGGCATCGGTTACGCGATTGCAAAAACTGACAACCTTTCCTATAGTAATGCCCTCCTTGGTATTGCCAAAGTGTATGCGACGGAAACTTTATCGGATTCCTGTCTTTATTATGCCAAAGAATCACTCAAGCTGGCACAAAGCGGAAATTTTCGTCTCGAGGTATTGAATGCCAGCAATTTTTTGACGGATTTCTACAAACAGAAACGTGAGTACGATAGCGCCTTTGCATACCAGCAACTGAGCATCACCACAAAGGATTCTTTGTTCGGGCTACAGAAAATAATGGAATTCCAGAACATTTCTTTTTCCGAAAAGATGCGTGAACAGGAATTAAAGGATGCTGAAGTCAGGTATCGCAACAGGCTAAGCATCTACATTTTGATCGGTGCAGTGGTTATCTTTCTCGTGATCGCCGCGATGCTTTGGCGGAACAACGGATTAAAACAGAAAGCCAATGCCCTGCTCAACCAACAGAAGTTGCAAATAGAAATTCAAAAGGGTAAGGTCGAAGAAGCCCTTCAGACCCTGCAGGCCACGCAAGAGCAGCTGGTACACGCCGAAAAGATGGCTTCACTTGGGCAATTAACGGCCGGAATCGCTCACGAAATTCAAAACCCGCTGAATTTCGTCAATAATTTCTCGGAGGTGAACAATGATTTGATAAAGGAATTGAGAGCGGAAAAAAGTAAGGCTGAACGGGATCTGCAGAATGAAAATGACCTGCTTGACAACATTCAGGAGAATCTTGGAAAGATCATGCATCATGGCAGGCGGGCTGAAATCATTGTTAAGGGCATGCTCCAGCATTCCAGGGCCGGGTCGGGCCTAAAAGAAGATGCGGATGTCAACGCGCTGGCGAACGAATACCTGCGCCTGGCTTACCGGAACCAACTGGCCAAAGACAGCACCTTTAACGCTACATTAAACACCGATTTTGACAGCGCCATCGGCCTGGTAAAAATCATCCCGCAGGACATTGCGCGGGTGTTTCTCAATCTCTATAATAATGCCTTATATGCCGTGGCAGAAAAGAAAATGCATCTGAAAGGAAAATACGAGCCGGTTATATCGGTAACCAGTCGGAAACTCGCAGATCATGTTCAGTTCACTGTGAAAGATAACGGCGAAGGAATTCCGAAAAAGATAATCGACAAGGTTTTTCAACCATTTTTTACAACAAAGCCTCCAGGCCAAGGAACCGGCCTTGGATTGTCAATATCTTATGAAATGGTCAAAGCCCATGGCGGCGAGCTGAAAGTGGACACCAGGGAGGGAGAGTATACGGAATTTACTGTTGTGCTGCCGGCGAAGAATGGCGCATGAGTCACTGAGTCCCAAAAAGAAAAAAGACAAATCATCGGCATGGAAATTCACCATCGTCCACATGGGGAAAAGAAGGGATTTAGAGAATATGTTCCCGAAGGTCTTATGATCTTTATTGCCGTCTCGCCGGGGTTTGTCGCAGAAAGTATCAGAGAGAAGGAAACCGATAATCATAAAGAAATGGAATATGTCGGATCGTATATTAGTGATCTGCAACAAGACTCTGCCTCGCTTCAGGATGCTTTAAAAGCAAATAATTTTGTATTATCGGTCTTGGATTAAAGGGTTCTCGTTCTCTTAGCAAACCTTATCCGCAGAACGATGGAGAAAATTCATTTGCTGATGTCGTCGCAATCTTCGGCGCCCCCCTTTTCAGCAGGCTCCCACAATTCGATCTTGTTTCCTTCGGGATCGAGAATATGAACGAAGGAACCGTAGTCAGACTTTTCTATCGCATCAATCACGGTCACCCCGTCCGCTTTTAATTGCTCCACCAGCCATTCCAGGTTTTCAACCTGATAATTGATCATAAATTCTTTGGCGGATGGGTCGAAATATTTCGTGTTTTTGGCGAAAGGCGCCCAGGTTGTTGATCCTTTTTTGGACGATCCGTCTGCGTGGACCCACTCAAAAGTGGTTCCGTAGGGACTCATCGGGAGTCCCAGATGTCTTTCGTACCAGGTTTTCTGTCTCTCGACATCTTCGCATTTAAAGAAGATGCCGCCAATGGATGTTACCCGTTTCATAATTTGTATTGATGTCAATTTAAACTACCGAAAAATTAATCTTCTACTTTTTCGAAAAGTTATATAAAAATTGGCATTTTTCCGGAGCGGGTACGCTCAAAAACAAAGGCCCGACTTTCGCCGGGCCGTATGCTATAAAAACCGCTACACTACTCTGTTCGTAAACTTCTCACTGGGTTAGCCCGCGCCGCCCTGATTGCCTGGAAGCTCACCGTCATCAGCGTGATGGCGATCGCAATGACCACCACGCTGATAAAAATGCCAAATCCAATGGTGATTCTGAATTCTTTATAAGGTTTGAGCCATTGATTCATATAGTACCAGGCCAAAGGTATCGCGATCATGCAGGAAAGCAACACCAGCATGACGAAATCGCGCGACAGCAGCTGCCACAGGTTCAGAATGCTTGCGCCTAAGACTTTACGAACGCCAATCTCTTTCACGCGTTGCTCCGCCGTAAACGACGAGAGTCCGAAGAGACCAAGACAGGAGATAAATATCGCCAGCACCGCGACAATGGCCGCGAGATTTCCAACCAGTTCCTCATAATTAAATTTCTTTGCATATTCTTCGTCTGCAAATTTATACTCGAAGGGATAAGCAGGATTATACCGCTCGAAAATCGGCTTTATGATGCTGATCGCCCTGGAGGCCGACATGGCTGGGTTAAGACGGACGTTCAGGTTACCTACCCAGTCCTTGTTAAATATAATCGTGAGTGGCGATATTGCCCTGTATGGCGATTCCATTCGGATATCAGGAACCACCCCGATAACAGTCATCGGTCTGCCATTCCATTTGACCAGCTCACCCACCGGGTTTTTAAGCCGCATCTTTTTTACCGCGGCCTCATTCAGGATGACACTGTTTGAGTCGGCAAAATCGTGCGAAAAATCCCTGCCATCAATCATTTTAATGCCCAAAGTTTTTGTATAATCATAGGTGGTCGTGATCGTATTAAAAATGGATGCCTTTTCGAGTGGCGTGCTGCCCTTCCATTCCCATCCATTGTTATTGCTATAAATCTCAGAAGGGGGCGAATTACTCTGGCTCACCGAAGTCGCAGCGCCCGAACTCAACAGTTCCTCTTTCAGGATATCGAGATGCTTACTGATATCATCCGTCCAGTCTATCGAGATCAGACCCCTATTGTTAAATCCAATCGCCTGGTTCTTCCCAAACTGAATTTGCCGGTTGATCACAATCGTCCCGATCATGAGCATGACAGAACTTGCGAATTGGAGAACGACCAGGATTTTCCGGGGCAGTGAGCTTCCGCGTCCTGCGCGAATGTTTCCTTTAAGCACCCGGACGGGGTTAAAGGAAGAAAGATAAAATGCCGGATAACTTCCGGCCAGCAGACCGGTTAAAATGGTAAATGATATCATGATTCCCCAGAAAATGGGGTTCGCGACCTGCAGGCTCATGTCCTTGTCGGTGATTCGATTGAAAAAAGGCAGGGCTATCAGAACAATTCCCAAAGCCAGCACAAACGAAAAAGATGCAATCAGCATTGACTCGGAGAGGAATTGATTAATAAGTTTGCCCCTTCCCGAACCCACCGCTTTTCTAACTCCAACTTCCTTAGCTCTTTTTTCTGAACGCGCAGTGCTCAGGTTCATGAAGTTTATACAGGCAATCAACAGAACTACCAGTCCCAGGATCCCGAACATTCTGACGTATTTAATAAAACCGCCAGTATTCGCTCCGTTTTCAAAATCGCTATATAGACGCCACTTGGACATGGGATGGAGAAATACTTCGGGTTTGATGCTCTTTAGGGTGTTCTCATCCGTAAAGTGGGAAATAACAACATCTTTCACCCGCGCTTTAATTTGGGCCGGGCCAACATTGTCCTGCAATTGTACGAACGCCTGCCAGGAGTTATTCCCCCAGTTTGTTTCATGGTACTGTTTAACCCAGGGATATATGATCTTTTGCAACTGGAAAGGGATCAGGTAATCGAATTGCAGCGTGCTATTCTTGGGCTCGCTCCCTACTACGGCGGTTACGGACAAATTGTATTGATTATCCAGTTTAATAGCTTTCCCGATGGGATCGGCATTGCCAAAAAGCGCCTTCGCGGTCTCGACGGTTAAAACGATCGAGTATGGGTCATTGAGCGGGTCCCGGCTGCCTTCTTTTATGTCGAGGGAAAACATATCTATGGCATCTTTCCCGATAAAATGCCCGAATTTGCTCAGCTTTTTCTCCCCAAATACTAAGGAACGGCGGCTGCCCCAGTCGCACATGGCGACTCCTTTAAAGTCGGGAAACTTGGTTTTTAATTCATCTCCGATCGGCCAGGGAAGCGCCTGCTGTGCCCCCCGGTAGCCGTCAAAAGTCTGATACATCATCACCTGGTGGAGGTGGTCATAATTCTTATAATTGCGGTTTGCCGACGTTTCGTCATAAATCCAAAGTCCGATAATCATGGCCACAGCCATTCCTGAGGCAAGGCCGGCAATGTTGATAATTGAATAAATCTTGTTCTTCAGTAAGTTTCTCCACGCGATTTTAAGATAGTTCCTGAGCATAGTCGTTGATTTGAAAGTAACGAGCCTAGAATAAGACGTAGGCTTTTTTCGGAAGTTGCACCGTTCGGAAAAAATTCTGAAAAAAATAAGCTGAACGGCTAAATTTGGCGGTTTAAGGCCGATTGGCTTGAACCAAACCTGACAAAATGGAGGTCCACCATCACCCGGATTTCGAAAGAAAACGTTTCAGGGAGTATTTTTTTGAATTTGTCATGATATTCCTGGCAGTCGCGATGGGTTTTTTTGCAGAGAGCATGCGGCAGCACATCGAAGACGGCAGAAAAGAACGAGAAATTGTGGCCTCGCTAAGGCAGGATCTGGTCAAGGACACCGCTCGACTCGAAAAGCTTATCACCGTTTACGAACCGCAATATCATGACTGGGTTGATTCCGCCCATTTCTGCGTGGATTCGCTGCCACTCAGAGGAAATGAAAGACGAATTTGCAAGGCGCTGTTCAATGCTACTGTCTGGGCCACTTACACACCACCCGAGATTGCGCTTGCCCAGCTAAAATCTTCCGGCGGCCTGGACCTGGTAAGTAATGCGAAAGTCAGGCTGGGCATCCTGGATTACAATATTGCCCTCAATAACTTCAATAAGTATACTGAGTTTATCACGATCGTCGAGCATTCCGTGGACACCAGCTTAACGAGGCTGATTCCGCGGCAGGCTACCCGCAAATTCCTTGAGGAAATATCCGGCGTGGATGGATTCCTGGGTGATCATGACGTACCGCAGCAAATAATTTTTAAAACCTACCTAAAGGCCGATTTCGAGAATTTTCTGAACAAACTCGATCAAATCGACTTCAAAATCCATGATCTCGCCGATTCTTACAAGACGATTCTAGGCCAGGACATTAAACTTCTGAAATCGCTTGATGAAGTATACAAAATAGATTGAATGAGATCGTCTCTTGCTGATCCCGTATTTCGAAATGCCAAGGTGACTGCAGGTTTGCGCTCAATTTGCCCTCCTCGCCATTCCTGCAATCATAAAGGCAGTCCCGCTATACGCGAGCGCAAGGAAAGCACTGATGGTTTCACCAAAGATGTCTGTAGAAGGCGCGACAACAGCTCGCGGAATATGGAGAATAACAAACCATATTAAAATCATTGTTCCCATTAAAGTTGCAATCAGGCCGGTTTTGATTTTCAAAACAATCGCAATGCCCGACCCCAATAATCCGACTCCGCCAACATAGGTCCAAAAGATTGGGAAGGGAATCCATACCGGTACCAGCGTCGATGCCTCCTTTGTAAACATGAAATGCAGGATGCCGAAACTCAGTATCGTAAATCCAAAAAGAATCGCGCCCAGCGGTATGAGTTTTCCGAAAAATCGAATCACAGAATTGTCATTCTCGCCAGTTAAGCAGGCTGCGACAGTAAGCGAACCGCCGGCGAGCGCCAGTTCTTTTTCCGCATTTTCCCAGTCGCCCAGGTGCATGTAATTTGGGCTCACCAAAAACTGATAGGGTACAAAGTAGAAACAAAAGATCAAGAGCAGTAAGACGCCGAATAGAACGCCAACCTGTCTCGCTTTTATGCCAAAAACAAAGCTCCCTCCCGCAATAATAAAAATGATTCCGGTTACAATAGCGAGCCCCGGTAAATAGAAATTTCGCGGAGGCAATAGCATATACGGGAAATCATTGGCGTAGATGGTTAGAATTCCCGTGCCGGCGATGGCAATCCCATAAAAAATGCGTCCTATGGCAGATAGCTTTGGCATATGCAGTATCGTTTCTTTTCGAAGGCTCTTCTGTTAGCGATTTAAGTAGTGAAGCGCAACACACCCTGAAGGGAAAATCTTTGACTCAACAAGTTTTAATTGCAAGGTTGCCGGGAGGCTGATGCCCTCCAGCAATCGTCTTCCTTCTCCTACAATTATCGGCTGAATGACAAAATAATACTCATCAACGAGACCGAGCCGGATGAGTTGTGAGGGAATATCGACACCGCCGACTAAAATATTCTTTCCTTCACCCTGCTTCAACTTAAGTATTTCATCTTTAAGATCCTTACGAATAATTTGCGTTTTTTTCCCTTCAGGTCTGTCCAGGGATTTTGAGACAACAACAATTTTGTCCACCGCATCAAATGTATCAGCAAATTCATTCGTTGACCTTGTATCAGAATGATTTTTTGCGATATCGGGCCAATAAGGCACCATCAATTGATAGGTTATTCGCCCAAAGAGGAGCACGTCGGCGTTTCGCAGGAGGTTTGCATGAAAATCGAGTATTTCGTCACTAGGGATTCCTTTGGTATGGTCGCAGCAGCTATCTGCAGTCATATTAATAGCATAAACCAAATTCCTCATGGGACTGCCTTTAAATGATGTCGCCGAAGCAATATTTACCGTTTAGCGGCTATATCTTTGGTTAAGTTAGCGAATTCCTGTCTTTATCAAGGGTTCCGAACTCCTTTAGGCAATTAAGAGTTTATTAATAAATTTATACGCGCAAATCGACTGGATGCACAAAAGATCATTGTTAATTTTCCTTTCCTCTTTTCTGGTTCTTGTTTCATGTAATAAGACAGCCTCATCATCTCATCATGTTGGTGACCATTTTGGCGGAGGCATTATCTTTTATATCGATTCTTCGGGACAACATGGCCTGGTCGCGTCCATGTTTGATCTTGCCGTTGCGGGGTACGGCCCCTGGGGATTGCCAAGCCCGAGCGATCCTTCCAATATTTTTTATCCTTTTGCAGAAACTGCTCCGGGCAATTGGGTTTCTCCCCTGGCGACGGATACAAGCATTATGAGCGGCGACAGGAATTGTGCCCTGATTGACAGTTTCTATAACAACGGAACCGATGCATCCGACCTGGTTCGCAAATTGACGTTGAATGGTTACAATGACTGGTTCATGCCGTCTTCCGGAGCCGCAAGGGAGATCTGTAAAGAGCAGCAATATTTAGGTGCATTTAATGATACCGCCATCTACTGGACTTCGACAATACTTTCTCCGAACAGCTCGGATTCAGGAGTGGCATATTTTGTTTTTAAAAATAATTACGCAGGAGTGATCTCCTATACCTGCGCATGTTGCAGCCCGGACAAATGTTGCAGCTCCTTTGGCCTGGTGCGTCCCGTAAGAAAGTTCTGAGCTATTTGGAGATCAAATAGGATAATCCGATCAGAAAGGATCTGAATTTGGTTTCCGCCGGCCCGTTGATTAATTGATTGGTTAAGGCATCGCGCAAGCCCAGTTCGTATTTGACATGGATCAGTAGTCCAAAATTCAGTTCATACCCCATTTTAAAGTTGAGCCCATAATCGATCCTGTTGAACTTTATTCCATTTTTGGAACCATTGTCACTAAGGTTCGCAGTGAAATTATAAACGCTTGCACTGCTGTGACCATAAAAAGACGAATAACTTCCGCTTACGGCATAAGCTAAATAAGGTCCGAGTTCGACGGATATTTTGCCCTCCACAACCTGTGGGAGAGCAAATGAGAGGTTTAGGGGTAATTTGATATAATTCAATTTAACTTTATCTGAATTAAGAATGCTGTCATTGATGGTGAAAAAAGGATTTTCGCCAGCAAGGTTTATCATCAAATTATTGTACTTGCTGGTCCAGCCTTTTCGTTCAAAGTAGAACTCGGGTCTGAATGCAAAATCATTGTTGATTTTAATTTCCGCTGTTAATCCGGCGTAAAAATCGGCCATCGAATTTCTCTGTTCAAAAGCAACCCCTACATTATTTGTCTTTGCCACGTTACTGGTGCCGGCCCCGCCGGTAAATCCAAATTGAACAGATTGCGCATCAACAGCCCCATTAAAAACAATAATGATCGCGATTACAAAAATCAGTCTGTGCATCAGCGGCGATTTACATTAATTTAATGATCAGTTTTTATTTTATTGAAATAGTAACCCACGCTAAATCCGAGTCCTATCAGCCGATTTTGTCTCGGGTAGGGATAAAATCCGCCAGTCAATACATTTCTAAAACCCGCCGAGAATGAGAGATCATAATGGAACCCGTTATCCATTTCAACGCTCAGGAATCCACTTGCACCCAGGTTTAATCCGTTCGCACTAAGATTGGTAAGTTTTCTTTGTAAGTTATTTATGGCGATGAGGTTTGACGAATCCGTCAAAACCGCCAGGCCGTCTTCTATTGCATGGCCCGTCAATGCGCCGGCTCCCGCCGTAATATTTTGTGATCCTAATAGGCGAAATTCATATTTTCCCGCCAACGCGATAGCGACAAATCCACCCAGGCCGGCATGAAAGGCTGCGCCTTGCTTACCCAGGGAAGAATTGAAAACAAAATAGAGTGGGACTTCAAAATAATTAAACCGGTATTTATCTTTTGAATCATAAGTTACCGCGGTTGTCCCGGGGTTAAAATCTGCATAGTGAACATTTTGATTCCATCCATTTGCCGCAAATAATGTTTTAGCAGAAATAGAGAACGCAGAAGAGAGCGCATACTCTAACGTGAAACCGGCAGAATAAAGGATAGCGGGTTTTGTGTCCACGTATTTTACCCCGCAAAAGCAGGGCACGGCAGGGTTAATAACTCCTATTTCAACATGGTTCAGGGTGTTGGTCGTAAGGTCAGGTCCAGCGACGACGCCCATCCGGATTTGTGCGTAAATTGATTCGAAAGAAAGCAGCAGCATTAAAATGAATGCGTGGTATTTATAAGACATGCGCCGATGGTTTTGATCGCTCATTTTTTTTTAATCTTGCGCTTTTTTAACCAGCCTAAAACCTATACTCGGCTTCTTTTGATTGGGAAGATCTCTGGACCTTGTAGTTGTTTTGCAGAATGTTTCGTTAGAATCCCAACTACCACCGCGAACCACTTTAAAGGTTCCTGTTGCCGGCCCTCTCGGATCCGTATTCCCGTTTTGAATTTTGTTATAATAATTTTCGCCGTACCAGTCCAGGCACCATTCAGCCACATTTCCGCTCATGTCATAAATGCCATTTGCGTTTGTAGCTTTTTGGCCTACCGGATGAGTTTGATTGTTTGAATTATCCCTGTACCACCCTAAAATTGCCAGCTTGTTGCCTCCGCTGAAATGGAATCTCAATCTATCGTCAGTTCCCTCGGCCGCATATTCCCATTGTGCCTCGGTCGGTAATGAATAGTCTTCCTTTGTCATGGAATCCAGGATCGATATAAATTTATTTGCATCATCCCAGCTGACATTGTCCACCGGGCAATACTTGCAATCAACGCTGAAATTACTGGGATTGTCACCGCCCATAATCGTTGCCCATTCTTCCTGGGTTACCTCGGTTTTCGAAATATAAAAAGAATTAAGCTTCACCGTATGTTCAGGCATTGCATCATTATATCCCATTTTGTCTCCCATCTTAAATTCGCCTCCCCGAATAAGGACCATATTGTATTTTATTTTATTCA
>JAJPJP010000080.1 GCA_021324175.1 Chitinophagia bacterium
ATTTATTTCTCCTCTAATGAACCAGGCCACAAATTTAGTCAGAATTGGACCATTTGCGAATTTCCATTTGCAGGTTTCAGACTGCCAATTTAGCCTGGACATTCTTTCGTTCGCCGATCTGCTGCCGCCACATGGCATAATAGAGGCCTTTTTCCGCCAGGAGGCTTTCATGCGTCCCCGTCTCGGCCACTTCGCCCTTTTCCAGGACGTAAATGCGGTCCGCGTGCATGATCGTCGAAAGGCGATGAGCGATCAATATCGTGATCTGGTTACGCTGCGAAGACACGTCGCGGATAGTTTCCGTGATTTCTTCTTCCGTCAGGGAATCTAGTGCTGAAGTGGCTTCGTCAAATATTAAGATATGAGGTTTGCGCAAGAGTGCCCGCGCGATAGAGAGCCGTTGCTTTTCGCCGCCGGACAATTTTAAACCTCCTTCGCCGATCATCGTATCCAGTCCCTTCTCAGCTCTTTCGAGCAGGTTATTGCACGAGGACTTATCCAGGACATCCAGGACATCTTCTTCCGAGGCTGATGGGTTGACGAATATGAGGTTTTCACGGATCGTCCCCGAAAAGAGTTGCGTATCCTGGGTCACAAAACCGATCTGGTTGCGGAGGTCATCAAAATGGATCGCGGTTTCATCGAGCCCGTTGTAAAGTATGTTGCCGCTCTTTGGCCGGTAAAGTCCAACCAGTAGTTTCATCAGCGTCGTTTTTCCAGAACCCGACGGCCCGACAAAGGCGATCGTTTCACCCGTTTGCACTTCGAAGCTGATGTCATCAATTGCATGATGCTGCGCCGTCTGGTGTTTGAATACGACATGGCGGAATGCCAGTGATTGAATCGGTCCGAGGTGTTTCGGACTCCTCGGCTGAGTCTCGGGTTCCTTTTTCATCAGGGCATCAAAATTATTCAGCGACGCTTCAGCTTCCCTGTAGGACAGGATGATATTCCCGATTTCCTGCAACGGAGAAAAAACGAAAAATGAAAATATCTGCATCGTCACAAGCTGCCCCGCATCCATAAACCGGTGAAAGATCAGCCACATCAAAATAAAAAGGATGACTTGGCGCAAGGTATTCACCATTGTGCCCTGGATAAAACTGACGCTCCTGATGCGCTTGACTTTGGTCAACTCCAGTCCCAGGATCTTGTAGGTGTTTTTATTCAGCCGGCCGACTTCCTGCTGCGTGAGTCCGAGACTCTTGACGAGTTCTATATTTCTTAATGATTCCGTCGTGGAACCTGCCAGTGCATTGGTTTGGGCAACGATGGTTTTTTGAATCGCCTTGATCTTTTTGCTCAGCAAGTTGGTGATTACTGTCAGTAGGAAAATTCCAACAAGATAAGCGATGGGTATGCTCCAGTGAATATAGATCGCAGCGTATACGAAGACAAAAACGATACCCACAATCACGCCAAATAGAATATTGATAAAACCGGTGATGAATTTCTCGACGTCTGTCCGAACCTTGGTGAGGATGGAAAGCGTCTCGCCGCTGCGCTGGTCTTCAAATTCCTGGTAAGGAAGTTTCATCGCGTGTTGAAGGCCGTCAGTAAACACCTTTGCCCCGAATCGCTGGATGACAACATTGGAAAAATAATCCTGGAAGTTCTTCGCGATCCTGCTGACCATGGCGACGGTGATGGAAGCAATCAAAAGCCACACGATGCCATAAAGGGTTTCAGGTTTTCCGTTTGCGTTGGTATAGTGAACCTTCATAAAAAGATAATCCTGCCAGGTAAATTTACCGCTCGGCGGAGGAATGGATTGATGCGCGCCTGCCAGGTTGATCAGCTTGCCAAAAACAATGGGGTCTGCCAGTGAAAAACCGATGTTCACTGCGGCTAGAAAAAGCGTGAGTATCACTAACATGCGGTATGGCCGCAGGTAGAAAAGCAGTCTTTTCATAATAGTGTCTTATAACAATAAAATGCCCCGAAAGTTCGGCAATTGAACAACCGTAAATTACGATAAAAATGTTCGGTGGTTTAAATTCAGAAATGTCGCTTAAATCCACTTGTTTTTATAAGCCAGGTTCATCACCTGTGTATTGCTGTTAACGTGCAGCTTCTCGTAGATGTGGGCGATGTGTTTTCTTACCGTGTAGATGCTAATGAATAAAGCGTCGGCTATTTGTTTTGGGCTTTGCCCTTTGATCGTGTGCAACAATATTTCTTTCTCCCTTTCAGAAAGCAGGCCGTCGATGGCTGATTCTGAATTGTCTGTTTTGACCGGTGCAACGGATGCCTTGCTGAGCATGTCCAGCGCCTTACGCGCTATCGACGGGCTCATGGGTGCACCACCCTGCTCCAATGAATTGGTTATGGCGTTCCGCAGCGATATCGCATTGTCATCCTTCAGCAGGTAACCGTTCGCGCCTGCTCTGATGGCTTCAAAAATTCTTTCGTCATCGTCAAAGACCGTGAGTACAATAAAGTGTAGTGAAGGATAAAGCACCTTGGCAATCTGGATGAGCTGGATGCCGCTCATGCTCGGCATTTGAAGATCCACGAATAAAACCTGCGGCATTTTCTCGGGCGTCAACTCCTTCAGATTTTCAAGACAGGTGCTGCCGTTCGGCGCAATGAAGACAATTTCCAGATCATCAAAGTTTTGGATTTTGCGCGTAAAGGTGTTCCGGTTTACCAAATTATCATCTACATAAGCGACTCGGATAGGCATATTGCGTTTAACAATTAAAGTTCCATGTTATTGGACCATCAAACAATACTCAGTTTTCGTTATTTTTCGCCGCCACCTTCAGCACGTATGGATACACTAGATCCCAAATCTTTTCCACTGGAGATCTGCAGTTTGAATCCTGCCTCTGCTGCCCTCGCCCGCATGTTGTCGAGGCCGTTACCGGCTTTGTCGAGGCCTCGTGGATGAAACCCTTTTCCATTGTCCTCGATATTGACGGCGGCCTGGTCATTGTTAGATGAAGTACTGATCTTCACCAGGCTGCAATTGCTGTGCCTTAGCGCATTTTGTAAGGCTTCCTGCACAATCCGGACGAGCTGCGGCGCCTGGACGGGTGACAATTTTTTATCTTTTTGAATATTCTCCTCGACCAGAATCTGAACCTGGGGGTAAGCGGACTGGATTTGCGTTGCTTACCGTCAACAGCAAAAAAACGACAATTATTCGAGTGATATACCAGGGAAGCCTTCGGCTTTGTGTCATCCTGTCATTAAGCAAATTCAGATGCAATGAAAGTGAACAAATCATGAAAAGATTTTTTGCAACGGCGACTGTTCTTTTGTCCAAATGTCAACGTAAAATCCATTAATCAAAATACTGCATATTAGTTATTGCCTGCACCCCAGCCTCCTTCTAATTTTACCCTGTCAAAAACACATACAAAACTGAGGACGATGAATGCGAAGCGCGTGATTTTCGAGGCAGCCGGGATCCAAAAGACACTACAAAAGCCCAAATTAACCGACGTCCGACTGATCCAAATTTCAATTGTCAACTTAAAAATATTTTTATGAAAAAGTCATCCAAGCTATCATGCATCTGGCTGATCGTTGTGGCCCTTCTGTTGGCCATATCGTGCAAGAAGTCAAGTACAAAGAAGACACTCCCGAGTGGTACCGGGCAATTTATAATCGACAACGTCACTTTTGCGACCAACGACACCCTCACCGACGATCTTTTTAATTCAGGGAAAGATCTCACCATGTGGCCCACGACGAGCCTTACGGCCAGGGGAGCGCTTTTTATCTATGACATGCCCAGCGCGAGCTCTGGCACGACAACCTTGAGCGACGGGAGCAGTATAAGCAGCCTTACACCCTACATACTTGGCACCGTCGTCAGTGGAGGCGATTCGATAAGTTACGCTTCGGTGGCGGGGGAAGGTAGTATCACGAAGACGGGCGCTACTTCTTTTACTTTTTCCTGCACGGTAGCGAACCAACTTAATTCTTCGGATACCCTGTCGATTTCTGGCAGCGGTACATACTAAACGCATTAAAATCTACAACAGTATAAAATTTAAAACATGAAAAAGAAACCAACGATCATCTTCGTCGCACTGCTAATGATTTGCGCATCTGCCGCATTCGCTCAGAAGGAAACAAAACTGAACAGCTTTGGATTTGGAATTGAAATCGGCAGCCCTACGGGAAACATCAAAAACCTGTATAGTGCGGCCGCGGGACTTACGCTACGGTATTCACATCATATCGGTCCCGGGTTCATCACATTTACGACGGGGGGATTGGGGTATGCTCCAATTACATCCAAAGGGACTCCAAAGCGCGCTGCCATTCAAATACCTGTAAGAGCGGGATACAAGTACATTTTTGATCATCACTTCTTTGTTATGGGTGAACTTGGCTATTCCTATTTCAAATATTTCTACAACTCCAATGGCGACATCGCGTCTGCGACGCGCAATGCCCTGACCTTTGGAGCATCGGCAGGCCTGAACTTGAACGCCTTTGAACTGGGTGTGCGCTATGGCGTCAATATCACAAACAATGATGGAGGCGTGATTGCTGCACGCATTGGGTTTAATTTCTAGATTCGGTCATCGGGTCGCCGTCCGCCTTAAACAGCAACGGGAAAAATTGCCCCGTGATCTTTTCGCCCTTCTTAAACGGAGGCACACCGGTCAGCAGTGCTTCCGTGCTGTCCGCGTAGACGCCATCAGCAAAAACATTAATCACAAAAGCTCGCCGTGGTTGCGAGCTTTTGTTTTCGCCTGAGCCGTGAAGCATAAGTGGATGGTGGAAAATCGCTTCGCCCGCCTTTGTTTCCACCGGCACCGGATGAAATTCCGTTTGTTGTTCCGGCGTCAAGAAATCCATAATCCCCATCAGATCTCCGGCGAGTTGCGGCTTGTCAAGTAGGCCCCATCGGTGGCTGCCGGGAACGTACCGAAGGCATCCATTTTCTACCGTTGAATCATCCAGACCGCACCAGCATGTTAAATGGGCGAGTGGCTTGGTTCGTGTCCAATAGGAATAATCCTGGTGCCATGCGACAACTCCACCTTTTTTTGGCGGTTTGCAGAACAGCTGATCATGCCAAAAGCGGACTGAGGCATTACCAAGCAGCTGGCTTGATGCCATCACAAAGCGCGGGTTCCACAACACATCATGCAGCGCAGTTCCGATACGCCATGCGCCAAGCGCGTGAAAGAGGATCGTATTTTCATCCGCCGACTCGTTGGTGTGAAACTCGTAAAATAGAGGGTTGAGTTCGTTGCCGGGGTTCATCAGTTCGCCCAGTTCCTTTTTTATTGCTTCTATCTGGCGTTCATCGAGCATTTTTACGCCCGCGAGGTAACCGTTTTCCCGGAAAAAGTCAACCTGATCCCCGGTTAGCCTGTATTGTTCCCATTCGCCCGGAGATTCAGGCCAACTGAAGAGATCATCGATCAGGTGATGTATATGGCTAAGATCATGCACGTCAATTTCCATTTTTTTGATATAAATGTAAAATTTTGGTGGCTTTATTGACATCGGAAATTGCCGCTTTCATTTCTTGCGCCGTGTCGACTGATTCCTTACCTTTGCGACCCCTTTCCAGGGAATCGTCACAGACCATTCGGGGCGTAGCGTAGCCCGGTCATCGCGCCTGCTTTGGGAGCAGGAGGTCGCAAGTTCGAATCTTGCCGCCCCGACCAATTTTTGAAGAGGCTGTCTCAAAAGAGGCAGCCTCTTTCACATATGTAGATAAAAAGAGCAGGTGGGAATTAAAAGTAGAATAGAATTTGTGGTTAATGGGCATGTCAAAACCA
>JAJPJP010000139.1 GCA_021324175.1 Chitinophagia bacterium
CATGATCCGTTAGCCCCTTTCGGAGGATTTAAACAATCTGGTATTGGCAGGGAAGGCGGCGTTTTAGGGTTGGAAGAATACCTTGAACCTAAAGCCATAATTGAATAGATGAAACGTGAATATATGATATTGTAGGCGACCTTTAATACGGCTCTCCTTTCAATTGGACTTCGATAATTTAAATTTTTAATTCTTTAAAACCCAACAACAACATGACTTCCGAGACAATCACATTTATCGCCAACATCGCGCTTGCCCTATCGGCCATCATTGCTTTGGTATTTGGCATTGTACAAGTTAAGAGTGCAACACGCGATCGTCAGGAAAGGCTTACACTCGAGGCGTTGCGCAATTTCAATACCCGTGAATTTTCCGAACTCATGAATTATGTTACTGCGCACGACATACCTCCTACACACGAAGATTGGCAAAAACTTCCTGCCCACGAAGGGATTATGATTACCCAATTTGCACAGGAAATGGAATCGCTTGGCATTCTTGTAGCCGAACGGCTTATAAATATTGACCTCGTGGATAAAACAATTGGTTCATTGGTTTCAACTGCATGGGAAAAATACAAGGTGATGATTCAGGATTCGCGTGACAAACGTCCTGACCCTTTTCTGTGTGAGTATTTTCAATGGCTGGCTGAACGAATAGATGAAGGAATGCGCAATGCCCCCCGCAAGCCATTCTATTTAGAATAGCAAGTGCAGCGAGTGTATGTCACAGAAAGAAGAGTTGACCGTGAGCGACTGGAAGTGGATTAGCAAAAATTGCGGTGCATTCCATGACCGGGATTTCTAGTGGAATCTGGCGTTATTGCGGGCTTAGGGGCAGCGTGATGGGCAGTTCAGCCAGCACAGAGGCAAAATACCTGCCGGTCGGCGTCCTGCTGTACCAGTTAAATTAATCCACTGCGTTCAAATGGGAATACTTACCATTATTTTTTATTCCCCAGGTTGCCATAGAATTTAATGCCGGTATTATTTCTTTACCCGATTTGGTTAATTTATATTCTACATGGGGCGGCATAACAGCTATAACTTTACGGGTTATCAGTTTATCAGCTTCCAATTGTTTTAAATGTTGTATCAACATTTTTTCAGTTATGGTGGGAATGTCTTTTTTAAGCTCACTATACCTTTTACAGCCTTCTCGTAAATACCATAAAATTAAAGGCTTCCAACGCCCGCCAATTTTATCCAATGTATAATATATAGGGCAATGTTCGATTATCTCCTTCCTGTTTTGATTGTTAGTTGATGCCTCCTTGATTTTTCTCATAGTACATACTTTTTGGTAGGTGCTTGTATAAAAGTAAGTATAAAAATACTTTTGTTGTCTTAATAATCATAAAAATAAACCTGATGAAAATAACATTGACAGGTTCCCTCGGAAACATCAGTAAACCCATGGCGGAAATATTGATAAAAGCAGGGCATGACCTTACTATTATTAGTAGTGAGCCGGATATGAAGGCTAAAATTGAGGCATTAGGCGCGAGAGGAGCGATAGGTTCCGTAGCTGACATCACTTTCTTGACCAATACATTTAAAGATGCAGATGCCGTTTATACAATGGTGCCTTATAATTTTAAAGTTACAACTAGTTATAGGCAATATGTCGCCGGAATTGGCAACAATTATGCTACAGCAATCAAAGCTACCGGAGTTAATCGGGTAGTGAACCTGAGCAGCATCGGCGCTCATCTTGAAAACGGTACTGGCCCGATTACAGGACTTCATGACGTAGAACAAATTTTAAACCGGTTAGATAATGTTGCTGTGAAGCATCTCCGCCCTGCAATATTCTATATCAATTTTTACTTTGATATTCCATTAATAAAGAGACAGAATATCATGGGTAATAATTACAGCAAAGACGCGAGATTGGTAATGACGCACCCGCGAGACGTCGCAGCAGTTGCGGCTTCAGAACTGCAACAATCCTTTCCAGGCAAAAGTTATCGTTATATAGCAAGTGATGAACAGCGCATATCAGATATTGTAAAGATACTAGGGAGGGCCATAGAAAAACCTAAATTGCCTTGGGTTCAATACACAGATGAGCAAACTTTTGCCGGAATGACAATGTCGGGTATAATGCCTCCCACTATTGCAAACTTATATGTTGAATTGGGTACGGCTATCGACAGGGGCATTTTGTGGGAAGATTATGATAGGAACAAGCCAGAATCTTTGGGCAACACTAAGCTCGTTGATTTTGCAAAAGAATTTGCTGCTGTATATAATAACTAGATGCATCCAAGATTCTGTAACGCCTGGCTTTATCCGTTCATTCGCATGATTGGTTAGCGGGGAAAATATTCGTATTTATTCTCTTCTACGCTTCTATGCGCGGATAATTTTAATTGGGCCGCTGCTGCATGATTTACGCCGTCGGGCATGACGATCAGGGAAATGTCGGGGTCGCGCCACCAGGTAGAATTTTGCAGGGTCTTGAAAGAAATGGTGCCGATGAGGTAGCAGCGGTCCTGGCGCCGATGCGTTGTCCGGATGATGGCGAACTGCTCGGTGGGGACATGGCGGACTGAGTCGTAGCTGACATACACTTCGAGGAAGAAATCGTTGCTTAAAGAGCAAGGCGCGTGGTGGTAAAGTTTTTTGTATTCGTATTTGTAGTCATAACGGAGGGCGGAGAGGTCGCTGAGTATTGCGGAAGCCGTCGGAAAACTGCCAGCTCCTTTGCCATAGAAAAACTGCCTGTCGGCAAAACCGCTCTCGATCACGACACCATTATTTTCGTCTCTGACGAAGGCAAGTGGATCGGTTTTGTTCACGAATTGCGGCAAGACGAATGCGGCGATCATGTCGTTCTCCATCTTCTTGGCCTCGGCGACGAGCTTGATTTCGTATTCTTTTTCGGCGGCGAAGCGGGCGTCACCCGCGTCTATCCGTTGTATGCCCGTGTATACGAGTGTGTGGTGGTTGACGACAATGCCGAAGGCGTGGGTGAGAAGGAAGCTCCATTTGTGCGCCGCATCATGACCTTCCACGTCAAGGACGGGATCTGTTTCTGCGAAGCCGAGCTGTTTGGCCAGGAGGAGTGCCTGGAAATAGTTCAGGTTCCCGGTAAACATTTTCGTGAGGATGAAATTTGTCGAGCCATTGACGATCGCGCGCATGGAGTGGAGGAGGTCGTTGTCGTAATATTCTTCGAGGTTACGGATGATCGGGATCGAGGCGCCGGCGGCGGCTTCATAGAGCAGCGACATTTTGGTAGCCTGTTGCAGAATGAGCAGCTCGCAGAGGTGCTCGGCGATCATTTTTTTGCTGGCGCTGACGACTGATTTTTTATTCGTCATCGCTTCGGAGACGATCTCGAAAGCTGCATCAGCATCATTGATCACCTCGACGATCACGTTGATCTCGGCGTCATCTAGTAGCTCGCGCTTATCCGTAGTAAATAATTCCGCGGGGCCGTCGCGCTCTTTTTCGGGGTTCTTGATACAGACCTTCTTAATGGTCGCTTTGAGGGAGGGCGTTTGCTTCAGCACTTTATACACGCCTTCGCCGACGACGCCAAAGCCGAATAGTCCTATAACAAGTGTTTTATGCGTGTCCGACACAATCGTATGTTTTATGGGTTAAATCCGGCAACAGTTCGATGAGTTTTTATGACCGTCGAACGAGAGCAAACTCGTTTTGCCCGAGGCCACTCTTTAAGAAACAGGATCCGTGGAAACGGGCCCTGTGCATAAAGCAATAACAACAAGAAAAAACTTGGATCCGGCGGCCCCATACTACATCATTCTAACGATGGGTGCTGTAAAGACAGCTCCCGTTATTGGGAGACATTGAACTCTACTCAACTGCTACATATGAGAGTGCTAACTCGGAGCCGGCCAGGATCCAATCCATTTACCAATAATTTATGCCAATAAGTTTATGCTGAACTCGCGAACGTGGGAGATGTGTTGATGCTTCGTGCGAAGCAGGATGCGAAAGTAAATAATCATGCGGAATGAATCAAATGGATTGTCGATTTAACAAGAATTTTTGATGTGTATTATATACGCGTTCGAATTCCATCAACCAAAACCTGGGTTTTCAGAAATTAAAATTTGATGGTAACTTTCGGTTAACGAGATATGGAAACCTCTTCACTTTCGGCTCACCTTAAACAAGACTACAAACTTTCTGAGAAAGAATGCTTACGCGCCATTCAGTTATTCGAACCATTGGACGTAAAAAAAAATCAACATCTTTTTCGGTCGGGGAACGTAGTCAGGTATGTTTATTTTATAGACATGGGATGTCTTCGGCAATATTATATTAATAATAACGGGGAGGAGCGTACCATTTATTTTAAAGTGGAGTGCGGATGGTGCAGTGAACTGGTAAGCTTCCTGGATAATACTCCAACTGAATTAAACCTGCAGGCGCTTGAAGATAGCCGTCTCCAGATCATCAATCAAAAGAACTGGGTGTATGCAATAACTCATATTCCTTCTCTTACGATGGGGTTCATCAGAGCACAACAGGATACGAATTACATGCTGAAAAAGCGGCTTGCGGAGGCCACCGTTGAGACACCCGAAGAAAAATATTTGCATTTTATGAAAGAAGAACCTCTTTTGCTGCAACGAATACCTTTATATCACATTGCGGCTTATTTGGGCATGACACCTGAAACATTGAGCCGTATACGAAAGAAGATTATTCAAAAATAATTTCGGCAAGTATACCCATTTCAATGAGGAGCTTTCGCTGCATTGTTTTAAAGGTTTATTTTCCTGATAATATGTTACTTGCTCCCCACTTTACATAATTCATTTCTTTTTATC
>JAJPJP010000140.1 GCA_021324175.1 Chitinophagia bacterium
ACCCGTCAATATATTCCGGAACTATCAGCACTGACAGTTTTGATCTTGGAAAATTTCTTGACAACGAACAGCTCGGGCTATTGAGTTTTGACGGAAAAATAAATGGAGAGGGTCTTACTTCGAAATCATTGAACGCTACAATCGACGGCAGAATAAGTCGACTGCATTTTAATCAATATGATTACTCGAATCTTATTGTCAATGGCACTTTGGCAAAGAGCAAATTCAGCGGACAAATAATTGCAAATGATAGCAACCTGAATGCAACAATGAATGGCCTCATCGATTTCAGCAAGCATCCCTATACTATTAATTTTTACGCTGATGTAGCAAAGGCGGATCTGTCTAAACTCCATTTCACTAATTCGAAAGTCCAGTTCAACGGAAAGCTTGATTTTAATTTCAATGGAGACAACATCGATAATTTTACTGGAATTGCTCGCGTTTATAATGCCACGATCTTAAAAAGTGGTCAAAGAATTTCTTTCGATTCGCTGATCGTCAATTCAACCATTGCAGAAAGCAACCGCACGATAACTTTGGAAAGTAACGAATTTAACGGAGCTTTCGTGGGGGAATTCTCCATTAGAGATCTTCCACCGGCAATTCAGACATTTTTGAACAAATACTACCCCGCTTATGTCCCGCCCGCCAAGACCCGACCTGCAAATCAGGATTTCAGCTTTGTAATCAATACCAAGAAAATTCAGGACTATATCGATCTATTTGACAAGAAATTGAAAGGATTTGACAACACAACTATAAGTGGAAGGATCAGCAGCAAAGAAAATTTGCTTGATCTCAATGTCGATGTCCCACAATTGAGCTATAACAACGTTATATTTTCAAACGTCTCGATAAGGGGAAGAGGTAATTTTGATAGCTTGTCTTTGCAAACCGACATAGGGGATGTAGCGATAAACGACAGTTTGCATTTCCCTGGTACGCACATTCATCTTCGATCTTCGAATGACTTATCTGACGTTCAGATTGTAACCTCTGCTAACCAAACACTCAATTCTGCCAGTTTATCCGGTCAAGTCCAAACGCTGTCGTCTGGGGTACATATTTGGTTTAATCCGTCAACATTTGACATCAACAGCAAAATTTGGGTCGTGGACAAAAACGGCGAATTAACGATTAGCAAAAACCTCGTTGATGCATCCAATTTGAGAATTCATAGTGGTGATCAGCAATTATTGGTTACCACTCGGCCGTCTACCCTGGGTGATGGAAATGACATTCACCTCGAAATGAAAAAAATCAATGTTGGCGACATTACGCCATTTTTCGTTAAGAGCGATCGGATCGAGGGGATATTTACCGGAACGGCTGATATTTCTAATCCCTATCGACAGCCGAAAGTCATCTTTAACGGGCAGGCCGATCAATTTCGCCTAGACAATGATTCCGTTGGAAGACTCAAGGTCGACGGAAACTATGACACAAAAACGAGCGTAGTAGACGCTCATCTTAATTCTGACAATAGGAACTATCATTTTGATATCAATGGCATTTTTTCAGCCTCGGATTCCACCAACGCAGAACCGGTCAACGTAAATATTAACCTTAGCGATACAAAGATTGGCTTACTTGAAAAGTACCTAAGCGGAATCTTCAGCAATATAAAAGGATTTGTCACCGGTAAATTGCAAATCATCGGCCAGGGGAATAACCTCAAATATCGAGGCAATGTGTTGCTAAAGGAAGGGGAATTAAAAGTCAACTATACTCAGTGTACCTATCGAATCCCGAAGATGAACGTTGATTTGAAAGACAGCTTGGTAGATTTTGGAACTTTTCAAATAACCGATAAGCTTGATTCGGTGCGACATACCGCTGAGATAACAGAGGCCAAGTTATACCACCATGCTTTTGCGAATTTGCGCTTTGACTTTGCCATGAATACCAACAAGTTGTTGCTGCTCGATACAAAGATTTCGGACAATAATTTATTTTATGGCCGAGTAGTGGGTCGGGCCTCAATGAAGTTTACGGGTCCGCAGGAAAATATGCAACTGACCATTAAAGGTGAGCCCAATGATAGTTCAAACATCTACCTGCCGCTAACCACGTCGAGAGAAAGTGCCCAAGCGGATTTTATAGTATGGAAGGTTTACGGCAAAGAAATGCAAGTCCAATCTTTCGATCGGAAGTCTTCGAATATCAACGTAAAGCTTGATCTCACTGCAAACAATTTCGCTAACATATTTGTGATCCTTGATCCGCTAACTGGGGATATTATAAAAACAACCGGCAAAGGACAATTGCATTTGGAAGTAGGCACAAACGAAGATTTGAGTATTCGGGGAAGGTATGATATTACTCGGGGCACATACAATTTCAATCTGCAGTCGTTCATTCGCAAACCCTTTGTTTTTAACAGAGATGCGGACAACTATATTTCATGGAATGGCGATCCTTACGATGCCAACATCAATGTCCAGGCTATTTATGAGGCAGAAAATGTACACTTTTCGGATTTGGGAATCCCCAACCTCGGAGCCAATGCGAAGGGGTATCGGGGACCGATTTGGGTGATCGCAACATTAAAAGATCAACTTATGAAGCCAACGATATCATTTCAAATCGAGCTTCCTCCAAACAGCCCACTCAAGAATGACGTGGATGCGGTCAGCGCGCTTCAGGCGATCTCAAATGATCCAAATGAATTGACGAAGCAGGCTTCCCTGCTCGTTGCCTTCGACCAGTTCGGACCCATGTCTACGAGCACCACGTCTTTCGACGTCAATGCAGCCGCGACAGGCATTTTCGTGAACAGCATATCAGGCATAATTTCCAATCAACTCACCAAGCAATTGGTCAATTTTCTTCGTAAAGTTGACCCTACACTAAGAGTAAATTTCAACGCCACAGTATATAATGGTTATAACGCTGCAGAAAACACCATCGGAGTGGGCGACCCTACGCGGGGGACATATGATAGAACAAACCTAAATCTATCTATTGGAAAAAGTTTTCTGAATGAAAGACTGACATTCACCATCGGCAATGCAGTGGACGTTGGCCTTACTACTCAGCAGGCGCAAACCTCGTCCTTTCAATTCCTGCCGGATGTCACTGCAGAATATAAGTTAACCAACGATGGTCGCGTTCTTGCGAGTCTATTTTACCGCGATTCGTACAATTATTTGTCTGTCGTCAATCATACCGAAAATCGATCAGGCGCTAGCATCTCCTATCAGCGGAGTTTCGACAGACTTTCAGAACTGCTCACCAAAAAAAAGAAAAAAAAGGCAAAGCCAAAAGCCAATCCGCCAGCCAATCCAGACACCCGGACAGTTGATGAAAATGCCGGCAAACAATAGAAAATTTCTGTTGAATAGCAAGTCTTATTTTAATATCTCATGACCAAGCTTGTCCCTTTTGGTTCTTAGATATTTTTCATTGTGTGGGTTGGGCTCTATTTCAATAGGAACGGTTTCCATGATTTCTATTCCGTACCCCGCTAAGCCCGCTCGTTTGCTGGGGTTGTTGCTAAGGAGGCGAAGCTTCGTAATTCCGAGATAACGCAGAATCTGTGCCCCAACGCCATAATCTCTTTTATCCATCGGCAATCCTAAATGAAGATTGGCTTCAACCGTATCCAGGCCTTTCTCCTGCAGCTGATACGCTTTTAGCTTATTCACCAATCCAATTCCTCTTCCCTCCTGGCTCATATAAAGAATTACACCTTTGCCATTTCGCTCGACGATTTGCATGGATTTATGTAATTGTTCACCACAATCGCAACGTAGGGAACCTAAAATATCGCCCGTAAAACACGAAGAATGGACGCGGGCTAGAACAGGTTCGCCTTTTTGCCATTCACCTTTAATCAGAGCCAAATGTTCGTTAGCTGTATTTTTCTCCTTAAATGCAATTAGTTTGAAATGTCCATACAGCGTCGGCATATCGACCCGAACTATTTCGTCGATGAGCGAATCAGTCTTTAGTCGAAATTCGATCAGGTCTTTTATTGAAACTACTTTGAAATCAAACCGGCGGGCTATTTCGCAAAGTTCAGGTAACCTTGCCATGGTGCCATCTTCATTCATAATCTCAACAAGTATTCCCGCGGGTTCAAACCCCGCAAGTCTGGTTAGGTCAATGGTGGCTTCCGTGTGACCCGCACGACGCAAGACCCCGCCTTTCTTTGCCCGCAATGGAAAAATGTGCCCCGGTCTTCCGAGGTCTTCAGGTCTTGTAGCTGGATCGATTAGCGCACGAACGGTTTTCGATCGGTCATGTGCGGAGATGCCAGTGGTACAACCATGCCCAAGCAGATCTACTGATACGGTGAAGGCAGTCTCATGCAGAGCGGTATTATTATTAACCATCAGATCCAAAGACAATTCGTCGCATCTTTCTTCTTCCAAGGGGGCGCAGATCAATCCCCTTCCATGTTTGCTCATGAAATTGATAACTTCAGGTGTGGAGTTGGCGGCGGCCGTTATGAAATCACCCTCGTTTTCGCGATCTTCATCGTCTACGACGATTACCAACTTCCCCTGTTTTAAGTCCTCTATTGAGCTTTCAATACTGTCCAGCATCCTCTTCGATTTACTACAAAGTTAACGATTAATCGCTGCGTTGTAAACCCGGCACAGTCAAAACGGGCTGTCCTTTGATTCCGTTGCCTTTACCGGTCTGTTCCTTCCTAATAACAATACGCAAGTTTGTTAGTTCGGTTGCATCCATTTAGTTTGGATACATCAAGCGGCTAAATTACATTTGCGCAAATCTATCATACTATAAAATTTTGATTATGAAAGTAACGGTTGTGGGTGCCGGTGCGGTTGGCGCTACCTGTGCTGATAATATCGCAAGAAAAGAATTGGTTCGGGAACTGGTACTTCTTGACATCAAGGAGGGATTGGCCGAGGGCAAGGCGCAGGATATGTCGCAGACAGCGGCATTGCTTGGCTTTGATACAAAGATTGTTGGATGTACGAACGACTACGGGAAGACGGCAGACTCTGACGTCGTTGTGATTACCTCTGGTTTGCCGCGAAAGCCGGGAATGACCCGCGAAGAACTGATCGGAACTAATGCCGGCATAGTGAAGGGCGTTACTGAAAATATACTCAAAAACTCTCCTAATGCTGTCATCGTCATCATAAGTAACCCGATGGACACAATGACCTATTTGACGTTGACGACCAGCGGGCTTTCGAAAAATAAAATCATCGGCATGGGCGGAATACTTGATAGCGCCAGATTTAAATACCAATTGAGCCAGCATCTACACTGCAATCCGTCAGATCTAAATGCTATAGTAATTGGTGGACACGGGGACACTACAATGATTCCGCTCATTCGCATGGCTACCTGGAATAGCGTTCCTGTGACTAATTTTCTGAGTTCAATTCAACAGAACCAAATAATTTCAGATACTATGGTTGGTGGTGCGACGCTGACCAAACTTATCGGAACAAGCGCGTGGTACGCGCCGGGCGCGGCGGGCGCGTCGCTGGTAGAAGCGATCGTCCGAGACGAGAAAAAACTTTTTACGTGCTGCGTAGCTCTCGATGGTAATTATGGGCAATCTGACATTTGCCTTGGCGTTCCGGTCGTAGTGGGCAAGGATGGTTGGGAACAAATTGTTGAGCTCTCGCTTTCGAACGAAGAACAGGAATTATTTGACAAAAGCGCTGCTGCAGTTCGGGGCATGAATGATGTCCTCAAGACGCTTTAAGTGGAAGCCTTAAATTAATTATTTGATATTCAATCTATTGTGTGCAATAGCAACTATTTTAAGAACATCCTGGTCGCGCATGCAGCGGAAGTGACCAAGCGGACACTTTGCAAGACCAAAATTTGAACAAGGCTGGCACGACAGGGTATCGACAATTACATTCTCATAGGGCAATTGCGTTTGGCGGGAAAGAAAGCGTTCGCCATAAAATGGTTCAACATCCAGCCGGGGCGACGTACCTCCCCAAATTGCAATCGTAGTCTTATTAAACGCTGAGGCGATATATTGCAGGCCGGTATCATGCGAGATAACCAGTTTTGCATTTCTGACAATGTCAGCCGATTCATTGATTGTAAACTTACCACAGGCATTGTAGATCTTAACAGGGTCTACTTCGGCGATCACTGAGCCTTCAATAGCGTCATCTGTATCTCCAATTAAAATAAGGGGGTATTTGAGTTCACGGCATATTTCCTTCATTTTAATTATTGGCAATTTCTTGGTAAAGTAAGAACCTCCAATAACGAACGCTACATATCCCATCGAATGGGACGCCGGAATATCGCTGTTCTTTAATTGCTCTTTTTGCGAAATGAAATAATCGAGGCCACCGCCATCATCTGTAACTCCCAGGCGCCTGACCGCGTCCAAATTTCTAAGAACGATATGCCGTTCTCTCATGATATTTATTCTAAACCTGGTGAGAAGAAATTTTCGAATACTTTCTTTTTTATAAGTCAGGACTCTTGTTTGAAGGCTCATTCGAATTCTATAAGACCTGAAGTTTTTATGCAGATCGACCACGTAATCATATTTCTCTTTTTTTAATTCCCTGATTAACTCGGCGATACTGTTCTTATAGTAAAAGAATTGGTCAACATAAGGATTGTATTCAGTGACGGCCTTAAAGGAATATTTTGTAAGGTAGTGGACTTGGACGTTCGGTATTTGATTTTTAATACAACGGACTACGGGGGTAGTTAAAACAATATCCCCTATGGATGAAAAGCGGATGACCAATACCTTCATCAGACAAAAATGCAAAAATTCTGTGAATCAATTGGGCCACATTTTTTTGCCGTCCAATACAATCCAAATGGCGAGAAAATTAATCAAATTCATCTTTCTACGTAATTGAGATCTTTACCAAATGTCTCCTCAGTGAGAATAAGAGCAATTGAACTTATCGTCAGAACGATTATACCGGTGACCCAACCACTTTTTAAATAACCCAAGCTGGGTTGAAGCCCTGCAAAAATTGCTGATACAAGATTAAGAGAACCCCTGGCCATATTTGGGGCGGTTGTGGCGACAGTCGCCCGAATGTTCGTACCAAATTGTTCAGCTGCCATAGTGACAAACATCGCCCAAAAACCTGTGCCGAAACCCATAAGACTGACTACTACATAGACCATTTTAGCACTTGACCCTTGCAAATTGAAGTACCAAATAATTGAAAAAACAGTGATGGCCTGAAAAAAATAAAGAGCTTTTTTGCGACTTTTGAACCACTGGCTGACAAATCCTATCAATACATCACCGATCGCGATTGCGGCGTAAGAGTACATAACCGCCTTGCCAGGATCAACAGGACCGTTGACTTTCATCCTGGAGGCAAAGTTGTCTGAAAATGTAATCAGTATACCAATGACATACCAGTTTGGTAGCGCGATAAGAATGGCAGTTAAGTATTTCTTCAACCTGGCTGCACTTGTAAATAACATCAAAAAATTGCCTTTTTTGATATTGTCCATTCCAGCCAGATTCTTGAACATGCCGGATTCCAGTACACCGACGCGTAAAAGCAAAAGCATGATTCCCAGGCCGCCGCCAATAAAATAGCAGGTGCGCCAGCCATCGCCCGAAGGCCCGACTAAAAATTGTCTTACAAAATAGGCGAATACAGCGCCAGTCAGGCCGATTCCGGCAACGAACGATGTGGCGATACCCCTCTTCTCTTTTGGCATTAATTCGCTTACCAAAGTTATTCCGGCGCCGAGTTCTCCCGCAAGTCCTAAGCCAGTGATGAACCTGACAAGCGCATATTGATTGGCAGTACGAACAAATCCATTGGCTATATTTCCAAGGGAATAGAGAATAATCGATGCAAATAAAACTTTTGTTCGCCCTTTTTTGTCCCCAAGAATGCCCCAAATAATACCTCCAATCAGCAGACCGAGCATTTGAATATTGATAATTTTCAAACCAACCTCGGAAATCTCCTGACTGCTTAATCCTAGCGATTTCAAGGAAGGGACACGAATTATACTAAAAAGCAGCAAGTCGTAAATATCAACAAAATACCCCAGCGAGCTGACAATAACCGCAATATTAAATAAGGAGATTTTATTCTGTTGCATGCTTAGTATAGTCGATAATAAATCATGAGGATGCGGCCAATGATCGTTTCCTCGATTTCATGGATGTTCCCGATCCGACCTGTCTATCTGGTGCGATATCGAAATTGGCATACGTGCATTTATTCTACCTCGCTTGACGCTCGTTTTCCAAAAAATAATTTAACAAGCACGGGAAACCCAGTGACAAGCGCCAGGCCGATCACGATGACTTCTAAATGATCTTTGAGATCAAAATGAAGTTCGCGCAAGATTATTTTTTGGAGGTAGTGCCCAGCAAACAACATTGTACTCACCCACGAAATACAACCAACTAAATTATAAAAGGAGAATTTCTTCCGATCCATTTTTACTACCCCGGCAATGATGGGGACAAAAGTGCGAATTATAGGCAAAAAACGGGCAAACACAATGGCGGAGCCTCCATGCTTTTCATAAAAGACTTTTGCATCCTCAATGTATCTTCTTTTAAAAAAGAATGAATCCTTTCTTTGATATAAAAACGGGCCGCTTTTCACGCCAAACCAGTAGCCAACCATGTTGCCAAGAACGCCACAAAAAGTGACCATGATCGTTATAAGCAGAAGGTTTACAAAATCACTGCCTGTATCAAAAAAATAAGCTGCAAGTTCATTGGTGTAAATTCCTGCGACGAAAAGTAGACTGTCGCCAGGGAGAAAAAAACCTAACAGTAAACCGGTTTCAGCAAAAATTATAAACAGCAATACCCATAAACCTCCGTTGTTAATATAAAACTCAGGGCTCAACAGGTCTTTCAAGGTGATCGCTAAGAAAGAAATCATAATATTTCTGGCATTAAACCTAGGCTACTAGCGCTCAATATAGTTATTTTAAATTTGGCTTTTGCTTACATCCGGCTGAACTTGATGGTGGCCGAATTCCGGAGCATGCTCATGTTTTAATTCCCCTTCCCACTTTGTCACGACAGTAGTGGCTAGCCCATTACCCAGGACGTTAGTCATGCTTCGAAGCATATCGCAAAAATGGTCCACCGGGAGAAGAAGAGCTATTCCTTCAAGAGGTATTTTGAACATTCCTATCGTTGCAGTAACAACGACGAGTGCCGCCCTAGGAACACCTGCTATACCTTTACTCATGAGCATGAGAACTAGAAGCATGGTAATTTGTGTTCCGAAATTCATCTGCACATGATAAATCTGCGCAATCGCCAGGCTTGCGAATGTCATGTACATCATGCTTCCATCCAGGTTAAAACTGTACCCGAGCGGAAGTATAAACGCGACTACTTCTTCTTTGCACCCAAAAGCCTCTAATTCTCTAGTCAAAACAGGAAAAACAGCCTCGCTGCTCGTGGTACTGAATGCGACAAGGAGCGGCTCAGCCAATCTTTTTAATAACCGCGTCGCAGACGACCTTAGAATAATATAAGCAACTACCAAAAGAATCGCCCATAATATTACAATGCCGAGAATAAAAGACAACAAATATTTGCCATAAAAATGAAAAACTTCCAAGCCACTTGAAGCAATTATCGAGGCCACCGAGCCAAATACGCCAAATGGCGCAAAGATCATAACATATCCTACCATTTTCAGGATCACATGCGAAATCGAACTGAGCAGCTTTATTATGGGCTTAGCATGTTCGCCAACCGATGCGCAGGCCACGCCAAAGAAGATGCTAAACACAACAATTTGAAGAATCGCATTGTTGGACATCGCCTCGATAACACTCTTAGGAAAAACGTGGTCGACGAAAGAATCGAGAGAAAATTCTTGCATTGCCCCACTGGCACTTCGAGCTTGGTCGATTTCTTTTGTGCTCAAAATTACAGCTGCTCCAGGATGAAAAAAGTTGACCAGCAACAATCCAATCAGAAGGCTTACAAAAGAAGCAGAAAGGAACCATATAAATGCTTTCCCCCCTACTCTGCCGACCATTTTTAGGCTGCCTAACTTGGCAATTCCAACGACAAGCGTAGCGAAAACCAGCGGTGCGATAATCATTTGAACCATGAAGAGAAAAATCTTGGTGAGCAACTTGGCGTTGCCTGAGAAGGTCGCTATAAATCCCGGGCTGGTTTTCTCATGCACAATGTAACCGCACACGACTCCTAAAGACATCGCAATTAAAATCCATCCAGTCAATGTGATTTTCCTCATGAGCAGCAAAATAGATTGCAATGAATAAAAAAGTTGCGATTTGACAAAACTTTGTACCCATTATGTGGCTTCTTTGTTCAAAGAATTATGAGCATTATCATTTAAATGCTTATTTTACGACAAAAAACTTCCAACAACCAAACTATAACAAGATTGTATGAGCCTATTCAGAAAAAAATCATTATCCATTCTGCTTGCGCAGGCATCTGATTCAGAAAAAGGTCTTAAACGTACGTTGGGTGTGGGAAGCCTGGTCGCGCTGGGTATAGGAGCCATAATCGGCGCCGGCCTCTTTGTTCGAACGGCCTTAGCTGCCGGGCAGCACGCCGGGCCTGCTGTTACAATTTCTTTTATCATTGCAGCGATAGGTTGCGCTTTCGCGGGTCTTTGCTATGCAGAATTTGCTTCTATTATACCTATTGCCGGAAGCGCTTATACCTATGCTTATGCAACCATGGGCGAATTGATAGCATGGATTATTGGTTGGGCTTTGATTCTTGAATATGCGCTGGGTGCAGCTACAGTTGCCATCAGTTGGAGTGAATACGCAAACAAGCTTTTGGGAGGTTCGATTCCATTTGAATGGTGTCACTCGCCATTTGAAAAAGCCTTAGATGCCCATAATATACTTCACCAGGGAATTATCAATATCCCTGCATTAATAATTTTACTTTTACTTTCACTTCTTTTAATAAAAGGAACGCAAGAGTCCGCAACTGTTAATGCGATCATTGTTGCTATCAAAGTTGCAATTGTTTTGGTATTTATCGTGGTAGGTTGGAAATTCATTAGTCCTGCGAATCATAGCCCTTACCTCATACCTGATAATGCGCCGGACGCTACCCAGCCAGATGGGTCTTTATATTCTTACGCGAATTTTTTTCGTCACGGCTGGGGTGGAGTATTGACTGGTGCCGGCATTGTCTTCTTTGCATTCATTGGCTTTGATGCAGTTTCAACAGCTGCACAGGAATCAAAAAACCCTAAGAAGGATATGCCCATCGGAATTCTCGGATCCCTCGTAGTATGCACGATCCTTTATATCCTGTTTTCATGGGTATTGACGGGCGTAGCTCCATACACAGATTTTCTCAAAGCGGGAAAAGAAGCTTCAGTAGCCTATGCGATTTCAACTTATATGCCGGGATACGGCTGGCTTGCCACTTTGGTAACCATTGCGATACTGGCGGGATTCTCCTCTGTCATTCTGGTGATGTTGCTGGGCCAGTCAAGAGTCTTTTATACGATGGCTACTGATGGGTTACTGCCGAAAATATTTTGCCATCTCCATCCAAAATTCAGGACGCCTTACAAAAGCAATCTGGTACTGTTTGTTTTTGTAGGTTTATTTGCCGCTTTTCTCCCAGAAAGTGTTGCGGGAGACCTGACGTCAATAGGGACTTTGTTTGCTTTTGTGCTTGTTTGCCTGGGCGTATGGATATTGCGAAAAAAAGATCCCGGTCTTGTTAGGCCGTTTAAGGCACCTTTTGTGCCATTAGTTCCAATTTTAGGAATGATTGTGTGCACTGCTATGATCGTCAGCCTGCCAAATCAAACCCTTCTCAGCGCCTTTGTTTGGATGGTAATTGGCCTTTTCATCTATTTTAGTTATAGTCAGCGCCACAGCAAATTGAAAGTGCCGGGCGAAATTCTACCTGACGCATCAAAATTCCAGTGACGTCTAACCGCCTTCGGGCGGTTTTTTTAGTTCCTTCGCTTGAATTAAATTTGCTCCCCGTTCCGAATAATTCCACGTGGGACTCGGCATTTATTTAACCATTGCACTTGAAATATAAAATATAGAAAATGGGTAGGATCTTCGAAGTGAGGAAGCACACCATGTTTGCGCGCTGGGACAGGATGGCTAAGCAGTTTACGCGGATTGGTAAAGAGATCGCAATAGCGGTAAAGACCGGTGGTCCTGATCCCAATTCCAACCCTGCCTTACGGCGTTGCTTCCAAAATGCTAAGAGTGTTAACATGCCCAAAGATCGCGTGGAAGCTGCGATCAAGCGAGCGATGGGAAAGGAAATGGATAATTACGAGGAAATCCTGTACGAAGGATATGCACCGCATGGAATTGCCATTCTAGTCGAGACCGCCACGGACAATCCGACCAGGACGGTCGCTAATCTTCGAAGTTACTTTACAAAAGGCAATGGGAATATGGGAACAAGTGGAAGCGTGAGCTTTCAATTCAGGAAGATGGGCGTTTTTAAGCTAAGAATGGAGGGATTAATCCAGGAGGAGCTTGAATTCGAGTTGATCGATTTCGGATTGGAAGAAATGGGTGAAAGCACAGGGGAAAATAATGAACCAATTTTGGTGCTAAGAACAGCATTTGGTGATTTCGGAAGTATGCAAAGAGCACTCGAAGAACGAAAAATAACACCCTTAAGTGCGGAGGTCGAATGGATTCCGACAACTACCGTTGAACTTCCTGAGAATCAGGCAGAGGAAGTATTGCGTCTCGTCGATAAAGTTGAGCAGGATGAAGATGTCCAAAAGGTGTTTCACAACCTGAAGTAAACCTAAATTCGGGGTCACCGGTTAAATGGATATTCACTTATCCAATGAAATTGTCGATTTGCCAATCTAAAATTATTTTCGTCATATCGCCTCAAATTGATCGCCATGGAGACCGTCTGGATCTGGCCTTGAGCCGCAGAGTCCTTCCTTCAAAATTATAGTTGAATCTGGATTCATCTGGCGAGCTGGAGTGGGGGAAAAGGAAATCTACGTGACCCAATTTACGACTGCGTGACTAGCAATCGCTATTGATGGTTTGAAAAGAGCAGCTCTGAACGCTGGGTCTCAACCTCTAAGCTCAGTGCTAAATTTCTTGACTGAACTCTACTTCCCAACCCATACATGATTTGTGCCTCAGATGGCAAGCTTCTGCAGTTTCCTTTTCTAATTCAAATTGTCCTTTCATCATTTTGCCCATTTCTATTGTAACGCGTCATTTTTCGCAATCGGCCCATATTTTATTCCGGCAATCAATCAAAAACAACCGTTGAACATGAAACAATGTTCTATGCAATATACAGTACTTAACTTTGAACCGTAATAACTATATAAAGGTACTATCAAAATAAAAAATATTGACTATGAACAAACTACTAATCATATTAACTGCTTTATTATCAATATATTCAATTGGCATATGTCAAATTTCGCATGGGATAATGCTTACTGGAAGTATAACAGACGAATCCCAAAAAGGATTTGAAGATGCAGATGTCTCTCTTTTGTCTGCGACAGATTCCGCTGTATTGCGGTCGACCAAATCGACGAGTGAAGGTTTTTTCAGCTTTCGCCAGCTCGGCAACGGAAAATACCTGGTAGTTGCATCTGCGACCGGCCATCGCCCAGTCTACTCAGGGCTGCTGCACGTAACTGATACGACCAATTCAATTCTCATTCCGGCTATGATGCTTTTACAGGAAACCAAAGACCTAAAAGCCGTCACGGTAATCGCCTCCAAGCCCTACATTGAACAGAAGCCCGATCGGCTGGTTGTCAATGTCGACGCATCTCCTACAAATACTGGCGCAAGCGTAATGGATGTCTTGGAAAAATCCCCAGGTGTGACAGTGGATAAAGATGATAACATCAGCTTGAAGGGAAAGCAAGGTGTCACGATCATGATTGATAATAAACCCACTTATATGTCGTCTTCGCAACTTGCCAGCTATCTAAAAAGCTTACCGGCCTCAGCAATTGACCAGTTGGAGATCATGACAAACCCATCGTCAAAATATGATGCGGCGGGTAATTCGGGAATTATCAATATCAAGACCAAAAAAACCAAAAATAAGGGATTTAACGGCAGTTCAACCCTGACGCACACCCAGGGAATTTATCCCAAACCTGGTGCAAGCGTCAATTTGAACTATAGAACCGGAAAATTTAATTTCTTTTTCAATGGTGGGTACACTCACTGGGAAGGCTTCCAGGACCTTGATATTAATCGAAATTACCTGGATTCCACGAGTAAGCATATAACGTCAATATTTACCCAGCATACTCAAATCAAATTCACCAATCCCGAACTTAACGCGAAAATTGGTGTCGACTATTACCTTACAAACAGAACCACGTTGGGAATGGTGCTCAGCGGCTTCAATAGCAAGGAGAACAATAATTCAAGTAGCACAATTTATCTGAAGGATCCAAATAATGCAATTGATTCCATCGTGTACTCTCCCAGCACCAACAAAACTTCCTGGAAAAACGGATCGGTAAACTTCAATTTCAGGCACCAGTTCGATTCAGTCGGAACCGAATTGACAGCAGATGCCGACCTCATACGTTATACGTCACTCAGTAACCAATACTTCGACAACATAACCTATGATCCGTCGTGGCAGGAAAAAAATGCAACAATCCTCACGGGCAATTTACCTAGCAGTATTGGAATTTACTCCTTAAAGAGTGATTTTTCGCATGTTTTCAAGAACCAGTTGAAAATTGAAGCAGGACTCAAGTCAAGTTATGTTGCTACTGACAATACTGCCAATTATTTCAATCTGATAAACAATATTCCTATACCCGATACGACGAAAACCAACAGATTCCTATACTTTGAAAATATCAATGCCGCATATCTAACCTTAAATAGGCAATTCAAAAAATTAAGTATTCAGGCCGGATTAAGAGTTGAAAATACAAATTATCATGGTCATCAGCTAGGGAATCAATATACCGTTGAGCTTAACGATTCGTCCTTTCAAAAAAGTTATGTCAATGCTTTTCCAACGGTTTACGTCAGCTACCAAATAAACGCAAAAAACCAACTTTCGATAAACTATGGTCGAAGAATCGACAGGCCGGCTTATCAAGACCTCAACCCGTTTCTTTTCTTCCTTGATGAGTATACCTACCAGGCAGGAAACCCCTATCTCCAACCACAGTTCTCTGATAACATCGAGCTATCTCACACGTATAACGGCTGGTTGACGACAACAATGAATTATAGCCACACCAACAATTTTTTCGCCGAGACTTTCCAGCAAGAGGGCCACGCGACGATTGTTCGAAACGGCAATATCGGACTGAGGCAAAATATGGGAGCTGCAATCAGCGCACAGATTCCCGTTGAAAAGTGGTGGACCTCTATTTGGTACGTGAACTATACCTATAATAAATTCACCGGATTTCTTTACGGTTCCGACATTGACATCAGTTCCCCCACTTTAATGCTAAACGTGAACAATCAATTCAGATTTTCGAAAGGATGGGGAGCAGAGTTGTCGGGATTTTATAGAAGCAAAGGTGTTGAAGGACAAGTGTTGCTTCAACCATTCGGGCAAATGTCTGCAGCTATTACCAGGCAGGTATTAAAGGATAAGGGAACGATCAAATTGGGTTAGAGATGCATTGCATACCCAGATAATCAATGGCACTATAGATTTCCAGCAAACGGCCGCATCTTTCAGAAATTCAAGAGATAGCAGGCAAATCAGCCTAGCATTCACCTACCGGTTTGGAAAGCCAATAAAGGGTGCCCAACCCAGAAGGAATTCTGGGGGAGCGAGCGACGAATCCAGTCGAGTAAAGACAGGCGGAAATAACTAATTGAATATGTGCAAAGATGAGCGCAATTCAAATTTGCAATTAACTCCTGTTGAAAAAAATGAAAAATTTTGAAACGTGTGATTTACGATCAAGTAAAAATATTGAAATTGATAAGCGTGGCCGCGTGGCTTTTTATTTCCACGGTGATTGTTACCAGCGAGTCGGGCCATCGGGCATTGTTTTTTGAACAGCCAGAGTTTTTATCCCATTCGATGACAGGTCGATATTTTGCGAATTACCGGTCAAATTCAAGCCTGAAGGGCGCAAAGTTCCTGATAAGTAGAAGGGGCAGGCTATACTTTTCCCAAAATTTCACCCTGATCTTTATCGGCGCACCGGCGCTAACGGCCACAAAGCATTTCTGAAGGAAAATTTGAAGTGACTTCCATTTGGACGAATCCTACCAAATTATAGCATAAAGCCTACCTAAACTTTGTTTGAACTCGCCTTTGTTTTTTATTTTTGTTTCATAATTCAAGTACGATGCCTTCTTTTGATATTGTGAGCAAAATAGATTTGCAAACGCTGGATAATGTAGTAAACGTCGTTAAGAAAGAGATAATCAACAGGTTTGATTTCAGGGGATCACACGTCCAGATAGAGCTTGACAAAAAAGATTTCAAGATAAATTTGGAAGCCGAAAGCGAAATGAAAATTAAACAGATTACGGATGTCATCATCAGCAGGGCGATCAAACAGTCACTGGATCCGCTGGCTTTTGATTTCTCCCAGGAAGTCCATCCGAGCGGAAAGATCGTAAAGAAGGATGTGCCCGTAAAAAACGGATTGAAACAGGAGGACGCAAAAAAAATAATAAAAGTCATCAAGGAGTCTGGTTTAAAGGTTCAACCACAAATTATGGATGACCTTGTCCGAGTGACTGCGAAAAAAATAGATGACTTGCAAAAAATAATCACTGTGTGTAAATCGACCGTAACAGATATACCCTTACAATACCTAAACTTCCGGAACTAGTTATTTCCAAATTTAGACTGAGAGAATTATGGTAAAGGATTTAATGAAGCGATACCTCCAAAAATTGCTTGGGTTTGACAATTATCTCTACGTTTTTTCAATTTTTTCAATTATCAAAACAAGGAGAGACAAGGAGTTCGTATTTTTCATGGAGCGGATTCCAACGGAAGGTAACATTCTCGATATTGGCGCCAATATTGGCATCATGTCGATATTGCTTGCTAAAAAATTTGATAAGTCAAGAATATACGCGTTTGAACCCATGCCGTCCAACTTAAAGGCTCTCAAAAGAATCATCAAGCATTATGGCGTTAACAATGTTACAGTCGAAGATAAGGCGTTGGGAATGGAGAATGGATCAATTAAGATGGTCATGCCGGTTATTAATGATGTCAAGATGCAGGGGCTTACACATATTTTTGATCCTGAAAGATATCCTACATCAAACGAAGGGATAGTTTTCGAGGTACCTGTCCGACGGCTTGACGACGTCGAGATGCTACACCATGTCGGACCAATCACCGCCATTAAGATTGACGTTGAAAATCACGAATATGAAGTTTTGTTGAGCGGAAAGAAATTGCTAACCAAGCATAGCCCAATCATATATTGTGAATTATGGCCTGGCAAAGAACGAGATGAAACGATTAAGTATCTGGAAGGCCTTGGTTACAAAACCGAAATATTTGATGGGAAAAAATTTGGGCCTTACCAGGGACAAGACGCGTCCAACTTCATGTTTACAAAGCATCCCATAGAGGCGAGTTAATTTTGGAAAAAAAACAGTATTCGTGTAGTTTTGCAGCAATTTTAAACCAGGTAGTTCAAAATTTAGTTTAACAAATTGATTATCATGAAGAAAAGTCTTCATCCAGAAAACTACAGATTTGTTGTTTTCAAGGATATGAGCAATGGCATAGCTTTCCTTAGCCGGTCAACGGCGCCCTCCAAGGAAACTGTGAAGTGGGAGGATGGAAAGGATTACCCTCTAATAAAGCTGGAAATCTCAAATACCTCGCATCCATTTTTTACGGGTAAAAACGTGCTCGTCGATACAACCGGTAGAATCGAGAAGTTTAAGAAGAGATACGAAAAAAAGACAAAGTAATTTCAATACAGGTTTTGTGCCTGCATCTACGATTTGTTTTTCATGGCTATACTTTCCCCTTGCCGGGCCGTCGGAAGGGGATTTTTGATTCTATTCGTGCTCACGATGGCGTTACCTGTTATATTGCCGGAACTGGCGCACTTCTGCATTGGGAATAAAGCTTGGCGTTAGCAAACCCTTCATGAGCAGTTTACAGAGCCATTCGGCATCAGTCGTGTCTGTTTTTTTTGCCCGGGATTTGTTTTACGCAATGGGTTTGCAATCTGTACCCGCACACCTTGATCACTTAATAACTCATATAACGGCGCCCAATTGATCCCCGTGCTCTCAATAATAATGTCAGAAACTCCAAGATCTATTAGCACCTTGCTTAACTGCTTCAACCGAGCAGTCGATGTACCGCCCTCTGGTACCAACATGCACGCTTGAAGAATGTCTTTATGCATGTCTACACCAACTGCTTTGTCTAACTTTGCTGCAAATGAAAATGGGTTGGGCCTATCATTATGTTTTAGGTGAAACATGAAGTTCTGGTATACCCCCATTTTCATAAATACTTTGTGTATTAATCGAATTCATTTACGTTTAGAATATGAAGGCATCGGAAGACCCCTCAAAAAAAGAAATCGACAGTCTCTATCCAATCACGGCAATTCGCAAGTTTGCTGACCTTAATATCGGGATATTCACTGTCCGGAAGAAATGGGAGCTGCTGGGAATTTTTCAGATGATTGGCGCCGAAGCCCAAATAAATAGCCGCATGGTCCTTCCCACCACACAAACCGCATCACTGGTCGGCCAAAATAGACTACAGGACGCCATTGATCAAGCGTCATCCATTAAGACCCTCTGGGAATTCTTGTCGTCAAATGCAGCGATGATAAAGCTTGACTATGAAATGATCAAAGGCAGCGCCGAATCCCAATCAATTTCTCCGACAAATCATTTAATCAACGAGCAGGGCATATTTGCTGAGCCGGGAGCCGTTGCCGAGCATTCTGTGCTAGATGCATCTGCGGGTCCAATTTTCCTCGGGAAAAACAGTACGATCATGGCAGGTTGTTCAATCCGAGGGCCGTTTTCACTTGGAGAAGGGAGCGTTGTCAAGATGAACAGTCGAATATACGGTGCGACAACTGTCGGCACCGGTTCTGTAGTCGGGGGCGAATTAAAAAACGTGATTATAGGTAATTATTCCAGCAAGGCGCATGATGGATATCTTGGAGATTCGATAATCGGGAATTGGTGCAATATTGGGGCAGGAACGTCTAATTCAAACGTCAAGAATACCGCAGGCGATATCATGGTTTGGTTCGAAAAAGAAGGCAGGTATTTAAATGCAGGTTCGAAGTTTGGTATGATAATGGGCGACTATTCACGTTGTGCGATCAACACGGCGTTTAATAGTGGAACGGTCGTTGGAATATGTGCAAATGTTTTTGGCGTCGGGTTAACACCTAATTTAATCAAAGATTTTACCTGGGGCTATGGCCAAACACTCTATGAATTTGATAAAGCAATGCAACACATCAATAATTGGAAAAAATTAAAGAATCAGGACATAAACCCAGATGAATTTGATTCGTTGAGGCGTATTTTTGAACAGTCAAAAAAATAAATTGATGAGAAAGCAAATAGCCGCAGCAAATTGGAAAATGAACCTAAATCTGCCTCAGGCAACAAGTCTTGTAGCCGATATTTGCAGCACACCGATTGACCTGGAGGAAAATCAACGCGTAATTTTTGCGGTCCCATTTCCTTATTTGGTCTCAATCAATCAAATGATCGAAACGCGGGATAAATTTCTTACGGCTGCTCAAAATTGTTCCGATAAGAAATCAGGCGCATATACCGGAGAAGTATCTGCCGAAATGCTTCATTCGATCAATGTGGGTTATTGCATAGTAGGTCATAGTGAGAGGCGCGAATATTTTGGGGAGACCAACTTTGTGCTTCGGGAAAAGATCAATCAATGCCTGGACCATGATATTTGTCCCATTTTCTGTTGTGGCGAAGCATTACCCGTACGGGAACGCGGAGGACAAAATGAATTGGTGGAATTACAACTTAACGAATCGCTATTCCATCTAAAGGCTGATCAGTTGACCAAGATCATCATCGCTTATGAACCAGTGTGGGCCATTGGAACGGGAAAAACGGCCACAGCGACTCAGGCGCAAGAGATGCATGCTTATATCAGATGGCTTCTTAAGAATCAGTACGGCGAAAGCGCCGCTGAACTTGTACCAATTTTGTATGGAGGTAGCGTTAAGGCGGGAAACGCCAAAGAATTGTTTGACTGCGATGATGTTGACGGAGGCCTTGTTGGCGGCGCATCTTTGGTTCCCGCTGATTTTATTAAAATCATCAGGTCATTAAAATTTTAAAATTCCAAATTGGAAGAGTGCAAATTTCCTCCTAATTATTCTTGGAAAAAATACTAGTGATAAAAACCGGCGCCGGAGGCGACGTTGTTCGGACGTCGGTATTGTTAAATGCTTTAGCCGGCAAAGTGACCTGGCTGGCAGAGGAGAAATACAAAGACCTGTTTCCGGAATTCCACCCGAGGGTCGAAAGCATTTTACCAGTATCAGAATGGACCGAATTGATTTTGAAAGGACCATTCGATCTTGTCATTTCGCTGGAAGAAGACCGCCAATGCGCGACGATTGCGGCAAATGTGCCAAGTCGCAGGCTCACGGGAGTTTACTTAGATGGTAATTCAATAAATTATACGGCTGACTCGGCTTGCTGGTTCGACATGGGTCTTTTGTCTAAATATGGCCTTGAAAAAGCCAACAATATAAAAGCACACAACACGTCTGCATATCAGGAGCTGCTATTCACCATGATCGGCGGGAAATTTAGAGGGGAAAAATATGTCGTTTATAAAAATCCAACGCTGAATCCCACCCCAGGGGTAATTGGTATAGAAAAAAGAGCAGGAAAGAGATGGAATAACAAGATTTGGCGTGGCTATGACCATTTGGCGCCAAGGCTATCTGCCCTAGGATACAAAACAAAATTCCTTAGACAGCAAACTTCAATAAAAGCCTACCTCGACGAAATCGCGACCTGTGCTTATGTGATTTCCGGAGATACATTGGCGATGCATGTCGCGCTGGCTTATCAAAAACCTTGCATTGCAATTTTCAATTGCACAAGTCCAGCTGAAATTTTCGATTATGGGCTGTTACACAAAATAATTAGCCCATTCCTCGAAAAATACTTCTATAAGCCAGGTTTTGACGAAGAGGCGGTTAATGCCATAAGCGTGGACGAGGTCGAGTCAGTCGTAAAATCGTCCTTTTGCTGATTTTAGATGGTCTTTGAACAATATTGCATCCTGCCCAAATCAGGGGAAGCAATCAGAGCATCGAAAAAAGCCCTGGATTTCTATCGCGTATATTTTGAACTCTGTATTGGCTTGAATTTGAAAAAGCTTTTTTTGACAAATTTCGATACAGTTCAGGTTGCTCACGGATTTTTGACAAAAACTCCGTGATTTCAATGATCCTGCTATACCGCACGCAGCTTGAAACAAGAAACTGGTCAATCTGTAACGATGCCGGTACGATAAATGGCTTGGCATGTTTAATTACCTCAAATATGCTTCCGGACGAAACTGTTTCACCGTATATTTCTTCTATGCCGTCCGTCAAATTCGTTCTGATGCGGGAAGGAATCCAGACAAAATCAGATGCTATCATTACCTTGTCAAATTCAGGTTGATCCACAATATTCACCGGATAAAATATCAAATTTGAAAGATTCCTTGAATATTCCAGGCATCGGGCGAGTATATCCTTCCCGAATTCCATGGAAATTCCTCCCAAAAGGTAAATTACAAGAGGCACAGACAACTCATTCGCTTGTTTGAGAAGCAGAAATACTTCATCATAATTTCTCCTCCTGCTATCAACGGACCCAGGGATCACAATTTTTATCTGTTCGGGTGAAAAAAGTCTGGAATCTCGCTGCTCCATCTCGAAAACTGCCCCAGGAACACAGTAAACCTTCTTTTCATGAGAAAGGCGTCTAGACAATTGTTCCAACATAGGCTGTCCTACCACATTAAACTCTTTTGCCGTATGGACAAGCAGCCATCGTCCCCATTGCCGGATTTGACGTCTGAAATTGACGGACAAGAGAGGCCTAAAATGAGCATTTATATCATGGATCGTAACTATTTTCCGGGCTTTCATCATCATCATTGCTGTAACATATGATGGGTAATTGTTCGCAATGGTATTAAAGTAAATAAGCGAGATATTCTCTTCCTTAACCGCTTTAACCATCCGCCAAATGAAATGATTCTTGGATTCTTTTTGGGATTTGACTATCCAAACATAACGGTCCATCTGTCCGTTGAACAAAAAAAGAAATTGGCGATATGCGCTTTCATAAGTAAAAATGGTAATGCGTGTTTGATTCACATCAAAAGCTCGGATCACAGGATATGCTCCCTCGAAATGGTCAGTTTCAAATATCGCAATGTGCATGAGGATACCTATTTATAATCCATGCGTGTGCCAGTCATGTTAAAGCCGAATGTATCGGTTGTCGTGACCTTGACCGAGGTGTAGTTTAATCGACCAAACCAGCTACTGGCCTCTTCAGGAGAGTGCTCCCACCGGAATTCCGGTGTAAACCAATCCAAAATATCCACGATCATTTCACGAACATTTTGCTTGTTTCCAGTCAATTTCTTAAATACGTAGCTCGCGGGAAAGATCGTAGTCATCAAAACATAATACTCTAGCTTTAGGGGAAGCCGTGAAAGATATTTTCGAAGCCAGTTAAAAAAATTATGGATAACATTTTTTCTCGGATGGTACAGCCACACACTTAGCTTCCCTCCTATTTTTACATTCGTGGCGATTCGGTTAAATGAAAGTTCCGAATCGGTGGTGCAAATGAGCACGCCGCTACATTGCACAATATCGAAATGCGACTCCTGTATTGGCGAAAATTCAATGTCACCTTGAACAAACAAGATATTACAGGATCTGCCCGCCTTTTTCGCACGCTCAACACTGGTGCTAAAATCCATAGCCACCACAAACCTGGAATTATGCGCAATTAAATGGCTCAAATACCCATTTCCGCATCCCATATCGAATACGGCCTTGTCGTGCAGTGATTCGGCAGTTTCATCAGTTTCTTTAAGAAATCGCTCGAAAATCTCTGGGCCCTGCGCATTCCATGTTTTATCATTCCCGTAGTCATAAACACTCCATTCAAGCGCGAAACTCTCCTTTGTCCGCCGATTCTTTTTGACGACCGCACGAACAAAATCACCGTATTTTGCCATTAATTGGTTTTTTCGAATTACAAAGTCGGACAAGTGCTTTTCCAAAAAATCTTGATAGTCCAAAAAAGATTCTACAAGCATCCTGGGAATTCCATCGATTATCGGGAAAAACCAGTCCTTTTCGGCAAAAAGAATCCCTTCGTGAATAACCTGTTCGATTTCGGAACCATACCGCTCTGAAACTGTCGAAATTACCTGCAAGTTCAATTTACTGCCTGTTACGGGGCAACGCAATAAGGAAATACATTGCACGCGCATGCGTTTTTGTAGTTCTTTAAAAAGTGATCAAAATTAGCGCAAATACCTGGAGTTTTGTCCCGCTCACCGACCTCAATTGCGGATAAAGCTTACTTTCATACGACTTATGCAAATTGTTTCAAAAACACTTTCAATTGTTTTCAAATCCGGCCTGGATGATAGTGAGCGGAAAATGATTATTAGAAATACCATCCATTCGTTCATAATTCAAGGAGTTGCCGTCAGCGTTGGCTTTGTTACAAACTTTTTTTTTACCCGGTGGGCCGGAGCTTCTGCCTACGGTCAGTTTATCCATGTCTTCAATTGGATTAGTGTATTGGGAATTGTTGCACTTGGAGGCCGCGACGACCTTGCGCTGGCATTGATTCCAAAATATGAAGGTTCCGATGAAAGACGTGTCCTGCGCATCGTCAAGAAGACCAATCTCGACATAGCAATACGCTCCGGCATAGTCGTCTTCATATTTATGCTCGCGATATCGTATCTGAATATTAAAACGCTCAGCGGCAATATCACCAATTTTGCTATCGCAAGTTTTTTTGTTTATGGCTCTTCATTTGTAATTTTGAACCAATCGATTTTGCAGTCAATGCACTTTGTGAGGATTAGCCAGGTAACCGAAAAGATCTTTCGCCCTGTTCTGATGCTGGCCATCCTTTTGGTCTGGAGATCATTTTCACGTCAACTCGGTTCTTCGTCGCTGACATATATCGCAAGTCTGAGCTCACTTGCCTCATGCATGTTCTTGTTTTATTTAATAAATGTGACACTACATCAAAAATCCAAAACTGACGATATTAAGCCAGTCAATCACGTTCAAAATCCCAATACCCTTCATTTTTTTTTGATTAGTCTGCTTTACCTGCTCACCACAAAGATTAGCATGTTAACGCTGCCCTACTTCATGTCTCAGAAAGATGTCGGAGTTTTTAATATTGCCTATCGATTTGCCGAATTCCTGATATATCCGTCCTTTTTAATGCACTATGTTTTGCCCCAACTTTTTGCCAAAAGCGACGTTCGCTCCTCGCACAAAATATCGCTGTACAGGGAGTCCGCGTTTCTGATGACTGCACTTGCTATTCCAATACTTCTTATCAACATTTTTTTTGGCAGGCAACTCCTTGGAATTTTTGGCAAGGCTTTCGTAGACGGTTATCAGGCCCTCATACTCCTTAGCATTGCCCAGTTGCTTTTTTCAATTTTCGGCCCTTCTAATACCATCCTAATGATGCAGGGAAAGGAAAAGTACTCGGTACTCGCACTTGCCGTATATGTTCTGATTCTCCTGGTTACTAGCGTCGTGGCTATTCCATTGGCAGGCCTGACTGGAGCCGCTATAAGCCTCCTGGTCAGTTGCCTGATCTACAATGTGATTTTATCGGCGTTTGCCTACAGGTTTTTTGGCACAATTTCGCCCTTTTTTAAGCCGGCAATGAGAACCTCAACCGCTGAAAGTCAATGAACGGCCTTGATATAACCCCACCCCTCATGTTGTTTCGACACTATTTCGTAAATACCGTCGGGCACTACCTGCACGCATGGCAACAGGTCGCTTTTTTGGACATTATTACTTTTCATTGCGACTGCACAAACCTTAAAAGCTATGTTCATGTGTGCAGAAAGCTTGTTAACGTCATCCGCAAATGAAAGATTATTTTTCATAACGAGATTGAATCCTTTGCCATACATGACAACTTCGAATCTGCCATTAGGATTTGGAACGGCGACCTCGTTTAACCACCTGATTACAGCTCTTTCATCCAAACTGTCTTTGCTTGTCAGATCAAATACCACCCGATAGTTGCTGCGTTGGGCGTATAATAGCGCAGGCATCGTACCTACTAAGAGTGCAATCAAAAAAAAGCTTTTCATATGCGTTAGTTTACTTACCAAAAATTACAACTATTTGATCAATTATAAT
>JAJPJP010000089.1 GCA_021324175.1 Chitinophagia bacterium
CTCGCGGTTCCTGTTATATACATGACGCAGGAAGCCAGAAAAAAATACTTGAATGACGAGTCGGCCTCGCTTGACATACGCATTGCCGTCAGCCTCGGCGAAAAAAAACGCGAAGGCCATAATGTTGTAGGCATGCTGGATAACCACGCGGAGAATACCGTCATCATCGGCGCTCACTATGATCATCTCGGTTATGGCGAGGACAACAATTCCATGTACCGTGGCAAAGAGAAACTCATTCATCACGGCGCCGACGATAATGCCAGCGGCACGGCGGCGATGATCGAAATTGCGAAGCTGCTCAAACGGTCAAAACTGAGAAACAACAATTACATTTTTATTGCTTTTTCCGGGGAGGAGCTGGGATTGTTCGGATCCAAATATTTCACCGAGCATTCGGACGTCGATTTAGCGAAAGTCGACTATATGATCAATATGGATATGGTCGGGCGGCTCAACGACTCGACACATACGCTGACAATTGGCGGCTATGGCACGTCGCCTGAATGGGGGCCACTTCTTGCTTCGGATGACGACAAAAAATACTTCTCTCTCAAATTCGATTCTAGTGGAACGGGACCGAGTGACTACACCTCCTTTTATAGAAAAGATATTCCCGTCCTTTTTTTCTTTACAGGCCTGCATAAAGATTATCATCGTCCTTCGGATGAAGCTGATAAGATAAACTATACCGGTGAGCTGCACATCGTCAAATACATATATCGGCTGGTGCAGGCGTTAAATGACAAAGGTAAACTCGCTTTTACAAAAACGAGGGAAGCGCCTTCCGGAACGTCGGCGCGTTTCAGCGTGACCCTCGGAATCATGCCCGATTACACGTTTAGCGGCTCAGGCGTCAGGATTGACGGAATAAGCGACGGCAAACCTGCCCAGAAGGCCGGACTGCAGGCAGGTGACGTGATCATCAGGCTGGGAGATTACCCGGTCACTTCGCTTGAGAATTATATGCAGGCATTGTCTAATTTCAAAAAGGGCGACGCGACCAAAGTCAGATACAAAAGAGGAAATGACGATGGCGAAGCCGATGTTCGCTTTTAATCCCTACCTTTAATCTGCCTCAGGAACTGACATGAAGCTCAAACTGGATATCGACGAATTGTCGGAAGATTTTTTCGGTGACGCGCGACTGCTCGGCATCGTTGCTCCGATCAAGAATTACCAGTTTTGCTGGCAGGCAAATCGCATGCTCCCAGTGAGGTTTCGCATCAACAACGACATCGAAATCCAGCTCACAAAAAAACAGAGAAAATATTTTTTTGGCGTTTATGAATATCACGAACCGACCAGCTCGCTTAGCCATTATCTCTACAACAACCAGTTTGATGGGGAGTACCTGCTCCCGGAGTTTAAGCACCTCGATTTCCTCTGGCTACTCAAAGGGGATCTGGTCAGCGATGAATCGATTCATGAACTGATAGGCATGATCAGGAAAATGCATTTTGTGCAGCTCGTTACCGAGCTCACGCATGAAAAGATCAAACACAAAACTCATCTCGTTTTTTAAATTGATTTTATGTGGAAACAGGAGAACAACACGTTGTACAGAAAATTTGAGTTCAAGGATTTTTCGCAGGCTTTCGGGTTCATGGCGCGCGTGGCGCTGGAAGCGGAAAAAATGGATCATCATCCGTTGTGGACCAACGTTTATAACCGGGTAGAGATCTGGCTATCCACGCACAGCGCAGGTGATATCGTCACCGATAAAGATAAAAAGCTCGCAGAAAAAATAGATGGACTGCTTTAACGAGGTCTAGCTATTCATGCTCGCCAGGAATTCCTCATTGCTCTTGGTCCCGCGCATGCGTTTCAACAGTTCGTTCATTGCTTCCTCGGTGTTCATGTCCGTCAGGTAAACGCGCAAGAGATTCATGCGCTGAAGAACATCTCTTTCCAGCAGCAGATCGTCACGCCTGGTGGATGATGCAGTGAGGTCGATAGCAGGAAATATGCGTTTGTTGGACAGGCGCCTGTCAAGTTGCAATTCCATATTGCCGGTTCCTTTAAATTCTTCAAAGATCACTTCGTCCATCTTGCTGCCTGTATCGATAAGCGCCGTAGCGAGTATTGTCAAAGATCCCCCGTTTTCGATTTTCCTTGCAGCGCCAAAAAATTGCTTGGGCTTCTGCATCGCGTTTGCTTCCACACCACCGCTAAGCACCTTCCCCGATGCCGGGGCAACCGTATTGTGCGCTCGCGCGAGACGGGTGATGGAATCCAGTAGGATGATGACATCGTGCCCACATTCAACCAGTCGCTTTGCTTTTTGCAGGGCAATTGTCGAAACCTTGACATGCTTTTCAGCGGGTTCATCAAATGTCGACGCGATGACTTCCGCCTTCACGCTTCTTTCCATATCGGTAACTTCTTCCGGACGCTCATCGACAAGCACAATCATCAGATAACAATCGGGGTGATTTTCAGCGATTGCGTTGGCTACCGCCTTCAGCAGCACCGTCTTACCCGTTTTGGGCTGGGCGACGATCAGTCCACGCTGCCCTTTGCCGATCGGCGTGAATAGGTCTATGATGCGTGTCGAGTAGTCATTCGGTGCCGTAAACAAATTGAGCTTTTCGAATGGGAATAGAGGCGTCAGGTAGTCAAAAGGAACGCGGTCCCTGACTTCTTCCGGGCTCTTGTTATTGATTGACTCCACCTTGAGAAGTGCAAAATACTTTTCGCCTTCCTTTGGCGGGCGGACAGAACCATAAACAGTGTCGCCGGTCTTCAGGCCGAAAAGCTTGATCTGTGACGGCGAAACGTAAATATCGTCCGGAGATGAAAGGTAGTTGTAATCGCTGCTGCGCAGAAAACCGTACCCGTCGGGCATCATTTCCAATACGCCTTCGCCCTGGATGATTCCATCAAATTCAATGTTGAATGCATCCGTGCGACGGTGGGGGTAAAATTTGTTGGCCTGCGCTTCTCCTCCTGCGCCGTTGGTTTCGGCGGCGTTTTCGCCGTCAGCCGCCATTTCTTTTATTTCTTCATCGGCGTCGGCGTCGGCATCAGCATCTGCTCTTTCATCGATGCGGGTTTCTGCTGGCCGGGATTGCGGCACTGGCGCTTCAGGTTCATCTTCCTTCCTGCGCGGTTTGCGCAGAATGGGCTTTTCTTCTTTTTTACGAAGATCTCGCTTCAATTCGTGTTTCTTTGGCTCGGTGTCGCCGCTTTCAACAATGGCTTCTTCGTTATTGTTAGCAGTTGATGTCTTTATGATGCGTTTGCGTCTCGGCTTGCCGTCTGAGGTTTCATCTTTGGCTTCGCTGGCAACAACGGCCTGCTTATCGAGGATTTTGTAAACCAGCTCCTGTTTGTCGAGTTTTTTCGCATTTGTAATTTTTAGCTGCTCCGCAATATCGAGCAGTTCAGGAACGAGCATGTCGTTCAATTGGAGGATGTCATACATAAGAAGTAGTACGTTGTAAGGTGGTATAAGAAAACAGTCGGGCTGTTATAATGAAAAAAGGTTTAGATATAAATTTGATTATTTCGAACGGATGAAAAACTGATGAAATGCGAGCAATAGAAAAGGGCAATCAGCTTAATTCCGGTGCAATTATAGCAATAAAACGCTAGATTTAAAAATAAATTTTGGTAATGTGAAGAAAATTCCGGGTAATAACAGCTTGGCGCACAACGAAATTCAGGTCTCGCGCTTTCAATCTGCTGTTTATCTTTGGGCCCGCAAACTCTAGCACGAACATGTTTAACAAACGCACAAAGATCGGTGAGCTCCTGAGTTCAGAACCGGACAACCGGGAAGTAACGGTGATGGGGTGGGTCAGGACCTTTCGCAATAACCAGTTTATCGCACTTAACGACGGTTCAACCAATGAAAACTTGCAGGTGGTGCTTGAGCTCGGAAAATTCGATGACGAATTGTTAAAAAGACTCACAACTTCGGCGTCAGTAAGAGCTGTGGGCAATCTCATTCCCTCACTTGGCCGCGGTCAGCGCTCTGAACTGAAGGCCACGGCCATAGAAGTGCTGGGAGACAGCGATGGAGAAAAATATCCGCTGCAGCCAAAAAAACACAGTCTTGAATTTTTGCGGGAACAGGCTCACTTACGTTTTCGCACCAACACCTTTGGGTCAGTCTTTCGTGTCCGGCATGCGCTCGCATACGCTGTTCACCGCTTTTTTAACGAAAAAGGTTTTGTGTATTTGCACACCCCTGTCATTACGGCATCGGACGCCGAAGGAGCAGGCGAGACCTTCAAGGTTACGACACTTCCTTTCGACGCGACGCCTCGCAATGAAGACGGCACCGTAGATTTCCGCGAGGATTTTTTTGGTAGAGCAACCAACCTGACCGTAAGCGGGCAGCTCGAGGGAGAGCTTGCCGCGATGGCCTTTAGCGAAATCTACACATTCGGGCCTACATTTCGCGCCGAGAACTCGAACACTGCCAGGCATCTCGCTGAGTTTTGGATGATAGAGCCGGAAATGGCCTTTTATGATCTCGAAGACAATGTGGATCTGGCCGAAGAATTTATCCGATATATTATACGCTATGCCATCGAAAATAATGTACAAGACCTGGAGTTTCTCGCGCAGCGGCTGGCTGATGAGGAAAAACAATTGCCACAAGACAAGCGAAGTGAATTCGGACTGATGGAAAAACTAAGCTTCGTTGTAGACAACCGTTTTGAACGCCTTACCTATACCGAAGCAATCTCTATCCTGAGAGAGAGCAATTACAATAAGAAAAAGAAATTCCAGTACCTGATTGATCAATGGGGAGTTGACCTGCAAAGCGAACACGAACGTTTCCTCGTGGAAAGGCATTTTAAGAGACCGGTAGTCCTTACGGATTATCCCAAAAACATCAAAGCATTTTACATGCGGCAAAACGACGATGGGAAAACCGTTGCCGCAATGGACATTCTTGCGCCCGGTATCGGCGAGATCGTCGGCGGATCTCAAAGAGAAGAACGAATGGACAAGCTCGTATCCCGCATGCAGGAAATGCATATCCCTGTCAAAGAAATGTGGTGGTACCTGGATACGCGCCGCTTCGGCACTGTACCGCATGCCGGCTTTGGGCTTGGCTTCGAGCGCATGGTGCAATTTGTTACAGGTATGTCGAACATTCGCGATGTCATCGCCTTTCCGCGGACGCCAAAAAATGCTGAATTTTGAGCAGGAGATACCTTGTTCTTTCTATTACCAAAAGCGCAATGAGCCTGGCTTGTCTTGAAAGCTGTATAGACGGGCAGCATCAGAAGGAATATCCCGACTTGACAGCCGGCGAATACCTAGATGAACGGCTTCACGAAATTGGCTTGAAAAAATAAATCCGGCTCACAAGTGACGTGGTGGCTCATCCGTAATCCTGACCTTCAGTTCGAAAGTGGGGAACCTGAATACCCGTTCGCCGAAATTGAAGGCAAAAACATCTTCAGGGGTCATATAAACCAGGGCTGGTTCCTGACAATGGCCATTTCCACAAATGATCGAGGTTTGGGGATAGCCAATGGGCTCGGCGACATGGCTGTAATCATGATCGCTGCCATGTGGCCCGTGGTCCTGGCACCTACATAATATTGCCATAGATCATTTTTGCATTCTAAGGTAGGCAAAATGCACGCAGGATTCCTGCGAAACCATTTAGACCATCATTTGGTTGCAGCTCAGGCTGCCATTTTTACCGTTCATCCTATATTCAATAAAACCCATATAAGGCATTAATTCGCTGAAACCCACGCCAGGCGGAGGTCTCAGTCAAGACTCATTAGCAGTTAATGAAGATTACTCTTTTAACATTGCTACTTTGCATAGCATAGTATTAAAAAATCCGTTACCTTTGTTCTTGTAAGCCTCATTATAGAATTTCCGAACCTATATACCTCTTCTCCGTTTCAGCCACGGACGAGAGGTATAAGGGGCGGTTAAACAAGTACAACATGAACATTGAAAATACACAAAGCCAGATGCGGAAAGGGATTCTAGAGTTCTGCATACTGTCGATCATAAGGCGAGGCGAAGCCTATCCTTCCGATATCGTGGAAGAAATGAAAGCCGCTAACCTGAACATATTTGAAGGCACACTTTACCCGCTGCTTACCCGCTTGAAAAATGCCGATATGCTGACCTATCGTTGGGTCGAAAGCAATTCCGGTCCCCCGCGCAAGTATTTTTCCCTGACCGAAAAGGGAGATGCGTTCTACAAGGAACTCGAATCCACCTGGAATGAACTGGCTAACGCGGTGAATACGTTGGCCAATAAGACCAACGGCCTGGGGGATAACCCAAACCAATAAACAACTTCAACCTTCAAACATATACACAATGAAAAAGATTATCAATATAAATTTTCATAGCAGGGTGATCCCCATCGAGGAGACCGCATATGAAATACTCAAGCAGTATGTCGAAGACCTGCGAAAGTATTTTGCGAATGAGGAAGGCCGTGATGAGATCGTCAGCGATATTGAAAACCGGTTCGCAGAGCTTTTCTCCGATCGCCTGAAAAAGGGGTCGACCTGTATCACCGACGAAGATGTCAATGCCATTATCGCCAGCATGGGGCGCCCCGAGGATTTCGAACAGGATGAGCTGGGTAAAGTAAGTTCAGGCAGCCAGGCGGCCAGCCAGCAGGCCGGCCCTCAACAATCCCAACAGCAATATGCTTTTGAACCGCACCGTCGTCTTTACCGATCGGAAAATGACAGGATCCTGGGTGGCGTTTGCGGCGGCCTCGCCAACTACCTGCGTCTTGACCCCGCCATCGTACGTATCCTTTTTGCCCTGATTACATTTGGCGGATTCGGGCTCGGAGTCTTGGTTTATATCGTCTTGTGGATCGCGGTTCCGTCGCGATCCCTTGCCACTAATATCCGCAAAAGACTTTATCGCAACCCCGACGACAAGGTAATCGCCGGTGTGGCAGGCGGGCTTTCAGCTTATTTTCATATCGACGTCTGGATCTTCAGGGTAATTTTTGCCCTGCCGCTTATCGCCGGTATTATTGGCGGTATATTCCACAACGCCTGGTTTGACTTTGATCCTTTCCCTGTTTTTGCCGGCGGTTTCGGCGGAACCTTTGTTATCACCTATATTATCCTCTGGGTTGCACTGCCCGAAGCCGTCACTGCTTCTGAAAAACTCGAAATGCGCGGCGAAAAAGTGGATATCGAATCCATCAAGAACACGATCAAGAGTGATATTGAAGGATTTAATAAGCGTACAAAGGATATGGGAGAAGATATTAAACAGCGCGCGGAACAGTTCGCCAGCGAATTCAAGCAAACCGCGAAGAATTTTGGCTCTGAAGTCGGACCTGCAGCGCGCAGGACGAGTTCCGGAATCGGTCATGCGATCGGAGTATTATTTAAAGCGTTCTTTTTATTTATCGCCGGTTGCATTGCATTTGCCCTGATCATGGTGCTGGTCGCACTGCTTTTCAGCGGTGTCGGGGTCTTTCCCTTCAAGAATTACCTGCTAACTGGTTTCTGGCAAAACTTCTTTGCCTGGTCAACGCTGTGCCTTTTTCTTGGCGTTCCCGTTCTCGCTTTGCTCATCTGGCTGATCCGGCGAATCGCCGGGGTCCGCTCGCGTAATCATTTCCTTGGTTTCGTCTTCGGTGGTCTTTGGACCATTGGCCTGATCTCCCTGATCGTCCTGGTTGCATCAATCGGCCATGACTTCAGGAGCAGGGCGACAGTACAGGAGGAAATCCCGATCGCGCAACCGGCCGGCGGCAAAGTGCTTGTCAAAGTCGAGCCCGGAAAGGTTAAATATTACGGCAGCGACTGGTTTGGTTTCAATGATGACATGGACTGGCCCTTTTTTAGCCTCAATGAAGACAGCCTCATGTTAAGATCTATACGCGTTGAACTGGTGAAGAGTCAGGATTCCGCTTACCATACATATGCGGTCAAAATGGGGCGCGGCGACAATCCCCATGCGGCGCAGGATGTAGCTTCAAAAATTAATTTTCCGACTATACAGCATGACAGCGTCCTGCTGCTGCCTAAAGGATTTGCCATCGCACAACACGAAAAATTTCGTAACCAGCAGGTGCTGGTTATCGTCGAAGTGCCAGTGGGCAAGAAAATCGAGGTCGACAGAAGTGTCAATTTCTATCATTGGTTCGACATTAATTTCAACCGCTACAATTCATGGAATTTCAACTGGAACGATGACTGGGATAATTCATACAACTGGAATGACAATACGGAATACATCATGACGAACGAGGGGCTGGCGGAGACACACCCGGTTAAAAACCGTGTAGGTGATGACAATGAAGACGAGGATAAGCCACGCGAAACCCACAAAGAAGGCTACCGTTACAAGAAGAATCACGACTCGACCACAGCAAAAAAGGGAAAGGATAGCATAAAAACAAAAGCGCCCAAAACGCGGGCCGGAGCAACCGATGAAAAAACACCTGCGAAGGAAGCGGGTACCGTCCGGGACATCAATGAACCTGAAGATGCATTCTCGCCGACCTACAACCTGGCCAACCTGATTTAAGTAGCACGTGCTGCTGCTGAATAAGCAGTAGTTTTGGTTGAAGTTGGAACAAAAGGGCTGCCACTTTGTGGTGGCTCTTTTAATTGTTGGATGCCTTGGCGGCTTGTCCTATTTTCGCGAATATTTAGACTGGTCATGAAACAAACGCCCTTCTTAAAGAAACATCTCGCCCTTGGCGCAAAAATGGCGGAATTCGCCGGCTACAATATGCTGATAAGCTATAGCGGCATCAATGACGAACACTTCGCGGTTCGAAGCAATGCTGGAGTATTTGATGTGAGCCATATGGGCGAGTTCGTTCTCAAAGGGCCAAATGCACTTGACCTTATTCAGCGGGTCACTACCAACGATGCTTCAAAGCTGACCGACGGCCGCGCTCAATATAGCAGCATGACCAACGACCAGGGAGGGATTGTGGATGACCTGATCGTTTACTGCATTGAAGAAAACAAAGTCTATATGCTGGTGGTTAACGCGGCCAATATCGACAAGGACTGGAACTGGGTGGCAAAACATAATTCGACGGGGGTCGAAATGCATAATATTTCCGACAAAACCTGCCTGCTCGCGATCCAGGGACCAAATGCCACCAAAATATTGCAGCCGCTGACCGCATTGGACATTCTCAATCTAAAATATTACACGTTTGCAAAGGGCGAATTTGCTGGTGTCGGCAATGTTTTAATCAGCGCCACGGGTTACACAGGCTCAGGCGGAGTCGAGATTTATTTTGAGGACAAAGACGGCGTGGCGGACAAAATTTGGGACAGGATATTTGAAGCGGGAGCCGAGGCTGGAATCAAGCCTATTGGCTTAGCCGCGCGTGATACGCTGAGGCTCGAAATGGGCTATTGCCTTTATGGAAACGATATCGACGATACGACCTCTCCGCTCGAAGCGGGCCTGGGCTGGATTACCAAGTTCACCAAGAATTTTACGGCCAGGGAAATCATTGAAGCACAGAAAGCCGACGGCGTCGAGCGTAAACTTGTCGGCTTTGAAATGGTGGAAAAGGGTATTCCGCGCCATGACTACGAGATCAAGGATTTTTCAGGCATGACGATAGGGAAAGTTACCTCCGGGACACAGTCCCCAAGCCTCGGCAAGGCGATCGGGCTGGGTTATGTCCGCACGGTTTTTGCCATGATCGATGCGAAGATTTATATCAAGATCAGGGACAAACTGCTTCTGGCGAGAGTGGTGAAGCTGCCGTTCAGCTGAGGGTTCCGGCCGAAATATGGAAAGATTTTTGCTGTTAAAAGCTCCGAATATCCATGTAAAGCTATGCCTACTATACATCTGACCACATTTGTCGCGGCGCCTGCAGACAGGGTATTTGATCTCAGCCGCAGTGTCGAATTACACAAAAAATCGATGGCTAAGAACGAGGAAAAAGTGGTTTCGGGTGTCAGCTCGGGTCTCATGGAACTGCATGAAACAGTCACCTGGCAGGCTAAACACCTCTTTAAGAACCGCTTTCTCAAATCCAAGATCACGGCCATGCAAAAGCCAGTCTCGTTCATCGATGAGATGGTCAAAGGCGATTTCAAAAGCATGAAGCACGAGCATCATTTCAAGCAAATCGAAAATGGGACCCTGATGATCGACGTCCTTTATTTTGAATCTCCTTACGGCTCGATTGGGAAACTGACCAACAAGGTTTTTCTGACCTCGTATCTCCGGAAACTCCTTGAGCAGCGCAACCAGGTGATCAAGCAATATGCAGAAACGGAAAAATGGAAATTTATCCTTACCCGCTGAACTCCGCCATACGATTAAGCTCTATCCGCTACATTTGCTTCCATGACAGAAGTAAAACCTGAATTACATACCTCCCTGTCGCCGGCACTGCTTGACCTTTACCACCTTGAGCATGCTGTCGTTGTCATTATAGATGTCCTGCGGGCAACCTCCACCATCGCTACCGCGCTATCTAATGGTGCCCGGTGCGTCATCCCTGTTGATAGCGTGTCAAAATGCATTCAACTTGGAAAACAAATTGAAGGCATCACCGCAGGGGAACGTGACGGCAAGATTGCCGAAGGGTTGTCACACGGCAATTCACCTTTCGAATATCCGCGGGAGTTTATTGCGAATAAAACGTTGGTCCTTACGACAACCAACGGCACGAAGCTTCTGCATATGGCGCTTGAAAAAGGGGCCAGCCGGATCGTCACCGGCTCGTTCTGCAACCTGGATTCGGTCTGCCGATTTTTACTGGCCGAAAAGCGGCCGGTCATTTTGGGCTGCGCTGCCTGGAAAGACCGGGTGAATATTGAAGATGCGCTGTTTGCGGGCGCAGTCATCCACAACGTTAAGGATGACTTTTCGATTAATTGCGACTCATCGCAGATTGCTGAGACTCTTTACCAAAGCGGGAAGAAGGACCTATTTGAATTTATGAAACGCAACCGGGCTTCGCACTTCAGGCGGCTGATGGGATTCGGGCTTGAAAAAGATATCCGATATTGCCTGAGTCTTAACCAGGCAGACGTTCTGCCATTTTATGAAGACGGGAAGCTCGTGGTGCAGAAGTCGAAATGACCGCCCGCCCTAAACCTCCCGATTTCGTAAACGGGGCTGGTCTTTGAAAGTTACTTTTGCAGACTGCAGCAGATTGAAAAAGAATACCATCCATATCGCCCTGGTCGGTAACCCCAATAGCGGAAAGAGCTCGTTGTTTAATTCCCTTACCGGTCTGAATCAAAAAGTTGGCAATTTCCCCGGTGTGACCGTCGACAAGAAAAGCGGCCATGCTGAGCTGGCTCCTGGCGTTCGCGCCCAAATCCTGGATTTGCCAGGCACCTATAGCCTCTATCCCAAGCGAAACGATGAATGGGTCACTTACAAAGTACTCCTGGGGCAGGATTCCATTGCGCCGTCAGATCTTGTCATTGTGTTACTGGTAGACGGCAGCAATCTCAAACGGAATTTGCTGTTTTGTTCTCAAATCATCGACCTTAAAATTCCGGTTGTAGTGGCCCTTACCATGATGGACATCGCCAAGAGACAAGGCATCGAGGTCGATGTTGCCGAACTTGAGCGCGAACTGGGCGTCCCTATCGTCCCGGTAAACCCGCGCAAGAATAAGGGCATCGCACAGTTGAAAAAATCGATCGCGCAGGCGGCCCAGCGGGCATACCCGTTGCAACCACGGGATTTTATCGCCAACAGGAGCCTGGCTGTTGCGGCAGTAGATGACCTGAAAAAACTATTCCCGAAGGTTAGCGATTATGCGGCTGTGCACTACTTGATCAACCATGAGAATTTTGATTTCGATCCGCCAATGCAGGACTCGATCGGAAACATCGAGCAATCCAACGGATTTAATCCTACAAAGATCCAGGCGGACGAGATCATGCAGCGCTATGCCAGGATCAGGCAAATTATGCAACACACCGTGTCGGAACCCGATCCGCTGCAGAAAAAACTCTTTACCGAAAAGCTGGACGACATTCTCCTGCACAGGGTCTGGGGCTATCTGATACTGGTCGTGGTGCTTTTCCTCCTTTTTCAAAGCGTCTTCTCTCTCGCGCAGCTACCAATGGACGGGATCGACTGGACTTTTACGCAATTGCGCGCCTGGGTCGACGGTATCCTGCCATCCGCATGGTGGAGCAACCTGCTCGTAAATGGCGTCCTCGCGGGCCTCGGCGGTATCCTTGTTTTCGTGCCGCAGATCATGATCATTTTCGGGCTGATTACTGTCCTTGAAGATACCGGTTATATGGCACGGATCTCCTTTCTATCGGATAAGCTCATGCGTAAAGTAGGTCTCAACGGCAAGAGCGTAATGCCGATGATCAGTGGATTTGCGTGCGCCGTTCCTGCCATCATGAGCGCCCGAAGCATTGAGAACCGCAAAGAAAGGCTGCTCACGATCCTCATCACGCCACTCATGAGCTGCAGTGCGAGATTACCGGTGTACACGATATTGATTTCGCTGGTCATCCCGCAGCGACAGTACCTCAGTTTTATCAGCCTCCAGGCCATCGTGATGATGGGCTTGTACCTGGCGGGCGTCGCTATGGCGCTCATTGTATCCTATGTCGCCAAATGGTTTATCGACCTGAAAGAGAAAAGTTTTTTCATCCTGGAATTGCCCGTCTATCGTGCGCCGCGTTGGAAAAATATCTTCGTGACAATGATAAGCAAGGCAAAAATATTTGTCACCGATGCGGGTAAAGTGATCATTGTAATCAGTCTGATCCTTTGGGCGCTCAGTACATACGGGCCTCCCTCCAGGATGGCTGCCGTCGACGCCAAATTTAACAGCCAGAGCAGCACCCGTCCTGTCGATGCAGCAGAGTTAAATATACAAAAGCAGTCCGCTCTGCTGGAAAATTCATACGCGGGTATGCTTGGGCACGCCATCGAACCTGTGATTAAACCTCTGGGTTATGACTGGAAGATCGGTATCGCGCTGATCACATCCTTTGCCGCGAGGGAAGTTTTTGTGGGAACTATGGCGACGCTGTACAGCGTGGAAGGCGGAAAAAATGCCGACCGGCTGACCCTGCGCGAGCGCATGGATTCAGCGCGTCGCGAAGACGGTTCAAAAGTGTATAACCTGGCTTCGGGTATTTCGTTGATGATATTTTATATGCTCGCCATGCAATGCATGAGCACCCTGGCCGTCGTTCGCCGCGAGACAAAATCCTGGAAGTGGCCATCCATCCAACTGCTGTACATGACGAGCCTCGCTTATCTCATGAGCCTGATCGCCTACCAGCTCCTCAAATAGTAAATGTCACCGGCTCAGACTGGTTTTCAACATCCCCTCCAGCTCCTGTTTGAATTGCTGCGGCTTCTGAAAATGGATGACATGGAACCCCAGTTCTTTGGCCGGAATCAGGTTGCGGTAGTTGTCGTCGATGTAAATGGCGCGCTCGGGTACGATTTTGAATCGCTCGATCAGGCGCGCATAAATTTCCCGGAAGGGCTTCCTGGTTTTTTCTTCTCCCGAAACGACGCGGCCTTCAAACCAGTGAAGGAATTCATAAAGATCAAGGGCAACAGGAAAAGTTTCAGCGCTCCAGTTGGTGAGTGCATAGAGCCTGATACCGGTATGATGTTTCAGGTGGCGAAGTATTTCGACGGTCTCATGGATCGGTCCGCCCAGCATTTCCTGCCAGCGCTCATAATAAGCACGGATATTTTTTTCGTGCTCGGGGTATTTGGCCACCAGCTCCTCTGTCGCCAGGCTGAGGCTCCTGCCAGCGTCCTGTTGCTCGTTCCAGTCAGGCGTACAGACGTTCTGGTAAAACCACTGCCGCTCCTCTTCATTGGGAAAAATATCTCGATATACGTAATCTGGGTTCCAATCGATAAGGACGCCGCCGAGGTCAAATACGATCGTATCTATTTCTTTCATGTTACTTGGAAATTTTGATAAGCCTTTCGACGGCGGTTTCGAGGGTTTCTTTTTTCTTGGCAAAACAAAAACGCACAGTTTTGGTATCGCCGCCCGCTTTATAAAAAGCCGACACAGGTATCGCGGCCACACCATATTCTTTTGTCACACGAATGGCGAAATCGCGGTCGCTTTCGTCGCTGATGCGGTCATATTGATAAAGTTGGAAATAGCTTCCGAAACTGCGGAGGGGCGTGAATTTCGTACTCTTCATAAGCTCCTGAAAATAATCACGCTTTTCCTGCATTTTCGAACTCAGCGAAAGATAGGATTCGCGGTCGGCTAGAAATGACGCGAGACCGACCTGCATCGGCGTATTGCAGCAGAAGCAATTGAATTGGTGGACCTTCCGGAATTCTTTCATTAGGGCTGCCGACGACACGCAATAACCGAGTTTCCATCCCGTACAGTGGTAAACTTTGCCAAATGAGAAGCAGACAAAGCTGCGTTCAATCAAATCAGGGTACCGGAGGATCGACTGATGGGAGATGCCGTCGAATATAAGGTGCTCGTATACCTCGTCACTGAGAACAAAAATATTGGTGCCGCGGACGATTTCCTGCAAGGCCCATATGTCGTCTTCACGCAATACGGCGCCGGTCGGATTGTTTGGCGAGTTGAGCATGATCATCCTCGTCTTTGGGCCAACGCGGCTCTTCACAAAATCCCAGTCGATGCGGTAATCCGGCGCCTGGAGGCTGATCAGGACCGGACGGGCGCCATTGATTTCAATATTTGGTATATAGCTGTCGTAAGCAGGTTCAAAAACGATCACCTCCTCGCCTGGCTCGAGCACTGTTGTGAGGGCAGTATAAATCGCGTAGGTTCCCCCGGGGGTTATGGTGATCTGTGTGTGGGGATCTGTATCCGTAGCGTATAGAAAATGAATTTTGTCAGCGATGGCCTGCCTGAGGGGCATATAACCCTGCATGGGAACATATTGGTTGAACCCGTTCTCCATCGCGTCGCTAACAAGTGCGGTAAGACGCGCATCCATAGCAAAATCCGGAAATCCCTGCCCGAGGTTGATGGCATTATGCTCGGAAGCCAGTGAACTCATCACCGTGAATATAGTGGTGCCGACATTGGGAAGTTTGGATTGAATTTGCAATGATCTTTTTTTAGGGGATGACAGCTGTGGCTTCGATTTCAATTAGGTATTCCGGTGTAATGAGAGATTTTACTTCGACCATTGTCGTGCAGGGCTTTATAGTCCTGAACCGCTCCCCATGGGCTTTGCCGTATTCCTGCCATCGCGAAATATCGGTTACAAACATTCTGGTCCGGACCACATCTTTAAGAGTCGCCCCGGCTCGCGCCAGAATTTTTTCAATTTTGTCAATGATGTATGCAGTCTGACCATAGGCGTCACCTACCGCTACCGGCTTGTTGTCCTCATCAATCGCGACTGTACCGGTCACTTCGACCAGATTGCCGATCCTGACCGCCCGGCTGTATCCGACGATTTCCTCCCAAATGGCACCAGACGAATAATTGGTTCTTTGTTCCATGTGGTTTATTTTATTTCGACCTGATCTGAAGGTATTAGTGGTTCATTGTTGAGCCGAAGAAAAATTTGCGCTGCGGTAATTACATCCTTCTGGCAGTAATGTACGATTTTGGAAAGGTCTTTTTCCTTCCAGTAGACTTCATGCACCATGCTGCCATCCATTTCATCCTTCGGTGTCGGGATACCCAGCACCTGCGCGAGCAAGTCGAGCGAAGTAAAATGTTTGTAATCACCGAATTTCCACATGTCCATGGTATCGAGATGCGGGATTTCCCAGGGCTTTTTACCCGCGAGGTTGAGCAATGCGGGCAACGGCATGCCGTTAATGATTAGTCTCCGACACAGGTAAGGAAAATCAAAGTCCTTGCCATTATGGGCGCAGAGATACCGGTTCCCGTCGGCCGACCAGCGGCTGAGCATATCGCAAAATTCTGTGAGCACCCTTTTTTCATCCTCGCCAAAAAACGATTTGAGGATCAACTTCTTTTCCGGGCCCGTTGCAGATATAATGCCGCAACTCACGCAAATGATTCGCCCAAATTCCGAATAGATTCCGGCCCGGTGATAAATGCTTTCAGGCGTATCGTTCTCTTTGTCACGAATAATCAGCTCCGCCTTTTTTGTCCAGAGTTTTTTCCACTCCTCCGGCACATTGGCAAATGAATCATATTGCGGAACCGTTTCGATATCAAGAAAGAGGATGTTATGTAAAGGATAAATGGACATCACCTCAGTTTACAAAAAATGCTCGCCTTTGGTTCGCTTTATCTTGGTTACATACTCTTTGATGTCCTGCTCCTTTTCTTTTTTGCAGACGAGGAGAACGTCGCTGGTGTCCACAACGATGAAATCGTCAAGTCCCTGTAGAACCACCAGCTTGTTGTTTGGGGCGTGAATCATGCATGTGTTGGTATCGATGGGCACCACATGATTACCGGCTACCGCATTCTGGTGCTTGTCCTTATTCAGATTTTCATAGGCGCTGTTCCAAGTGCCAAGATCACTCCAGCCAAAAGAAGAAGGAATGACGTAAACGTTATTGGCTTTTTCCATGACACCAAAATCGATGGAAATATTGGTGCAAAGCGGGTAAATGTGTTCAAGCGCCTTTGATTCCTGCGTAGTATTGAATTTATCTTTTTCCGCTACAAAAACATCGAATATTTCGGGAAGATATTTTTCAAAAGCTTTGAGTACGTTTTTAACCCGCCATACAAAGATCCCAGCGTTCCAGAGGAAATCTCCGCTTGCGATAAATGTCCTGGCCAGTTCCGTATTGGGCTTCTCAGTAAAAGTCTTCACCTTATATACATTGTCCGAAACCGACTGCGAATCATGCTGAATATATCCATAGCCCGTATTTGGCGACGAGGGCTTGATGCCGAGGGTGATCAGCGCATTGTGCTTGTTGACAAAATTTAATGCCTCCAGGCATACCTTGTTGAAATCCTTTTCATTCAATATAAGGTGATCGGAAGGAGCGACGATCAGTGATGCATCCGGGTCTTTCTGCTGAAGTTTAAATGAAATATAAGCGATACAGGGCGCCGTGTTTTTCCTGGAAGGTTCGCCCAGAATATTTTCTTCGGCCAGGTCAGGCAGCTGCTTTTTAACAATTTTGACATACTCGGCCGAGGTGATCACGTAAATATTCTCCTTGGGAATAAAAGCGAGGAACCGCTTATAGGTCGATTGAATAAGTGTTTGACCCACATTTAAAATATCCAGAAACTGTTTGGGGAAATTTTGGCGGCTCATTGGCCAAAAGCGACTGCCGATACCGCCGGCCATAATGGCCACATAGTAATTTTTGTTCATGATAAATGGTTATTCAACAGGGACATAGGTTGACTACTCGGATTAATTGCCCTGCAAATGTATAAAACCTTTCTCGTGATTATGCGCAGCAGCAAAATGCCGGACTATCCTTGGAAAATGGTCTAAACTTTAACATAACCAATCTTGCCGCTGGCTGTTTTGTTGTAACTTCGCTGTCCAAAAAAAATCCGGCTGCATCCGGCTAACGAGTTACGGCGGGGCGAACGCCCCGACCGTCGTTTTCCGGTTATTTTTCGTTACCTTAAACATGTAAGTCGGCATTGTGAGAAGGAAAATACTTGTTATGCCAGCAACCGCTTCGAAAAAATCTCCCGCAAAGAAAATAAAATCAGTCAATTCGGCTTTGTCCAAGGAATTATTGTCCCAGCTCCGGGAGCATTTTGGCTTTGATTCATTTAAAGACAACCAGGAAACCATTATCCAGAACGTACTAGCCGGCAACGACACTTTCGTCATCATGCCGACCGGTGGCGGAAAGAGTCTTTGTTACCAGTTGCCCGCCATCGTGAGCAAAGGCGTCGCGATTATCGTCAGCCCGCTCATCGCACTGATGAAAAACCAGGTCGACCTTGTCCGAAGCTACAGCAGCCGTGATAACGTCGCGCATTTTTTAAATTCCACACTGAACAAGAAACAAATCCGCGAAGTCCACGATGACCTGCTGAACGGGCATACAAAAATGCTTTATGTCGCGCCCGAAACGCTGACCAAGCAGGAAAACCTTGAACTCTTCAGCGATTTGGAAATTTCATTCTTTGCCGTCGACGAAGCACACTGTATTTCAGAATGGGGCCACGACTTCCGCCCGGAATACAGGAGGCTTCGCGAAATGATGGACCAGATTAATCCGAATATTCCGACAATCGCGCTTACAGCCACGGCTACCCCAAAGGTGCAGAGCGATATCGTAAAGAACCTTGGCCTGCGCAATCCGAAAATATTTATTTCATCATTCAACCGGCCGAATCTCTATTACGAGATACAGCCGAAGATCAAGAAAGAAGAAACGATCCGCCATATTGTAAAGTTTATCGTGCAGAATAAGGGGAAAAGCGGGATCATCTATACGTTGAATCGAAAGACCACGGAAGAACTGGCCGATGTACTCGTCGCCAACGGGATCAAGGCGGTGGCTTATCATGCAGGCCTCGATAGCAAGCTGCGATCTGATCGTCAGGATGCTTTTCTGAATGAAGATAAGCAGGTCATTGTCGCTACCATCGCATTCGGCATGGGAATCGATAAACCCGATATTCGTTTCGTTATTCACTTTAATATACCCAAGAGCATCGAAAATTACTACCAGGAAACAGGTCGTGCGGGCCGCGACGGGCTGGAGGGAAAATGCGTGCTCTACTATTCTCATAAGGACGTGTCAAAAATTGAGCACCTCATGAAGGACAAGCCTCTGAGTGAAAGGGAGATTGGCGCACAACTTGTCAATGAGACCGTTGGCTATGCTGAGACAGGCGTGTGCCGGAGAAAAGTGCTAATGAGCTATTTTGGAGAAGATTATTCCGACGAGAATTGCAAGAATTGTGACAACTGCCTGCATCCTAAGGATAGGGTGGAAGCAAAGGAAAACGCCGTAAAGGTGCTTAAAACCGTCAAAGCTCTCGACGAGCGCTTTGCGACGGATTATTCTGTTAACGTCGTCATCGGCAGGCTGACTCCGCAAATACAGATGTACCACCATGAAAATATCGCCGAATTCGGTATCGGAAGGGACGAAAAAGATTATTACTGGCAGTCGCTGATCCGCCAGATGATCTTGGAAGACCTGCTGAAAAAAGACATCGAGGAATACGGTGTACTCAAATTCACAAAGAAAGGCGAAGAGTTTCTCAAAAGACCCAAGTCATTTAAGATCGTTCTTAATAACCTCTTTGAAGATGCCAATGAAGACGATGACGAAGCGGGAGAAGGGAATGGGACTCCTGCGGCTGCCGACGAAAAGCTTTTTGAATTGCTTAAAGATCTCAGGCAAAAGGAAGCAAAGAAAAAAGCCCTGCCTCCATTCGTTATTTTTCTCGAAACATCTCTGCAGGATATGGCCACGCTTTATCCAACCACCACACAGGAACTGGAAAAATGCCAGGGCGTCAGTAAGGGTAAAGCGCTGCGCTACGGAAAGCCTTTCATCGACATCATTGCAAAATATGTAGAGCAGAACGACATTGAAAAACCTGAAGACTTTGTAATGAAAAGCGTGGTTAACAAGAGCATGAACAAAGTCTATATTATTCAACAGGCCGACAAAAAGATTCCGCTCGAAACCATCGCCAAAAATAAGGATATGAAGCTGGATGTGTTGCTGGAGGAAATGGAGACCATTGCGGCCAGTGGCACCAAGCTCAACCTCGATTATGCCGTCGATGAGATGCTCGATGAATATGAGCAGGACGAAATCATCGATTATTTCAAAAGCTGCGAGACGAGCAGCCTGGACGTCGCAAGACAGGAATTGTCGGAAGGCAATTTTAGCTGGGAGCAGCTCAAGATCATGCGAATTAAATTCCTCAGCGAATACGGCAATTAATACAGGCGAACCACAACGATTAATTTTTCATTTTTGAAGAGAAAAGTTATTTTTGCTGCCCTGATTTAAATCAGCCCGGCTGAAATATGCCGGTGCACGAATTCGGTGCGGTAGCTCAGTCGGTAGAGCAAAGGACTGAAAATCCTTGTGTCGGCGGTTCGATTCCGCCCCACACCACATATAAATTCGATTTACTGATTGATTTATAATTAGTTAGAGTCAAATTCTATTCTTTGGTTGCCTAATTGGTTGCCTTGTTTTGGTTGATTTTGCATGTGTGTTGCGGATTTAAGCTACAATCCAATGACTAAAAAACCTATCCTACGATTTGCGTTCTGCGGGCCTGTCCTTTCTTTTCAAATGAACGGCTTAAAAAATCCTGGGCTACTTACTCGCCTACAAATACTTCCTTGGCTAATATTTTTTACGCCTCAAACTCATTTATGAGCGGCGTTAAATTAAACCTCGATGTCACTGAATTTAAAAAAACCTTGGCAGCAAGATCTCACTTCTACGGAGATCCGGGATCAGACAAAATAATCAGGAGCAAAGAAATTCAATACCAAGTTGTTATTGATGAAAGTCATAACGCGTCGGTTTATTTAGACAATTTGATATTCATTGATTGTATCTTTTTTGAAACCGTAGATATTGGAAGCTTGAAAACGGCCGGGAGAGTCATTTTTGAGAACTGTCATTTTAAAAAAAATGTGAAAATTGCCACTAATGAGAATGTAGCTTTTGACGGTCAAACGTTTTTTGAAAAAGACGTCACTTTTTCAGGCTTAAGACATGGCAAGAGTGTCATCACGAATTTCGAACTCAGAGGTACTTTAATAATCCAGTCGGACTCCTCGGTCCATCTGGAATTAAATGAGATAAACACAAAGTCAAAAAGTAGAGAATGCTCAATTTTTCTGTCCCTCTCCAAAGGCTTTCTGTTTGTCTATCACGTATTCGCCAATGGTCTTTCCGTGACCAGTTCGGCAATTCACACCACGGAATACAGAATTTCAAATGTTCGTGCAAATGTTTTAACAATAAATGGAGGTGCTCCGGAGCCACCAATACGCATTACAAATTCAATAATAGACCGATTTGATGCCTCAAGTCATGCAGGCACAAAACCCAATTTTTTCATCGTTGCATGCAGAATTACGGAGATGACACTACGCGCCCAACAAATAAAGAGCGCTCACCTGGCCGAATCGACAGTTGCCAGTTTAACTATTTTGGATTCGCTTTCAGAGGGTGCCAAAATTAGAATTCAAGAAATCGAACTAGTGTTATTAAGTTTCAACAATTTTTTCAATAACGGCGATTTATACCTGGGGCGGATCAACGTCAGTAAATTCGGCAAAGTTATTTTTCGCCGTTCCGATCTTGGCCAGGCGAAAATCATTAGTTGCGATTTCTCCAAGGCAAAATTTGAATTCGAGAACAGTGAGATTTCAGAACTTTTCTTGTCTGAGTCAAAATTTCCAAGAAGAGCTACCACGGATAGCAAATACAATCCGCAGCAATCTCAACTTGCTTTCGGTCAATTATCAGTAGCCTACTCCATCCAGGGCGATAGAGTTAACGCGTTGGACCAGCAGGCAAGAGAATTAGACGCCTATTACCATTCACTAAAAAAAAAATTTCCCAATAACTTTATTGATCTCGTTAATCTGTGGTTTAACAAAGTGTCAAATGATTTTGGTAGAAACTGGCTGCTGGGAGTGATATTCACCTTTTCATTCGGTATAATCGCTTTTTTGTTGATTGTTGAAAGCTCATTTGAACATTTTTTAGGGCTTCAATCATTCTCGACGGCGGCTTTGTTCGCAACGTTTTTCAAATTCATGAATCCGATTCGCTTTTTTAATACTGATGAACTTTTTGGGGCAGCCGCTGGCAAACCGAGATTGGAATTGACAGGTTGGTCCTACGTTATTGATTTCACAGCACGAATTTTCATCGCATACGGCTATTATCAAACCATTCAGGCGTTCAGAAGATTTGGCAGAAGCTAAGCACGTTTTTCATTTACAAAAGTTCAACGTTTTTGATTTCATGATTACTATATGTTGCTTATTTTTGAAGAGCAAAAACCCAACAAGATGAACCAGACAAAAAAAATGACAATTAATAAGTCACTTGATAAGGAGATGGACGTTTTTTGTTTGACTTGCCAACATAAAACTCGTCATAAGGTTTTGAGTTCTGTTGATGAGACCGGGTCGGCCGAAACAGAGGATGAGGATAGTATTTCTTGGGAAGATATTTATCAAATTATAATTTGTCAGGGGTGTCGTAATATTTCCTTTCGCAATCAATATACTGATTCTGAGATGATCGGATTTGATGATGAAGATAATTTTACTGAAAATATCTATCCTAAAAGATCTGAAACTACTTGGAAAGAAAAAGACTACTTTAATCTTCCCAAAATTCTTAGAAGAATTTACAGAGAAACAATTGATTCATATAACAACGATAATCTAACTTTATGCGCTGCTGGTTTACGAGCATTGGTGGAGGGATTTTGCAGTGACATTGAAATTACCTATGGAAGATCTGGCGCAAAAAGTAGCGACAACTTAAAGACAAGGATTGATAATTTGCACACGTTAGGAAAGATTACAGAAGACAATGCACGAATATTACATGAACATAGATTCTTAGGAAATGAAGCAATTCACGAATTATCATTACCCTCAATCGAGGAGTTGAACCTTGCAATTGAGTTAATTGAACATATTTTTGATAACATCTATGAGATTCCAAAAAAGGCAAGAGAATTGCGGGAAAAAAGACTTCGCAGTTAACATTTCAATTTGATAACCGACCGTGTACTTCCCGCAATTTAGAGTGTAATAGTTAGTACTTGACCTGACAAATAAGGATTAAAGTCTTATGGGGTCAGAATATTTTAAGCCGTAGGTGGTAATTCGTCCAGCAATTTTTGTTTTGCTAAAGGTAAGGCATCTATGAATGTTTGCATCGGCGGTTTGCCAAGGAAGTATCGGCCCCTGTGAGGGTCGCTCGTAGTTGCAATGATCCATCCAGTGTAATTGTAGATCTATTGCCTTGTAAAATTTAGCGGAGGCAACAAAACATTTCCGATGGCTGCTTTCAAAGCTAATGTTGCAAAATGCTCTCTAACGAACGGGAATATAATTGCCGGCGCATTAACTTTTACAAAGACATCGTCAGATAAAGCGGGCTCGCCTGATTTTTCAAATACTCCGATAATTTTCATCTTGGCTTCGTAGCATTGAAAATTAGTTTCATTCTGTAATCCCCTAAGATTAGCCTCTACTTCAACTACAAATACCCCTTCAGGCGTCTGTTGGTGACCGTTTCGTAAATCAATAACATTTTCGATCTTCAAATTGAAATCGATATTTGGCTCGCGCTTAAAATAGCTTTCTAAGATAATAACATTTTGAATTTTATAACCCGATTCCGGTATGGTGGACATTTATAGACAATTAAGCTGCCATTGGAAAATCTGGTTCAGTTGAAGTGAATGTTTCTTCGTTCGTAACAGGTTCTTCGAAAATAAAATTGCCAAAGGAATATAGTATGTTTGAATTGATTAACCCAATTCCATGCAAAATGCCTCCTGCTTTTTCAGCGTATTCCTTGCAATCAAGGCTAATAAAAGAAGTAGTTGAAAACTGTGTTCCCAAATCTAAGTTAGCAAATGGGCTAAGTATCTTATTCCAGTTTTCTTCTACAGAGCCTTCCTTATAAACTTGGGTTGCGTTGAACTCAAAAATAATAGCATCAATGGATAGAGTGGAATCGGATGAAATGAACACCACCTCCTCATTCCTAAAAGATTGCATAAATTCTAATGAGAGGGGAATCCAGGCATGATCCAACTCCTTATTATTCGCGAATTCAGATAATGGTAGAATTTCCACGATGTGCGCCTCAATTAAATGATTGTATCCGTACCTAATGTGCACATTGGGAAATTTCTCGGCAATTACCCGAAGACGTTCTTTCAGAAATTCAACTGGGGCCATTATTATTTAAAATGCTTTCGAAGCAAATTCAAAATAGTCGTTGCCAATGTGATCGAATCGTTCCCATCGTCAGCGCTTAGCGCAATCGGATGATAGTCGGCTACAATTCTTTTTTCCCTGAATTCGGGGAATTTCCCTTGCAGCCATTTGTAATCTTCTAAACTCTTTTTTGCTAACTCGATTCCGATCAATTTAGATGCCCAAGAATGAGATCCATTTGGGCGTTGCTGGACCTCAGCGTAAAACTCTCGCTGATCCTTCTTCAATTTATCAAAAAGTATGTGCATTACAAACTGAAAACAAGCGTAATATGATCGATTAACAGTAGACGAATAATAGTGACATTTTACCAATACTTTCGCTGATTCAAGGCTTTGAATTGATTTCTCCTGGAAATTTGACATGACAATCGAGTACAATAATACATATTTTGTTCATATAATGAAACAATCTCACAAAAAGCGATTACTGGGCTTCAGGGCATAAAGGTTTCCATTTAGACGCTAATACGATCAACGGTCACTCGCTGTCATGCGAGAACATGTCAGACAAAAAAAGCAATCAGCTGGAGCTTTATAAAATTTGCAAGACAAACATAGGTAGATCAGGAATTATCATAATTTCTTGTGCAGGCTAGTAACGTCATGGGCAAAATTATTAAAAGTTTATGCATTCAAACAAAAAGCGATGCATTATAGAAAGCGGAAAGAAATTTCTTCAAACGAAAGACCAAATCATAATCTCTACGGTCGTACGAGACATTCCTTGCCCAAGGTATAAGTGGTTCTATGCAGCCATTTAGCTGTGCTGTTAGCGCACACTTTATAACAGTAAGACCGTCAAGATGTGAAAGCATTGGCTCAGAAGTCCGAAATCTCCAACTCAGCCTGTGTCCGATTTTAGTAACAAGGTCAAAGATGGAAAATTCCATTTTAACTATTTGTAAATTTGAAATAGTAAAGGTTGGCAATTATGCAATTCCACTTTTATACTTAAACACCATGGCAATCCCAGTCAACATTACAAAAGAACATCTCTTGAGAGCAATAGAACAAATTGATAAGGAAGGAGTTCCTTCCGATGCCGGTTCTCAATATTATGATCTTCTCTATTTGGACAAAAAGTATCCACCTAAACTTGTGGTTTCACTTGCGAATTTGTTTGCAAACGGAGAAATATTAGATCGCAATTCATTCGCTGGGGGACTAGATACTCCATGCTTCAATTTACTTGAAAGAAATGGCTTTGAAATTGTGCCAAAAGACAAGATAAATGCAATGCCAAACGTAAAAATATATGAAGTGAAGGCAAGCGCAAATGACAACTTTGCTGTTCTTAAGTCAAAAGATGGGAAGCATTTTTATTGGAATGATGCAAAATTCAAATACAATGAACCTGGGGACTACGTGTTCGTCATAAACAGGTCTGGTAACGAAGCATTGTTTACGCAGATCAGCGAAAAGGGTATTGCGGCAACCTTTGATTCAGGAACAAATTCAAGTCACTTTAATGATAATCAAAATTTATATAATGTGCGGGGGGAGTGGGATCTCTTTGTTCGATTCGATATTCTTGAGACCAAAAATATTCCTACGGGTTGGAATTGGGTAACACAATTGCGAAGCAGCGAAGTATATGACTTATGGAAGCCAGAATTAGTAGGGCAAACGAACCGTTCTGAAAAGCTGGATGATCTCAAAGAAATTTTTGTTGATGGTGATGCCAGGGAAATATTGGAAAGTTGCCGAGAACTGCTTCAGGGCAGTATTTCCAGATTAAATCTTATGCCTGAAATCGTTTCAGCTACAAAGAGCAAAAATGTGGAAGAACTTCTTGGCGCACATGAATTCCTATATCAACTCGCAACTGAAAAAGTCAAAGAATTGAATACTTTTCATGCGTCCCCGGGAACCGAACTCTATCAACAGCTAATTGAACAGTTTGAAGAAACCAAGGGTTCATTCATTGAATTCCTAAATAGTTTTTCTCCCTCAAGCGAAGAATATAAAATACTAAAACTCATTGGTGAAGTAATTGCATATTGTGATGTGAATGCCGCCAACAAAAAGGAGTTTAACCAATACCCGGACAAGAGAACACTGGCATTATCATTTGTCAGACAAACAAATTGGGTTCAAAATTTATTGAAATACAAAGCTGCGAATGATGATATTAACAGCATTAATTCACTTTCTATTCGCAACGCGGTTAGTTATCTTCTATCTCCAGATAAAGAGCTCACCATGTTAGCGGAGAATCATCGAAAAATGGTTGCCAGATATTTACTCAAAACTGCTTACGATAAAAGCTCCTTTGTTGCAGAGCTGATTCGCTTTTTTGAACCTTATAAAATAATACCTGTCAACCAGCTCAACCTTACGAGAATTATTTGTGAAATATTATACGAATTTCCGAATGTAAAAAAACTTTGGTTTGAAATAATTGAAGGATTAGTCGTTTGCGACAGACCCGAAGGCCTTGAAGAAGCAAAAGAGGCCTTACAGGAGAGTACAAATATTGTTTTGTGGTGGGACAAACTGCCAACTGGCGGGGAACCGACTTTAAAGTTGCTGAAACAGCAAATAAAGGACAATGGGTCTTTCCATATTTATTATACTAAAGATCATCTAGCATATTGCCGCTCAAGGGTCGTTGATTTTGCAACTGAATCGGATTATGGTTCACTTAACTGGAATCATAATGGTAATGTCGCTTGGTTCCAGAACGATTTTAAAGATTATAATTCAGTAAAAGAAGATGGGAGAATAAGAAAGGCAAGAATTGCTTTCTTGGTTGATGAAATTATCAAATTAAAAACCCCTGTTAGCCTCGAACAATTTGAGTTCTACCGAGAGTATCAACCGCCCACCCAAAACAATATGCAACCTTTCGCTGAATTGAAAGCAGAAGTGGAAGCAGAAATCCTAGAAGAAATAATATCCGACGAATCTGAGGTTCGTGCAAGTGATCCTACAATTTCTTTAATTGACTTCGATCATGATCACAGGCAATTGTTGATGGCTATTAAAACAAAACCCTTGGTCTTATTGGCAGGCATCTCCGGCACTGGGAAATCAAGACTAGCAAGGACCTTAGCATATAAATCCTGTGCACTAAGGGAACTGCAATTGGAAAAACCTGAAAATTTCCTTATAATACAAGTGAAACCCAACTGGCATGACTCCACGGAGTTACTTGGTTATGAGTCTGGTATAACAGGTAAACGCGAATATATTATTACTCCATTTATTCGCTTTGTTGTAAAGGCCTGGAAATATTCGGAAGTTCCATTTATTCTTTGCCTTGACGAAATGAACCTGGCTCCTGTCGAACAATATTTTGCTGAGTACCTCAGCGCAATTGAATCAAGAGAGTATAAAAATGGACGGCTAATAACTGACTCATTAATACCTGCTTCAATTTTCCGCAAGTATTGTAGCGTGAGTTTCTGGAAAGACCTAGAAATTACAGAGGATAAAAAGCTTCAGGACTATGTTCAGAAATACGGGTTAAGTATACCTCAAAACTTGGTCGTAGTTGGTACGGTTAATATGGATGAGACTACCCATTCTTTTAGTCGTAAAGTTTTGGACAGAGCCATGACAATAGAAATGAATGAAGTGAATTTGAGAAGTAAATTGGATGCAGAAAATAGGGACTGGGAATACCCTGCCCAGTTTTACTCCCCTGAATTAATAAACGGTGTTCACACCTATGGAGGTCAGGTATTTAAATTATTTGATGAAAACTCTAAGGTTCTTTCGTTATTAGAAGCAATAAATCAGGTATTAGAGAAAACTCCTTTTAAAATTGCATATCGTGTAAGAGACGAGGCATTGATATATTGTTATCACAACTCAAGATTGGTTCAGGGCGATCAGGACTGGATCAATAGAGCATTGGATGAAATAGTTTGTATGAAAATATTACCTCGGATTGAAGGTGATGAGTCAAAAACCCAAAGAGTAATTATTGGATTAAAGGAGATATTAAAGGAAGAGGATTTCCCGATTTCCAACTCCAAATTAACTGAAATGCAGGCGAGACTTGAATTTGGATATACAACATTTTGGCCATAATGGAAGCAATAAGATTTACAGCAGATGAATTTGTATTGACTGTTGAAGGCCATTATGTGCCTGAATTGTTCAGGCGCGCTAGCCGTAAGACCCCTAGCATAAGAAATTCAACAAAATACCTTGTAACTGGCCCCGTTGGTCGATTTGACCTTTGGTGCCCGGAAAATCAAATTCTAAAAACTGTTACTCCTGGATTAAGTGCACACCCTGTAATTTTTGAAAACTCTGATTATATTTTTGATATTGAGTTTAGTAGTAATGTAAAAAATGCAAGAATTTATTCTAGGATTAAAGAGGTAACAGAAAGATTCAACCGCAAAAAAAGAGGTGATATTTTGACATTAACTGGCACAATTAATTTTGGAAATGATATCGGAAGCTATGACTTTGTCCTGTGTTACGAAAAAGATGGCATTCAAAAGAAATTTTGTCTTTCTTTCGAAGTTTATCCTACGAAGTTAGATTATAAGAATGACTACCGGCAAATCATAATCGATATTGAAAGGGAATACACCAATTTGGTCTTAGATTTTCTCAAAAAAACGTATTATGACTTCAAGCCAGTCTCTACGAAAGGGAATGATCTGGTTTGGTGGTCAATCTTTGGATCAATATACAAAAACCTTCTGCATTCAGCCCGATTTATTTTAAATAAGCCTCATAGTCGATTAATAAGTGTTGAAGAAAACTGTAAAGCCGACCAGCTAAAGAGACTTACAACTTGTTTGGAGGAACAAGTGATTAATAACAGGCATATACCAAAAAAACTCTATCACAGAATTAATAAGAAGCTTTTATTTGATACGACCGAAAACAGGTTTTTCAAATTTGTTATAAATATTGTGAGCGAAAAATTTACTACAATCAAACAGTTTATTGAAGAAAAGAAGCAGAATATTATATCACATGAGTTTATTGAAGAGCTAGTTCAGATTGAAAAAGAGCTTAAGCAAATTCAGCACAATCCTTTTTTTCGGGGCGTTGGTGACTATAAAGGTGTAGTACAAGAGTCATTGGTCTTGCAGAATAGAGCCGGATATGCGGCAATATACAGGAATTGGATTATGCTAAAACGTGGATTTAAATTATTTGATGACATCAGGAAGATTAGTCTAAAGGACATGGCAGATTTATATCAATTTTGGTGCTTCCTTAAAATGAAAGACATGATTCAATCCATATTAGGAAAAGCTCCCGAGGAGATTGATTTAGCTGAGGTTTTAGTACATAATTTTCTCCTTACTTTGAGAACCGGGAATTCATCAAAAATATCCTTTGTAATTGGGAAAGGTGAAAAAATTGAATTATATCATGATTATTCATATTCATATAAAGGTAAATCAGAAACTTTTTCCTTTACAGTTGATCAACGACCGGACATTGTTCTAAAAATATCAAAAAGCGACCTAAAGGACAACTATATCTTCACTTATCTGTTTGATGCGAAATACAGATTAAATTCGGATTATAACCTAACCGACTTAGATTATCCACCCAATGATGCAATTAATCAAATACACCGTTATAGGGATTCTATTTATTACCGTGACAAAGAACAATCCACCGTTGGCAAAGAGGTAGTCGGAGGATACATTCTCTTTCCTGGTTTTGGCACTGTTGATGAAGTAAGAAGAACATCTTTTTACACTTCGATAGAAGATGTAAATATTGGAGCGTTTCCATTAGTACCAAACGATCCTTGTGATAGTCAGCAAATATTGCTGAACCACCTAGCAAAAATCATTCATATGCGCTCAGAAATCATATTGCATAATGTTATACCTCAAAAAGGTATGATTTATGAGGAGATTGATGCTTTTGTATTAGCAGGCTTTTTACTGTGGGATAATCAAATAAAATATTTTAGGAGCGGCAAAGCCTCAATTTATCATTTTCCAGTTTATGACCTAAAAACGGGTGGTTTGAATAA
>JAJPJP010000357.1 GCA_021324175.1 Chitinophagia bacterium
TCACCAACCTGAGCGCCGGCAAAGAAGTTACCTACCATCTTGTTTCGGAAAAAGAAGCCGACCTGAAGGCGGGCAAAATCTCAGTCACTTCGCCGATCGGCAAAGGACTCCTCGGAAAAAAGGTTGGGGAAACCGCTGAGGTGACCGCCCCGGCCGGTGTCATTAAGTTCAGGGTCGAAAAAATTACCGTATAACGACCTGCTCCTTCCTGAATTCTATTTCTTCGATTTTGCCATCTGGGTAGCCGATGATCGCGCGGGTTGCCATATTGATGAACAACCCTGTTTCCACGACGCCGGGAATGAGATGCATCACTGTGTTGACCCTGGAGGGATCCTGGATCGCCCCACAGTAACAGTCCAAAATAAAATGCCCGTGGTCGGTGACAAAATTTCGACCTTCCTTTTGGCGTAGCCTGGCCTCCACACAAAAGCCTGTATCGAGAATACGGTCCCGGGTCTGGTGCCAGCCAAAGGTGATCACTTCAACAGGCAGAGGAAATTTCCCAAGCTGTTTCACCAGTTTGCTGCCGTCTGCGATTATAATGAGTTCGCCGGATGCACTGGCGACAATTTTCTCCTGGAGGAGTGCACCGCCGCCTCCCTTGATGAGTGCACCGGCAGGATCGATTTCATCGGCTCCGTCTATCGTCAGGGACAGGCGGTCTATTTCATCCAGGCTTCTTACGGTGATTCCCGCTGCTGCGGCAAGAGCAGCCGTCTGCGCGGAAGTAGGGACGATTTCTAATTGGAGACCTTGGCTGACCCGCCGTGCCAGCTCGTCGATCAACCAGGAGACCGTACTGCCCGTGCCGAGGCCTATAGGAGCCCCTCCAGTCACAAAATCGGCCGCGTATACGCCGGCCCGTTGCTTCAATTCATCCTGTGGTAGCATAAATTATTCCGTGGAGTTTTCAAACTGTTCATAAAACCCGAGACGCTGCTCAAGACTCCTGATTTCCTGGTGCAGGCTTTCCAGTTCCACGATCAGCTGTGATATCACGTCGAGGTTTTCCGCCGGAATATCGAGGTCATGGTGAATACGGATGAGTCTTTCGAGGCTTGCCAGGTGATCCACCTGGACAAAAACCGCCTGTTCAGCCCTTACCGTTTCAATAAGACCACGCTGCTCGAGCGTCTGCACAAAAGACAGGTCAACCTTATAGTAGCGACAAAAATCGACGACCGTGATCAGGTTTTCTTTTTCCATGGCACCGTTTTACATGGTTGACAATTTCTTGAACAGTTCCTTTTGTTCGGGCGTCAGGTTCACTGGCAGGCGAATATTCCATTTAATATATAGGTCGCCAAACTCACCCTCTTTTTTGTAAACGGGGAACCCTTTGCCCTTTAGCCTGATTTTGCTCGCGTTCTGGGTCTCCGGCTTAACCAATATTTTCAGTTGACCCCCCAGCGTTTCGACGATCTTCTCGCCTCCCAGTACCGCCTTATACAAATCGATGTCCTCGTTGATGTGAATGTCGTCGCCTTTCCGCTGGTAGCGATGATCTTTTTCAATCACAAAAGTGATGTAGAGATCGCCGGCCGGTCCCCCGTTTACTCCCGGTGATCCATAACCGGCAAGTCGGATCTTTTGCCCGTCCTCAACGCCTGCCGGGATGGTGATGCGAATATTCTTTCCCTCCACAGTGAGGGTCTGCTTGTGCGTCGAATAGACGTCTTTCAGGTGAAGGTGCACTTCCGCCTCGTAATCACCTCCGCGAAAATTCGAACGTCGTGAACGGCCAGCCTCACGGCCAAACAGAGACGAAAAAAAATCGGAAAAATCGCCGTCGCCAAAATCGCCCGAAAACGAAAATTCTTCCTGGTTCCCGCCACGCCGTTGTTGCTGCTGATGTCTTGCCTGTTCAAATTGTTCGGCATGCTGCCAGTCCTTTCCGTATTGGTCATATTTTTTCCGCTTCTCCGGGTCGCTCAATACTTCGTTCGCTTCGTTGATCTGCTGAAACCTTTTATTGGCTTCCTTATCATGTGGATTCAAGTCGGGATGGTGCTTTCGCGCCAGCTTTCTGTATGCCTTTTTGATCTCTTCTTCGGAAGCATTCTTTTCGATGCCCAGTATCTTATAATAATCAATGAATTCCATGTAGCGCTGTCGCTCGTTTGATGAGGAAATCGGAATATCTAATTTAGTGGATAATTGGATAAGGCAACTTCATTTTTTTGAATGCTCGTTATCTTTGCCCCGGGTTAATTATTTATATCATGACCATTTTTTCCAAAATCATTGCCGGCCAGATTCCAAGTTATAAAATCGCTGAGGACGATCATTTCTTTGCCTTCCTGGACATATTTCCGCTCCGCGAGGGTCACGTCCTCGTCGTTCCAAAAACGGAGACCGATAATTTGTTTGACCTGCCCGATGAATATCTTTCGCGGCTTCTTGTCTTTGCGCAACCGATCGCCAAAGCGATCGAGAAATCATTTCCATGTAACCGCTGCGGTATGTCGGTTGTGGGACTCGAAGTTCCCCACGCCCATCTGCACCTTGTTCCGATCGACAGTTCCGACGATCTGAATTTTACGCGCGGAAAATTAAAGGTGTCCGAAGCTGCTTTGCGCGCAGCGCAGGATAAAATATGCAAAAATTTAGAGAATGGAGGTTAAGCTGCCTGGTGATTGCTCCTCCACCAACGCCAGCCGATGTAGGCGATAATTGTCATGGGCATAAAGGCGAGATAGATGATCCCGGCATTGAGTGCGCGGGCCGGCCTTTCACCCATTTGCTGGGCCGTTCGCGTACAGATCGAGCACTGCGACCGGGAAACGTCGCATGCGAGCAGCAGTGCAAAAAACAGCATCCATATCATCAGCAACTTTTTCACCTGTGATGTTTTCAACGCAAAATTAAGCTAAAAAAGGAACTGGCAGTCCATGTTAACAAGTCGGCTCATACCTCTTCAGCCTTGAGCATCTTCTGAAAGCGTTTGCGTTCGTCCTCGTCGAGAATCGTTTTGCGCAGGCGGATCTTTTTGGGCGTTACTTCTATACACTCATCCTGCTGAATATATTCCATACACTCCTCCAGCGTCATCTGGATCTTTGGAACGATCCGCACCGAATCGTCGCTCCCGCTTGCTCGCATGTTGGTGAGTTTTTTTCCTTCCGTGGCATTTACCACCAGGTCGCCCGGCTTAATATGCTCGGCGATAACCTGGCCAACATATACGTCCTCGCCGGGATCCACGAAAAAGGAGCCGCGGTCCTGCAGCTTATCGATCGAATAGGCGGTAGTCGAAGCCTGATTTTTGGAAATCAATACGCCATTGTTTCTTCCGGGAATTGGTCCTTTCCAAGGTTTGTACTCGCTGAACCGGTGCGCCATCACCGCTTCGCCGGCTGTGTTGGTCAGCATCGAAGAACGAAGTCCGATGAGGCCGCGGGACGGTATATCGAATTCAAGGTGCTGCATTTCCCCCTTTGTCTCCATCACATGCAATTCACCTTTTCTCTGCGTAACCATATCAATCACTTTACCACTGAATTCAGCCGGTACATCGACGACCAGCACTTCGAATGGTTCGCATTTCTTGCCCAGGATCTCTTTGATAATGACTTGTGGCTGCCCTACGGTGAGTTCGTATCCTTCTCGCCGCATAGTCTCCACGAGGATTCCCAAATGAAGGATGCCGCGGCCATATACAAGAAAGCTGTCCGCACTGTCCGTATCTTCCACACGCAGCGCAAGGTTTTTTTCCGTCTCCTTGACCAGACGGTCACGAAGGTGGCGGCTGGTCACAAATTTTCCGTCTTTACCGTAGAAAGGCGAGTTGTTGATCGAGAAAAGCATGCTCATCGTCGGTTCGTCCACGCTGATGATGGGCAGCGCTTCCGGATTTTCGGCGTCAGCGACCGTATCGCCAATGTTAAAATCCTCGAGACCAACTACGGCGCAAATATCACCTGCTTCCACTTCCTGCACTTTCTTTTTGCCGAGCGACTCAAATATGTAAAGCTCCTTGACACGCGATTTTTTTATTGCACCGTCCGCCTGAACCAGTGCAATCGGCTGGTTCTCGCGAATTGCGCCGCGGGTAACCTTACCTATTGCGATCCTGCCGAGAAACGAAGAATAGTCGAGTGAAGTGATCTGCATCTGCAAGCTGCCTTCGCTGACCACAGGCGCGGGAACGTATTGAAGGATCCCGTCAAGCAGCGGCATTATATCGGCAGAAGGCGTCAGGGTATCGTTGAACCAGCCTTGTTTGCCAGAACCGTAATATGTGGGGAAATTAAGTTGTTTTTCCGTGGCGTCAAGGTTAAAGAACAGTTCGAATACCGCCTCATGCACTTCGTCCGGGCGGCAGTTCGGCTTGTCGACCTTGTTGATAACCACAATCGGATGCAGATTCAAATGGAGGGCTTTCTGCAATACGAATCGTGTCTGTGGCATGGGACCCTCGAACGCATCGACCAGCAGCAATACGCCATCGGCCATCTTGAGCACGCGTTCTACTTCGCCGCCAAAATCGGCGTGACCTGGAGTATCGATGACGTTTATTTTTACGCCCTTATACCGTACAGCAGCGTTCTTGCTGAATATCGTAATGCCCCTCTCCCTTTCCAGTTCATTCGTGTCCATGATCAGCTCGCCGGTCTCCTGGTTGTCACGAAATACTTTGGTGGCATGCAGGATCTTGTCTACCAGGGTCGTTTTACCATGGTCAACGTGAGCGATAATGGCTATATTTCGAATTTCCATAATATGCTATTGAATCGTCTGCCGCTGAATACCAAGCAGTTCCATAAATGCCAATCAGCCCTGAAAATCAAGGCGCGAAATTACGACAAATCAGCGGAAGGGCAAGGGGGAATCGCTGCTAAAAACGGGGGGGCGGTTATATTATTGCCGCCCGAAATCTCCTTCGAATGAGGAAGCGCCCCATCTACACGCGGACATATATTTTTCTTTTGTCCATGAAGTACCCGATAAGCCAGCAAAATAACATAAAGGTAACAGCCCCCAACAGCGATCCGAAGTAAGCCCCTGCGTGAACAAAGATGTGTTGGTATACCCAATCATGAAGCGATGTGTCGCCGACCGGGATTATGTCCATGACGACTGCACCGAGTTCGGAAAGCAGGTAAATGAAGAGCGGGTTCTTTCCGACAATCGTAAAAAATCCCGTCCACTTCGTCTTGCCTAGAAAATCCACCACGTAGATGATGGCCGAAAGGATTACGCAATCCAGCCCCACAGTGTAAACGACAAAAGAGCTTGTCCAGAGCTTTTTGTTAATCGGGAATCCAAGGTCCCAGAAATAAGCGATGACCAGGAGCCCAAAACCCGCAAGTAATAATTTTGAAAGGCCTTCGAAAGTTTTTCCCTTCGCCTGGAGGAATTTTCCAACGACATACCCGGCAACGACATTGCCGATGGCCGGCAATGTACTGAGCCAGCCTTCAGGATCAAATGCAAGGCCTTCGCCGTGATAAAGGTGATTGTCGCCCATGAGCCATTTATCAAGCCTCAGGCCCGCGTTACCCGTCAGGCTGAGCGGATCAACCGGATTGCCAAATAAAATCATGACCGGCCAGTAGAGTACGAGGATTGCCATGCAAATGATGAGCGCAGCTTTCGGCTTAAAATAATAAATCAGGAGGGCGCCGATCATATAACATAGAGCAATGCGTTGCAGAACGCCGAGGATCCTCGTATGAGAAATCGGGGAGAGCACCAGATGATGATTGCTGTCATAGTCAAAGAAGGGGAACCAGTACAAGAGATAGCCGCAAAGAAAAATAATGATGGTGCGTTTGAATATTTTTGCCAGCACCTGCGACTGGGGAAGCGAGGCCCACTTGGCCATCACAAAGCTCATCGCATTGCCTACCGCAAAAAGAAAAGAAGGAAAGACGAGGTCTGTCGGGGTAAAACCATGCCAGCGCGCATGCTCCAGCGGGGCATATGAAACCGGGCCGCCGGGTGTATTTACAATAATCATGAAGCAGATGGTCATTCCGCGGAAAACATCGAGCGCAAGAAATCGTTGACCTGTGGAAGGCGATGACATGAGCAATTCGTTTTGGTTAGAGCAAACTAAGGAAACAGGCCAGTAATTTCGGAAACTTTGCGCAATCATCCAATAGCCGATTCTTCCCCTTGCAAAAAGACACGCTTATAACCTCTTAATAATCCGGATCACAAGGGTCAGCAGGACGCTCAAGATGATCATCGTTGTGATGGGAAAATAAAACCTGAAATTTTCTCTCTCAACACGGATATCGCCAGGCAGGCGGCCAAACCAGTGCAGGCGGTCATGAAAAAAATAGATGACAACGCCTACGAGGACGATTAGTGCGCCGGCAATGATGATATATTTCCCTGTTTCACTTGTCACGACGGTTATTATCATGGCCGCTTTTGGTCGGCGTTTTCGTCAATATTGCATAATTTGGAGTTCAAAGTTAGCGCATGCGAACCAAGAATCTCCTGCTCCTGATACCGCTGGTATTAATCGTTTTATACGTGCTTGGGCCAAGCCCTGCCTCACCTGACTATGCACCAGGGCTGCCGGCAGTGCCGCATTCCGCAGTGGATTTGGAAAGTTATGTCCGCGCAAATGAAGCACAGCACAGGCTGAAGCCGGACAATGAAGCGCGGATCGTCTGGTTCAACGATTCATCCAAAGGACAGACCGATTACGCCATCGTTTACCTTCACGGTTTTGGCGCGTCACAAAAAGAGGGCGACTCCGTGCACCGCGACATCGCCAAAGAATTCGGATGCAACCTTTACCTGTCGAGGCTTGCCGAACAGGGCATCGACACTGTAGACGCGATGATCAACCTCACCGCGGAAGAATATTGGGAATCGGCTAAACAGGCTCTGGCGATTGGCAAGCAGCTGGGAAAAAAAATAATTCTCATGAGCACATCGACTGGCGGGACGCTGGCGCTCAAGCTGGCCGCTGAATTTCCCAAGGATGTGCATGCCTTGATTCTCATGTCTCCCAATATCGCCATCAATGATCCCAATGCATGGTTACTCAATAACCACTGGGGACTCCAGATCGCACGCATGGTCCTCAAATCGAATTATGTGGATTCAAAGGACACCGGGGCACTTTACAGGCAGTACTGGTACCCGCACTACCGGCTTGAGGGCGCCGTCGCGCTCCAGGAGTTGCTCGAATCTTCCATGACAAAAAAGACTTTTCAGGGTGTGGACCAGCCCACTCTCCTGCTATATTATTTTAAAGACAATGTGCACCAGGACAGCGTTGTCAAGGTTTCAGCGATGATGACGATGTTTGACGAGCTGTCTACACCTGACAGCCTGAAAAAAAAGCTAGCCATTCCGGACGCCGGCAACCACGTGATCGGGTCCTACATTCGATCGCACGACGCAGCTGCGGTGCAAAGCGCGATCGAAAGCTTCATGATTAATACCCTGCATATGCCAACAGCGGGCGCCATCGGAACGGCGTCGCTTGCCAAATAACAGGCCTTGCCGCAGTTCTGTGAAGGCCGCTTGCGCGGTTATTCGTAATTTTCCTCCTCATAATGCTTTGAAATATGAAGCGCACAAAGATTGCTGGCATAGGCATGTACGTTCCCGAGCAGGTCGTCACCAATGGAGACCTGGCGAAGGTAATGGACACAAGCGATGAATGGATCCAGGAAAGAACAGGTATACGCGAACGCCGTTACGCCAGGCGGTTTGAGGACACCACGACGACCATGGGCGTGGAGGCAGCGAAAATTGCCATGCAGAACGCCGGCGTTGAACCGCGGGAAATCGATTTTATCATCTTTGCCACATTAAGCCCCGACTATTATTTTCCCGGTTGCGGTGTATTGCTCCAGCGAGCAATGGGGATGAAGGAAATTGGCGCTTTAGATGTTCGCAACCAATGCAGCGGTTTTATCTACGCGCTAAGCGTAGCGGACCAGTTCATCAAGACGGGGATGTACAAGAACATACTCCTGGTAGCGTCCGAGACTCATTCCTATGGCCTCGACTTTACGACGCGCGGCAGGAATGTCAGTGTTATTTTCGGTGACGGAGCCGGTGCAGTTGTTTTGCAGCCTGCCACCAGAGAGAACCAGGGAATCCTGAGCACACATCTTCACAGCGACGGCGATTCGGCAGAATTGCTGAGCATGCCAAATCCCGGTTTTCATGCAGGAAAATTCTGGAAAGAAAAAAGACCCGCCGCCCCTAAAGGACCCTATGGCGGTCTGTTCATTACCGAGGAGCTTCTCGAAAAAGAGGACGTTTATCCCTACATGGATGGGCAGGCCGTATTCAAGAAAGCCGTAATCAAATTTCCGGAAGTCATCATGGAAGCGCTCCAGGCCAATAACCTGACGCCAGTGGATATACAACTGTTGATCCCGCACCAGGCCAACCTGCGCATCTCGCAATTCGTGCAGCACTACCTGCGCCTGCGCGAAGACCAGGTCTACAACAATATCCAAAAATATGGCAACACGACCGCTGCCTCCGTGCCGATTGCTCTTTACGAGGCCTGGCACGGAGGGAAAATAACAGACGGAGGCCTGGTTTGCCTGGCCGCATTTGGCAGCGGGTTTACCTGGGCGAGCGCCCTTCTCCGCTGGTAAGATTCCCACAAACAGTTCCCAGGCATGCACAGAAAAATCATTTATCTCGTCAACCCCGTTTCAGGCGTCAAAAAGAAATCGGCTCTCCTGGAGCTGATTATACTCCGTAATAAAAAGGAAAAAACGGAATACGACATCATTTACACGAATCCCGACGGCGATTATGCCTTTCTGCGCGAAATCATCAGTCGGGATCGGGTCACCGACGTTGTCATTTGCGGGGGAGACGGAACAGTCAATGCCGTCGCAGCTGAATTGACCGGCATTGACGTCAACATTGGAATTATTCCTTCGGGGTCCGGCAACGGTCTCGCTTTTGCTGCCAAGATCCCCCGCCAGTCCCATGCTGCGATCTCCGTTGTACTCCAGGGCAGGGCGGCCCCCATCGATGCTTTTTATGTCAATAATCTTTTTTCCTGTACGCTTTGCGGGATTGGATTTGATGCGCTCGTCGCCCATGATTTTGCGCGGCAAAAAAGACGTGGCCTCCAGACTTATATACGCGTCTCACTTTCCAACTTTCTACGCGCGCGCCCGTATGCTTTTACTGTTGAGACCGAAGGCCATTCATTTTCCACGAGTGCCTTCCTGATCAGCATAGCCAACAGTAACCAGTTTGGAAATAATTTTACGATCGCGCCCAAGGCGAGCCTGAGCGACGGGTTGCTGGATATTGTCATCATTAAAGAAATGAGTAAGTTTCGGCTTCCCTTTTCCCTGTTGTACCAGGTAGCAGGCATCAATAAGCTTCAGGCTGCGAAAGAAACGGCAGACGAAAAAAACATCATGTATTTTCAGACGCCGTCATTACGCGTGATCAATCCCGGAGGCGCACCGCTGCACATCGATGGCGAGCCGCAGACCAGCGCCGGTCAATTCGACATCAGGATCGTACGAAATGCGATGAATCTTATTCAGCCTTAGGGCAATTCTTATTTTGTCAGTTCAAGAAAACGCTTGAAGTTTTCCTGGTTGTCGTTATTGGAAAGCGCATTGGCGATATCCAGCTTTTCCTGTTTGGTGAGGTGGAAATTCAGGGTAGCGCCCTGGTTTTCGTTGGTGGGTATGTACTGGAACGCGAGCTTATAAAAATTTTTCCCCATGATGTTTTGCGAAAGGCTGAGGAGGTCGTTTTGGTTATATTCCTGCATCTTGTACCAGTTGTGCTGCAACAACAACAGCGGCTTCGTGATGATCTCCGTGATGTCATTCGATTCATAAGGACTTTCCCATCCTCCGGACTTGCGGTCACTGACCTGGATGAGGATCACGCCCCTGGTATTTTCTTCCAGCCAATTGCGAAAATTATTGAGAAAACGTACGGCAGTCTGTTCGCCGAAATTGTCCCTGAACCCCGCATCCATTACGTCAATGACCGGGTTGGTGGGCAACCAGACATTCGGCAAAACATATGGGAACGTGGCGTTCATCCGCAAAGCGGTAAGCAGACGCAGGTTCATCGGGTTTTGCTTCGAAAAAAAAGCGTTAAAGTCGATGGCGTCGGGCTCCATCTCGGGAAACTTGGTGCTGTCATAGGGGGGTCTCATCAGGAAACTGACAGGCTGCGTGCTAATCACCATCGAACGGCTGTCCCTCGTAATCACGGAATTAAAAAGCATCAGGGGCACGCGGGCTTCTTTTTCGTCTTTATAAATATCCTTGATTTGTTTATTCAGCAAACCGTGCGTATTCGCCGCCAGCTTCTCTTCGAATGCATAACCGCGGTCCTTGATGTATTCATAGTCACCCACCGTGAATTTTTGCGCTGGTGAGGCCAAATCACGCGCTACAAAAGAAGAGAAAAGCGGGTTCAACAGATCGCGCGCGATATCATCGTCGTAGCGATGATTTTGCACATCAATGGCAGAATCCCTGTTGTCACGCAGGTTGACCAGTTCACGAAAATAAGCAGCGCCGATCATGCCACCGGAGGCCCCAGTAATCAGGAAGGTCTTTCGCATGATGTCATGATGACTGATGCTGTCCAGGTATTGGAGAACGTTCATCGTAAATGTCGCGCTACGGTTTCCTCCCCCGCTGGTATTGATAATGCAGAGGATAGGCTTGTCCTCCTTTTGTTTTCGTTTCCACTTTTCAAGAATTTCCAGCATGTTCTGGCGGTCGTGTTCGAGCTTCGTTGCCGAACAAAGCTGCCGCAATCCTTCGCGGTCATACAGGGGGCGATCCAACCTGTTCGTGTAGTTCAGGCCATACGCTTTATTGGTCGGGTCGATCACATTATACCGGTACAGCAGGTTCAGCAGCAAAAAAAGACCGATCACAAACGGAATGCTCCAGCTTTGCAAAAAATAGGAAAAAGCTCCTGAGATTGAAATCAGGATCGTAAAAAAAACAAGTATGCTGGCGGCCGCCGGAAGCTGGAATAGCGGATTATCCATAAAAAAGCCAACGATAATCAAAAATATAAAGGCAACGAAAATGGACAGGATAGCAGAAAAATGATGACGCCCGAAAATATTTTCGATAAACTCCCTGCTATAATGCGAAACATCTCTCACCTTTTTGACCGAAAAAGGTGTATTCAAATACCACTTGACGTTGATCAGGCGGCTAGAATTGAGGCGGTGTTTATCGAAAGCAAATTGCGACTTGAATAGTTTGGCATTGGTCACCACCGGCGTGATTTGCCTGATGATTGTCTTATCGGCCCTGAAAAAATAAAAAAGCGAAGTAAGGATGACGATGGCAAGGCCAGCAAGGAATCCCAGCGTGAGAAAAATGAATTCAAAACCGCCAACCAGTTCCTTCTGCACTTCGAATCGAATAGCCTTGACAAAGTAAAAAATGAGGAAGGAAAGGGGAATGATGGAGTTATTGATGCAATATTTCAGGAAGGGTTTTGTGGTCGTCGCGAGAAAACGGAAATGCCTGCTGAAAAGAATAAAGGTGGTGATATTCCAGCTCATGATAAATACGCCGGTTGCAGCGCCGACAACGCCTGCACTGATGCTGTTCACCTTACCCAAATACTCTGGTGCAAGAAACAATGCGTAAGCGCCAAAGGATTCCATGAAACCACCATTGATGGTACTGAAAAGGATAAACCAGAAAATTAGCAGCACCTGGAACTTCTTGGCATGGAGTATCACCAGCTGAACCGGAAAGGAGAAAAAAACTGCCTTGATGTACTGCATCATGGTTTCAGAAATAAGTACGAAAATAATCCAAAATTGTTCTGTCGCGGATTACCGGGTCCCTGCGCATGAATAGTCCTTCGGCAAGCATTTCGGCGGGTTTCAGCGCGGGTACACCGCTTCCTTCAACGTTTGGGGGCGATGCATCATTATGCCGAATCAAAAATTAATGGGTCATAATCGCGCCTTTATGCCGACGGACCAGGTAAAGTACATTCAGCAGGCTCAGGAGGAATAGCATCCCGATAACCTGATGCGCCTGAGCGATCCATTCAAAAGGACCCCAGTGGTTGGCCTGGATCGTGGGGCTGCCCAGGACAGCAAGAATACCCAGTGCTACCTGCAGCAAGACCGCGGCAACCGGGAAACGAATGCCTGCTGAAAATCGGTTAGATACCCCCGTTATTCGGCGCGCCCTAATGAAAAAAACCAGGACACAGGCCAGGATAATATAGGCCAGGCCGCGGTGAACAAACTGGATGGTGATGGGGTTTTCGACCAGGTTAATGGGCGCCGGTTTCTCCCTGAATAGCGAGGCAGGTATCCACTGTCCGTTGATCGTCGGCCATGTCGATGCTGCGGCCGCTGCCCGATGCCCCGCCATCAGGGCGCCAAAAAGCAGCTGGAAAAAAACGAAGAAGATGATCATCCAGGTGAACCTCGCGAGACCTTTGTCCGGGTGCAAATCTTTTGGGGGTACACTGAGCGTGAGCGCAAACCAAAAGGCATAGCTGATCAGGCCCAGTGCGAAGATAAAGTGGAGTGCAAGCCTCGTCGGTTCCACATAAATCGCATCACCTGTTAAACCGCTCTGCACCATAATCCAGCCCACAGCACCCTGGAGCGCGCCCAGCAAAAAAAGAATCAATAGGGGGCGGATCATATTCCCTGTAAGCTGTTTTTTCCAGACCAGCCACACAAAACCTACGATAAAAATCACGCCCACCAGGCGGGCCCAGGCCCGGTGAAACCATTCCCAGAAAAATATAAATTTGAAATCGGAAAGCTGAAAATCGGCATGCAGCAGGTTAAATTGAGGTGTCTTCCGGTATTTATCAAATTCGGTTAACCATTGCTGTTGGTTAAGTGGCGGAATTGCTCCGGTGACCACATTCCACTCCGTGATTGATAAGCCGGAACCCGTTAGCCGGGTTATTCCTCCAAGAACGACCTGGATCAGCAGCATCCCGACGCCGAGCCAGATCCAGTTGGCGACAGCGCGCGAAGAACCAGGTAAAGACTTGCCCATTGCGGCGCAAAGTTAGCATGCCGACCAATTCACCGGAAATCAGGAAGATTTTTTCTTCAAAGATGCTTCCCTGACCAGCTGAATCGGCATGAACGGGCCAAGCCTGTGTTGTAGTTCCGGGAAGCTGTCCGAGTAGGGACCAAAGGGATGGTCGACGGGCTTAAGCGCAATATTGGGCCAGTCGTGTCGAAAAGTCTTCCTTGGGCGGGGCTTCGAGTTGACATAAGCCGCCACGTCCCAGGCCTCCTCTTCGCTCAACTGCCTGTTTTTATAACTCGCGCCTAATGGCATGTTGTCTCTGACATAACCCGCAAATCTTGAAAGACGGAATAGGCCCGCGCCCGAGTTATAGCTATTGTCGCCCCAAAGCGGGGGATAGAGGTAGGTCGTTGAATCCGGATTCATTAGTCCCCGGCCCTCAGGGCCATGGCATTTTGAGCATTTGTTGGCATACACCACCTCGCCGCGTGCCGAATCCGCAGCGCGATCAAGGTATTGCGGCTGCCAGATGCCTGAACCATAAGGTTTCTTTCCCCGTGAAACATTATAGCCCACCCATTTGATATAGGCGAGAATGGCCTGCATCTCATGACCAGTGCTGTCCAGTTCGCTTCCACCGAGGCTTCGCTGAAAGCAGTCATTGATTCGCTGCACAATGGTTTCCACCGCTCCCCTCCTTTCCCTGAATTTCGGGTAAGTCGAAAACACGCCGCCATAATTGTTGCCAAAAGGCTTGGTTCCCGCATCGAGGTGGCAGTTCTGGCAATTCATGCCGTTGGATATGTGCGCGACTTTCCCTCTAGGTCCGAGATAGTATGCCGTATTGGAGATCAGCATTCGGCCATAACGTACCAGGCTCCCTTCTTCAGAGACAGGAATTCGGCTGGTGTCCGGGGCTATCCATACCGAATCCTGAGGAGCGATTTGCCCAAGCGGCCTGGTCGTCTCCTTCACGCGCTGCCTGCGAATAACCAGCTCGACGATAGACAACGCGGCGAGTACGGCGAAAAGCATGAGCAAAAAAGTCCTCCGCGACATTTGGATTTGGAGTTTTAGAGTCCCGGCTGCGGGAGATTAAACCAAACAGGCAGGAAATTTTGGGATATACCTGCCTGTTAGCGTATAAATAAACCTGGTTAGCCCGCATGCACATAGCAATAAGCGCACTGGTGCTCCTGCGCCCTGCCAACTGCCCAGACGCCCGAGGGAACGACCTGTACGCCAGGAATTAGCCCGGCAATCCATTCCTTCTTAATTTCGGCGGCATCGCCCTTGGTTTCCATGGCGACTATACTTGAATAAACGGTCAGTGCAGCATCGCAGGCGCAGAACATGACGCCGTCATCCATCAGGTCCTTGAAGCCGAGGGGAACGGGTCCGAAACCAGGAAATACGAAATCGCCTGGCTTGGTATTCCAAAAAGGATTGCGTGTGGTTAACGCAGTTGCGGCATCCGCAGCCTGAAAGGCAGGCCCAAAGCTCCCGATCTTGAACATGTCGGAAAATTTGTATTTGGACCATAAGCTGTCCTGCAAGGCAAATGGGATTGCGTTATGCCGAAAGATGACTACGACGCCACAATCCTTGGGCGTTGATCCCGTCGCGCCGTTGGTCAACATGAAGATTTTCGGCCATGCCAACGGGAAGACGCCAGCAGGTTCAGTGCAGTCAAATACGATGCGGTGTTTCCCCTTTACTTTGGCAAACCATGCGTCTGCATCTTCGGCCAGTTGCTTGGAGTTTTCTCCTGCGATTGCTCCAAAGGGCGAGAAAAGGCCACCAAGGCCCAGGGCGGCTGCGCTGCCGGCAACAGTCCCGATGAAGCCACGGCGGGGTGTCGTTTGAAAATAATCAGGATGATCCATACTTAGGTGTTTTTGTATGATGAAATGAATCAGTTGTCCAATATCAATTGTATATGGAAACAAAGGCACGGTTTATTCTGACAGTATGATCCGCGCACATGGCCACTCAAAAAGAAAAGAAATGATTCAACTGGTGATAGCACAAAGCCGGTACCGAAAAGATACTAAAAATACATTTACGAAATTTTTCATGCCAGCCAATTTTTTCTACCGCGTGCGTTGCACCCCAGGCGTGCCATGGTGAATAAGTCTTTGCGGCAAAAACAGCGTGTTCAATTATTTTTGAATAAAAAATTGCTCCGGCTCAGACATCAGCAGGTTTTTATCGAAGCAGGCTGCGACGAAGCGGGACGTGGTTGTTTCGCCGGACCCGTTTTCGCCGCAGCGGTGATCCTGCCTGGGGATTTTTATCATCCCGACCTGAATGATTCCAAACAGGTCGCCCCGGAGCTCAGGGAGCAATTGCGCATTTATATTGAAGCGCATGTGCTGGATTTCGCAGTGGCATCGGTAAGCGAGCGCGACATCGACCGAATAAATATTCTTCGGGCCTCGTTTAAGGCCATGCACCTGGCGATCAAAAAATTGAAGATCACCCCCGAGTTCCTCCTGATCGATGGAAACCGGTTTGCTCAGTATCGCAAGATTCCCCACCAGTGCGTGGTTGAGGGCGACGGTCTATACGCGCCGATTGCCGCAGCCAGCATCCTCGCTAAAACCTACCGCGACGATTATATGCGTCGACTTCATGACGAGTTCCCGCATTATAACTGGCACCAGAACAAGGGCTATGGCACGCCCGAACACCGCAAAGCCATTGAAGAGCACGGCCTATGCAAATACCACAGAAAATCTTTTAATATTCAATCTGCACAGCTCTACATTTTCTGATTCGCACCGCTTGTGCATATAACGAATAAAAATCTGGCGTAAAAATACGCGATTCAGATTTGCATCGATGAGATATAATCAGCACAAACTCCAAAAGAAGAGCCGCCAAATGCAGGCTGGTAAAGGGTTTCATCAGACCGCAATGACCTGAGGGTTTCCGGAGAAATATATTTTAAAAAATCTTATTAAAAAATATTGCATTTTACCAAAACACTCTTTATTTTTACCCTGCTTATATCTCAAACCACATCTGGATAAAACAGTTAAGTCCAAGTTCCTTTCTCCAATTTCCACGAAAAGTAAACGCAATTGTCTGACCTTTCAGAATTTAATTGTTCTATCCGTATTTCCCTTTAAAATTTACCGAGTTTGATTTCGTGATCATTGATTAAAACCAACGAAGCTTTGCATCGCATGAGAAAACACGTGGATTTCGAAAATGATTAATGCGATAAGGCAGCGTTTGGCAGCAAACTGTTTACCCTGTGAGCAGCATGCGCCCGAATCGACAAGATAAAAAGTTTTGCATCCGTGCAGATGAATATTTAGTGCACCGAAACTAAAGTTGACTTGCCAACAGACTGGAAAAATAATAAGACTGAATAAAGATCGATGTCAAAATATCTCAAATTTTTCTTTTTGTGGTTTCAGAGGTAAGCACAGGCCGGCGATTTCTATCGCTGGCTATTTTTTTAACTGACTATTAATGGATTGTTTCCGTGAAAAAACCAAAACTTAAAGCCCCAAGCGGGGCTTCATTTTTTTATGAGCTTCAGTTAATTTTATTTAGGCGATCGTCCAGGTCTCGTTTCCGCGCAGCAGTTTATCCAGATCCCCTTTCCCGCGGCTCGCAATAACTTCATCAATCTGCAAGGACAACATATCCTCATAGCACGGTCTTTCTGTCTCATAGAACACGCCAAAGGGGCGCGGAAGATGATTCTCTAGTTGCGGATCATCGAACATCCGCACCAGGATCTGTGCTTTGTAGAAATCATGTTCGTCGTGAATCCAGAGTTCATCCCGGGAAATACCATTGTCGAGGTCTACCACAGTGGGCGTGAAACCCTCGAGCCTGATGCCTTTGTTTTGCTGGGCGCCGAATACCAATGGCTTTCCATGTTCAAGGAAGAGCGTCTCAACGGGCTTGCTTGTTTTTTCGGTAAAAATTTCAAATGCGCCGTCGTTAAAAATATTGCAGTTCTGGTAAATCTCCAGGAAGGAAGCGCCCTTGTGCTGGTTGCACCGGATCAGCATGTGCTGTAAGTGCTTGGGATCCCGGTCCATCGTGCGGGCGATAAAAGTGGCGTCCGCTCCCCTGGCCAGGGCCAGCGGGTTGAACGGATGATCAATGCTGCCATACGGAGTCGATTTGGTGATCTTGCTCGTTTCTGATGTCGGTGAATATTGTCCCTTGGTCAGGCCGTAGATCTGGTTGTTGAAGAGCATGATGTTTACGTCAAAATTCCTTCGCAACAGGTGGATCATGTGGTTGCCGCCGATGCTCAGGCCGTCGCCGTCGCCAGTAACAATCCACACGCTCAGCTCCGGCCTCGTTGCCTTCAGGCCGGACGCGATCGCGGTGGCGCGTCCATGGATCGAATGCATGCCGTAGGTGTTCAGGTAATAGGGAAACCGGCTGCTGCAGCCTATTCCGGATATGATGACAATATTTTCCCTGGGAATACCGAGGCCCGGCATAATTTTCTGTACCTGTGCAAGGATAGAATAATCCCCGCAGCCCGGGCACCATCGGACTTCCTGGTCCGTTGCAAAATCTTTTGAGGTAAGGGCAGGTGCCGCCGTATTCGTTTCACTCATGGTCCGTAGATTTATCTGTAAAGTTCCTGATTAATTCCCAATTATCCTCGCGCTAAGCCTCCCGTAGTGCTTCCCAATATTCTGCAGCCCGGCGCGTATGGGGGATAACGATGGTGCCCCCGACAATATTGGCCACCGCAAAAATTTCATAGACCTGTTCCGTGTTGACACCCAGTTCCTGGCATTTGCCGAGATGGTAGCGGATACAGTCGTCGCAGCGCAATACCATCGAGGCAACAAGCCCAAGCATTTCTTTTGTCTTTTTATCCAGCGCTCCTTCCTCGTAGGTATTGGTGTCGAGGTTCCAAAGACGTTTCATGACGAGATTGTTTTTCGAGAGGATGACGTCATTCATCCTGGCCCGGTAGGCGTTGAATTCCGATACAAGGTTGCTCATATGTGCAAAGATTGGTTGAGGGTAAATTTAAACCGGTTCAGGTTATAGTTTATCGGTCATTTACCGGCATTCAGTAATTTTAACACCGAAATCAACCCTAATGTTTTTAAAATTCGCACTGTCGGCGACAACGCGCCAATCATTCCTGTTCCTGCTGA
>JAJPJP010000258.1 GCA_021324175.1 Chitinophagia bacterium
GAAGCTAAAACCAAAACCAATATTTTGCTCAATATGAATGAAGAACAAAGCGCTGTGATAAAAATAATGGCAAAATATTACTGAGGTGTCCCAAAGACGAAAACAGGCGCCGCGGACAGTCCTTGGTTGTCTGGGCAATAAGCGAAGGGAGAGAATGCGCGAGGAAAGTCGACGAATACCTGGTGGGAACATCCGTTTTGGAGAGCAAGGATGAAAACCTGATAGCTATATAAAATTCGCATTTACCGCCTTTCACCAAACCATTCAGGCCTGAATGGTTTTTTTATTTTTGATGTATTTAAAATATTGAAGACAAAAAATTGATAATCGCTAATTCCTTATCCACAGCCGACTGCTAACCAAGCTATTAACAAAATTCAAATCATATTGTTAATTTTATTATATTATCCAAATGTCAAAAATCATTAGACATTTCGTAAATTAGCATTGAAAAATCAATATTATAAATTTATATAATATTGATTGTTCAAACGACCACTCTGCCGGTGAAAAAAAGAAAAATGATCAATTCAGATCGGAATAAAAAAGGTACAACGGTCTAATTCACTTGTTCTGGAAGTGAATTGGTGCTGCACCTCTTTTATTACTAATTAAAACCAAAACAATGTTAAGAAAAATTTTTTTCTCACTGGCAGCAATTCTATTGTTTTTTTTGTGTTCCAATGCGCAAACTGATTCAGCCTCAAAAAAGAGCGACACGGTGGCAAAAACGCCTCCGCCGGTTGCAATTTCAGGATCTGTGGATGTTTATTACCGGTACAATTTTTCAGGCCCCCCAAATCAATTAACCAACAATTACACCAGCTTTACAAACTCCCAAAACTCTTTTGAATTGGGAATGGCTTCACTGCGGGCGGATCACAGTTTTGGCAAAGTCAGCGCAACTGCGGACCTGGGCTTTGGAAGAAGGGCCGAAGAGTTCTCCTACAATGATGCGGCACATCCAACGCTTTTTGCAGTTAAGCAACTCTTTGTTGCATACCAGGTATCGGACAAGGTAAAGCTCACGATGGGAAAATGGGGAACTCATATTGGTTATGAAGTGCTTGATGCTTTTGGTAATCGAAATTATAGTATGGACTATATGTTTTCATTCGGGCCATTCTTTCACACTGGATTAAAAGCTGACGTAACATTGAGCGGAACGACCGCTTTTATGGTGGGCGTCGCCAATCCAACTGATTTTTCAACGACAAGTTCTTCCACCAAGGTCCTGATTGCTCAATTTAGCACGGGAACCAAGGATGGAAAATTGAAGGCTTATCTCAACTACCAGGGGTATTCCGGGGTAAGCCAGGATACAAGCATTGCGCCAGGGTATACCCTGTTCAAAAGCTTGAATCAGGTTGACTTAGTCGTCAATGCGACAATCACAGGTCAAGTCGGTATCGGGCTAAATGGAACCCTGCAGACGGTTAATTCTTCAACGCTCGGTAAAACTGCGAATTGGGGCGGAATTGCTGCCTACCTGAACTACGATCCGACTTCAACCTTTGGCATGACTCTTCGTGCAGAATATTTCTTTGATAAAGATGGTATCAAAATAAACCCAGTTGATTTGGGTCCCGAAACTCCGGGTTTAAATGTATTCGACCTGACTCTCTCGGGCATTTGCAAAGTATCGGGAAATCTATCGATAATTCCTGAGTTGAGGCTTGATGACGGATCAAAACAGTTTTTTTATAAATCAGACGGCACAACAACCAAATCGACGGTCAGCGCTTTCCTGGCCGCAGTATATAAATTTTAAAAAAGTTTAGGCAGCGCAAACCAATTTTAAAACCAAAAAAATCAACACATGCTTTTTACCAAATTAATCCCCGCAAGAACGAACGGACTAATTTCTCCTCCAATTAAAATGACCAGAGGCGAAAAATGGCGATTCTGGTTTAGCATGTTCGGAGGTAAGCTTATAGGATTGTTCTTGGTGCTTCTCGCCATGGGCTTTTTACCTGCCATTATTGGAACCCCCGCGCACGCGCAGGGCACACCGGCATATTCTGCGCACGAAACCGCGAATATGAGTGCTGTAAATACTGTTTGGACATTGGTGGCAGCCTTCCTGGTTTTTGGCATGCAGCCTGGATTTGTCATGCTGGAGGCCGGATTTGCCCGGTCAAAGGAGACCGTAAACGTCCTTATGGAGTGTATTTTCGACACTTGTTTGTGCGGATTGCTGTTCTGGGCTTTCGGGTACGCTTTCATGTTCAGTCATGGGAATGGCTTTATTGGTTACCATTGGTTTTTTCTGACGGGAGCAGATTCTGATGGCGGATTGGCGAGTGGCACATACTTGACAACCGGAGTGCCCGTCATAGCCCATTGGATATTCCAATTTGCATTTGCTGATACTTGCTCGACAGTTACGTCCGGCGCCATGATTGGCAGAACAGGATTTCGTGGCGATATTTTATACAGTATAGGCGTTACCGGCTTCATATATCCAATAATTGGTCACTGGGCATGGGGTCCTGACGGATGGTTGGCAAATATGGGAACAGCAGGAAATTTCCTTCCTTCTCTTGGCCAGGGGTTTCGTGATTTTGCGGGCTCAACGGTTGTTCATACAATCGGAGGCATGGTCTCGCTTGCAGGTGCCATTGTTCTCGGGCCACGACTGGGCAGAGTATTCAAAAGAGATGGCGGAGGGCCGATGGCACCTCATAATTTGACTATCGCCGCGGTAGGTGGCTTCATTTTATGGTTTGGATGGTATGGATTTAATCCCGGAAGTACGCTCTCTGCAATGGATGCGCAGGGTATCGGTCGCATTGCGACCAATACAACGCTTGCGGCCTGTGCTGCCGGAATGTCCGCTATGCTCGTAGGATTATGGACGGGTCCTACCAAGGGCAAATTCGACCTCGGTATTACTACCAACGGATTTTTGGCGGGCCTTGTCGCAATCACTTGTCCGTGCTATTGGGTAGATCCAGCCGGCGCAATTTGCCTGGGTCTGGTGGCCGGCGTGGTCGTCGCTTACGGTCTTTACCTCCTGGAATACCTGCGAATAGATGATCCAATTGGCGCTGTTCCTGTTCATGGTTTCGCCGGCATGTGGGGCACATGGTCGCTCGGACTATTTGCAGCAGGAAAATATGGAGCTCCTGGTGCGACGGGAGCGGATAATTCAAGCCCCGTCGCAGGTCTTTTTTATGGAGGAGGGACTTCAGTGCTAAAAGCCCAGATAATCGGAAATCTCACCATAACAGCGGCAACATTTGCCGTAGCGTTCGTTATGATGTGGGCTATACGTCAGTTACCCCATCCTTGGAATTTGCGTGTAGAAGGTCCTGGTGAAGTAGGTGCTGGCGGACTTGATGCTTGGGAGCACGGAACTTCTGCCTACCCAAGCCAGGATGAATATGAAATTCCTGCGCTCAGTTCGACAAAGGTCCACGGCGATAAAGTTTCCGGTATTGTCTCTTAAATAAAAACTGCTGGAATATTTTAAATAAAAAAGTTGTGCCGCTATAGCGACACAACTTTTTTTTAATCTTTTTTGAATCTATGCGAGCCTTTTTCTTCCCAACAGGGAAACAAAAAGAACCATTAACACAGAAAAGAAAAGAATCTTGGGAAGTACGGCCGATGAATAGAGGCTATACACTCCTGCTGCGATAGCTATGATCAGAAACAGAGGCGCGAACTTTAACATATGCTTTTATTGATTTTGGGTGAATGGTTAAATAATTGGCTCGCAAGTTAGATGCATCTGGTTAATTATCAAAAAGTTGGGTATGGTTCAAACGAATTAATATAATTTTATATATATATATTTTTTTGCTTTCGAGCCGAATTATCTGTTGAAAAAACAAAAAATGTTGAACCCCGTTTTCTCAGGCATTTAAGTTTTCTGGTTTCTAATCAGCGAACCGTCAATTTTTATCTGAAAAAAAAATTTTGAAAAAATCAAAAAAAATTACTTTACTGGGCAAAATCACCACATGATTCGACTATCAGTCAAAATTTTAAAGGCCGTTCGTCTCAAATTGTTTCTGGCTTGCACTGCTGTACCTGTCACAACTACATTAATTGCGCAGGAAATTATTCCATTGGCCAGCACGCCTGGAATTTCCATTCGCGGTTTGAGTGTTTTAAATGATAGCGTGATTTGGGTCAGCGGTAGTTCCGGAACAGTAGGCATTTCGACTAACGGCGGGAATAGCTTTCGATGGATAAAAGTTCCGGGATTTGAAAACCGAGATTTTCGGGACATCGAAGGTTTTGACTCGAATGTTGCAATTATTATGGGAGTCGCTTATCCGGCAATAATTCTAAAGACAATCGATGGCGGATTGCAGTGGAAAACTGTTTTTATTGATTCTACTAAAGGCATGTTCTTGGATGCAATGGATTTTTCAGGATCGCTTGGCGCTGTAATTGGCGATCCTGTGGGAGGTCGCATTTTTATTTCGACATCGAAAAATTCCGGTGACAGTTGGGCAGCTTCACCCATTTCGAGAAATGTTGCGATATCTGACGGTGAGGCGTTCTTTGCTTCGAGCGGCACAAACATCAGGATCTGGCGCGATAGTGTACTTCTTTTTGCATCAGGGGGGAAAAAATCGTCATTTTTTCTATCATCGAAAATGGCATATCGGCTACCTATGCAGCAAGGCAGGGAATCGACTGGCGCAAATTCCCTAGCAATTTTTCCTCAAAGAAATGCAACCAAAGGAATTGTCGTAGGCGGCGATTTTGCCAATGACACCTCTAATTTCGGGAATTGTGTCCTTCTTACGCTTTCACCTTTTTCAATGTCTAAGCCGGAAACGCCTCCGCATGGATACAGGAGTGCTGTTGATTATATTTCGGCAGATACACTGATTTGCTGCGGTACCAGCGGAGTTGACGTGAGCATTGACGGAGGAAAAAACTGGCGATTAATCTCCAAAGAAAGTTTTCATGTTTGCCAGAAATCAAGAAACGGGAAAATGGTGGTTCTCGCCGGTAGTAAAGGACGAGTCGCAAAATTATCCTGGTGATTTTTTTTGTTCTGTTAAACCTTGAAACCGGAATAGAGTCCAAATACCGGCAAGAACCACAAAAATTAATTCTCACTCTATTCTACTGTGAAAACTTAAGGCAATTCAAGCTTTATGAAACTCGGCGAAGCACTCAATTTTGGGTGCTTTTTTTTATGGTACATTTTGGTCGGATAAATTAAAATTAACACTTTCCACAAGTTGTTAATAAGTAACTTTGTCAAGGATCAATCTCGAATCTCTAAATTTGAACAAACACCAAAGTAAATTGAAATGTTTCATTTTACTTTTTCAGAATACTAAAAAACAATCGAAATTTGACTGAGACTATTATTAATCTGGAAACCGTCAACCCTATTGAATTTTTTGGTACAAACAACGGCAAACTTGATATTCTCAAAAAGAAATTTCCACTTCTGAAAATACTGTCCCGGGGATCACAAATCAAGCTTAGCGGTTCGCCCGAACAGGTGGAAACCGCCAAGGAAAAAATAGATTTGTTAGTTCAGTATCTCGAACGCAATGGCCACGTGAGTGAAAATTATTTCGAGCAAATCTTGGGCGGGGACGATGCCGAAACAGTTGACCACTTTGTCGATAAGCATCCGAATGACATACTGGTGTTTGGACCAAATGGCAAAACCGTTCGGGCGAGAACCATTAATCAAAAACGAATGGTCAGTTCAACGGAAAGAAACGATATTGTCTTCGCCGTTGGTCCGGCAGGCACAGGCAAAACGTATACGGCGGTCGCCCTAGCGGTGAGGGCGTTGAAAAATAAAGTCGTCAAAAAAATCATATTGACCCGACCAGCCGTCGAGGCAGGCGAAAACCTGGGTTTTCTTCCTGGTGATCTCAAGGAAAAGATCGATCCATATTTGCGACCGCTATACGATGCTCTTGATGACATGATCCCCGCAGACAAGCTTGGGTATTATATGAGCACGCGAACGATAGAAATCGCACCATTGGCTTACATGCGAGGCCGGACTCTGGACAACGCATTTATTATTCTTGACGAAGCGCAAAACGCTACCGATTTGCAACTTAAAATGTTTCTTACCAGGATTGGCGCCAACGCCAAAGCCATCATAACTGGGGACCTGACGCAAATCGATCTGCCAAAAAATCAAAAAAGCGGTCTTGCAAAAGCATTATATATTCTCAAAAATATTGATGGTATTACCCATATTGAGCTTGACGAAGAGGATGTTGTGCGGCATAAGCTTGTAAAAGCCATCATCAAAGCATATGAACGCGACAAACAGGCCGAGAACGGCCTCATCGGAGATAAATAGATTTGCGCCGCAGGCGCCCTTATGACGATTTTTAATCAAATTCCCTTTATAAACTAACCCAGATGCCTGCAGAATTGTCTGCAGGCTTTTTTACATTTGCTGATGCAAATGTCATTCAATCTGAATCAATGAAAAGGCTTTTCATCATTCTGCTATTTGGCTGTGGCGTCGCTTGCAACAATGATTCGAACTTCAAAAAGGCAGAAGACGCGCAAGATGCCGGCAGGCAATTTATTCGAGCATCCCTCGATGGCAACTACGAAAAAGCAAGGTTTTACCTCTACGCAGATTCAACAAACCAATTCCTGTTGGACAGATGGAAGAAAAATTATGATAACCTGAATACCGATGAAAAAAACAAATACAGGGATGCCGAAATTGTTGTGCTGAATATTCATCCGTTGAATGATTCCGTTATAACCTATCAATATTATAATACCTATAAAAAAGATACAACGACGATCAAAATCTTACGCATCAGCCAGGAGTGGTTAGTTGATCTCAAGGAATTTATTAAATACTGATGATGATCGCACGTCACATCATACTGGCGGGAGTAGGCGGAGGTTTAGGCAGTATAGCACGCTTTCTCTGCCAGAAGTATGTATCAGCCTGGTACCCGCATCCTTTCCCTTTCGCTACATTTATGGTAAACCTGCTTGGATGCCTTCTTATTGGAGTATTTTATGGCCTCGCCGAAAAAGGCAACCTTCTGACACCTGAATGGCGACTTTTCCTCACGACCGGGATATGCGGGGGCTTCACGACTTTTTCTTCATTTGCTTACGAAAATGTATCGCTGCTACGCATGGGTGATCTTATGTACGTTGCCTTGTACGTTGCTGGCAGCGTCATATTAGGAATAGCTGCGACCTTTGGAGGAATAGCCTTGATCAAGATAATCTGATATATTTGCACGGCCTGTCAACGCTCCCACTGCCTCGAATCATTTTTCCGACCTTTTCAGTACGTTTGTATGACTAACAGGAAAGTATGACTACAATTTCTCACCCTTGGCATGGCGTCCCATTCGGCGAAAATGCTCCGCGCATCGTCAACGCGATCATAGAAATCCCACAGGGAGCCCGGGCCAAATATGAAATCGATAAGGCCAGCGGGTTGCTCAAACTAGACCGGGTCATTTATTCGTCGTTCTACTATCCGGTCAATTATGGGTTCATTCCTCAAACCTATGGTGATGACAAAGATCCCCTGGATATACTAGTCATCACGTCGCTGCCTGTCCAGCCGTTGTGCTTGATCGAGGCGAAAGTAATGGGCGTGATGCAGATGATCGACAGCGGAGACGCCGACGACAAGATTATTGCCGTCGCCGCAAAAGACCCAAGTGTTAATCATTACAACAATATCGAAGAATTACCGAAGCATTTCTTTGAAGAATTGAAACATTTTTTTGAAGAATATAAGAAATTGGAGAATAAAACAGTTGTCGTTGAAGAATTCGGGGATAAAACAACGGCATTAAAAATCATTGAAGAAGCAATTGCATGCTACAAATCCCAGTTTGCCAAAACTTAATCAGCCTGGGTCTAATATTTTCTGACAAATACCGACTCAATAACTAAATCATGTCTACACAGACCTTTGTCATTATCATAATAATTGGACTCGTTGCCGGCATGTTAAGCGGACTTGTCGGTGTAGGCGGTGGAATAATCATTGTTCCCGCCCTAGCCTTTTTCCTCGGATTTAGCCAGCATGAGGCCCAGGGCACCTCGTTAGGAATTTTGCTCCTTCCTGCCGGCATTTTCGCTGTTATCAACTACTATCGCCAGGGTTATATCGATCTGAAAGTCGTCCTGCTTTTGTTTTTTGGATTTCTCATTGGCGGGTATCTGGGAAGCAAATTATCCTTAAATCTTTCGGAGGCGATAGTTAAAAAAATATTCGCCATTATGCTTGTAGTTGTCGCGTGCAAAATGTTGTTTTTTGATAAGTAGTGATTATCGTTTCGTTAAAATGACCCTAACAATTTGTGAAATTTACCCCTCCCCGCATCCTAAGGGAAGAAATTAAGCTATTTTTCTCAGGTGAATTCCAATCTGATTAGACATATCAGTGACCAGCAGCTGCTGGATAATTTCCGCGAAGACCACAATAACAAGTGGATTGGCATCCTCCTCGAGCGTTATACTCTCTTATTATTTGGCGTGTGCCTGAAATATCTTAAAAATGAAGAAGAAGCAAAAGACGCCGTGCAACAGATATTTTACAAGGTGATTTTGGAAATCGAAAAATATCAGGTTCATTATTTTAAATCCTGGATTTATATGGTCACCAAAAACCATTGCTTGATGAACCTGAGAAAAAAACATGATAGTATTAGCATCGACATTGTCGAAAAAATGTTCGTTGAGAATAATGTGTCCGAGCAGACAGCGATCCAAGGCGACTATATTTCAAACGAAACCATCCACGAGGCGCTTCAGGAATTGCGAAAAGAGCAAAAACAGTGCTTAACTTTGTTCTATCTTGAAAAAAGATCATACCATGAAGTAGCCGATCGGACGGGATTTACATTATTGCAGGTAAAAAGTCATATACAAAACGGAAAGCGAAACCTTAAATTAATTTTGGAGAAAAAAATGAATCAGGGCAATGAGCAATGACCTTATTGACATATTATCCAATGACGACGAAAAAATCGACTATCAAAAACTGGTTGATTACTTGAATGGCGACCTGGGTGATGCAGAAAAGCACGAGATTGAAAGAATGATGACCAATAGCCAGATGATCAATGATGCAGTTGAGGGATTGCAACACCTTAGAAATAAAAAAAACCTGGGTATCTACGTCGAACAACTAAATAAAAATCTTCAGCATCACCTTGCGCAGAAAAGGCAACAAAGAAAAAGTAAACATCTTACCCAATATCCGTGGATCTATTTTACAATTGTGTTAATTCTTCTTCTTTGTGTCGTTGCCTTCGTTATTATCAGAAAATCAATGAACGGCGGAGGTTTCTGAGGGACTCCTGTCAATATATAGGGCAAATGAATTTGCTCCCTGATTCAAAATTCATTCTAACTTTGTATAGTTCTTTAAATTTTGTTGTTATGGGTACGCTACAAAACATTCAACAATGGAGCATCACCCATCATCCGCGTTGGCTCGTTATTCTGCGGGTGGCGCTGGGCGTCTGCCTCCTCGTAAAGGGAATCTTTTTTATGATGAATGCCGTTCTTCTCGAGCAATATTTAAGTGAGAGTGGCATCTCCAACAGCAGCCTGAATTGGCTTCCACTTGTTATTACATGGGCCCATCTGCTAGGAGGTTTTCTGCTCACCATCGGGCTTTTTACGCGAATCGCTTCTTTGATGCAGATCCCTATTCTGGTGGGAGCCGTCATATTTATGGTAAGTCGTCAGGGGATGTTTGGACGAGGCTCCGAATTGCCTTTTGCCTTTATAATCCTCATAATGCTTTTTTTCTTTTTGATTGAAGGGGGTGGTCCAATCTCGTTGGATACTTATTTCAAAAAGAATCGCAACACGAGACAGGAAATCTGGTAAACGACCTCTATTGATATTGTATATAAACCGGCTGAGGTTTCAAATGAAGAACTTCGGCCGGAGTCAGCATTCGGCTATTTTTTTCCCTGAAATCATTTTTATAGAATAATTTGAAGCCGGTAAACTGCACGGGTTCCTTATAGATAAATTCACGATAGGTTGTGAGTTTTTTTGACTGAGCTCCCCAGCCATCCATATCCATAACGATTTGCACTTCAGATCTGGTCTTTATATTCCTGTAGTTTGTTATCATCGCCTGCGTGAAACGATGGACCACTAGTATTTTCGGCGGCAGGTTATAGTCCCGGGTAAGTTTGGCAAGATAATCAGAAACGAAATTTATATCTGAAGCGTCCATCGTTCCGATAACAGTTCCAGGTTTTTTACCTGTTTTCATTGAAAATTCAGGATCTATTCCTAAGTGCACCTGAGGCATCTTAAGATATTTTTCGAGGAGTGGGACCTCAGTTTGAACATTGCTTTTTCCAACCTGAATGTCTAAAAAAACAATTGCGTTAATTTTTGAGGCCAGGCTCAGGACCGTATCAATCTGTTTAAATGGCATACGAAGCTTATATTTTCCGTCCTTTCCCGGACTACCCTGCGCGGTAACGGCAATATAGTGCAGCGCCGGTTGAACTTCCATCGAAGTGTCAGCCGCCTGCCATTTTTTTACCTCTGATTCCAACCTTTGTAACATCTCTGCTGGCGGAAAGGCGCCGAGCGCACCCATTTGTTTCGAATAGAGGTTTCCGTAATAAGCTACGATTCGTTTGAAAGGCAAAATGGCGCCTGCATGTGGGTAGCCCGTTTTTACAGGCCATCTTCCAGATGAATCGCCGTTCGCAATTTTAATGAGCTTTTTCTTGTATAAAGCAGTATCCAAGGCGTCTGGAATTTTCGCGGCAACGCCGTCATTCGAAGCGGAATCCCGAATAGTATCATTTGAGTCCGACTTCGCCTTTTTGACTTCAGAATATGCATTCCCGCAACCCGAAATTGCGGATGACGTTACATAAATCAGCGAAAATAAAATAATTGCATTGCCTGCGACAGCGGACCGAATGGAGGTATTCAAATTTGTTCTTTTTGTATGTTTGAGGAAGTCTTTCATAGGGGATGAATTAGATTACAAAAGTACAACCCGGAATCAACTATAAGAACGTCAAAACAAGCCTTTTATTTCAATAGATTATTTATTTTCCAACAACTGTTGATAAGTCCCGCTAGTCAAATTAGCGGCAGTATTTTAGTGTCCACATCAAATTCTTCATCGCATTGTTCGCCAGCAATAACAACGAAGAGAAAGCCAAGCTTCAATTTTTTATGGAATTCATTAAAATCTCACTTTCTAAAATAAATCAGGTATGATTTCTTTATCGCATCTGTTTGTAGGCATTAATCAATCCATTTGTCGAAGAATCGTGTGATGAGACGACAGTACTATCTTCTAACTGCGGAAGAATCTTATTGGCAAGCTGCTTTCCCAGCTCAACGCCCCATTGATCAAAAGAATATATATTCCAAATCACGCCTTGAATAAATATTTTGTGTTCATACAATGCTATAAGCTTGCCCAGGCTAAAGGGCGTGATTTTCTTAATTAGAAACGAATTCGTAGGCCGGTTTCCGGTGAACGTCTTAAATGGAATGAGTTCCGGCGATACGCCTTCTGCTGCAAGTTCGTCCGGAGATTTACCATTCATTAGCGCTTCGGTCTGGGCAAAAAAATTCGACAGAAGTTTTTCATGGTGGTCGCCAATTGGATTGTGACTTATAGCCGGAGCGATAAAATCGCAGGGGATCAATACTGTTCCCTGATGAATGAGTTGATAAAATGCATGCTGCCCATTCGTCCCCGATTCTCCCCAGATAACCGGTCCGGTTGAGTAAGTAACAGCATGACCGAGCCTGTCTGTGCTTTTCCCGTTGCTTTCCATATTACCCTGCTGGAAATACGTTGCGAAAAGATGTAAATATTGATCATAAGGTAGAATGGCCTCAGTTTGGGAGCCAAAAAAACTGGTATACCAAAGCCCGAGAAGCGCCATGATAACCGGAATGTTCTTGTCAAGCGGTGAGCTATGAAAGTGCTTGTCCGTTTCATGCGCACCCCGCAATAAAGACTCGAAATTCTGAAATCCGATTGTCAATGCGATCGAAAGGCCGATCGCGCTCCAAAGGGAATAGCGACCACCTACCCAATCCCAAAATTCAAACATATTTTCCTTGTCGATGCCGAACGCCACGACTTCCTTTTCATTAGTCGACAGCGCCACAAAATGACGGGCAATATGGTCCGGGTTATTGGCGAAGCGCAAGAACCAGTCACGGGCTGTCCGCGCATTTGTCATTGTCTCCTGAGTCGTAAAAGTTTTGGATGCGATCAGAAAAATCGTCTCATCAGGTGTGATTTTTTTGAAGGTCTCGGCGATCTGTGTCCCATCAACGTTGGATACAAAATGCGTTTCTATTCCGGCGATCCAGTATGGGCGAAGAGCTTCAGTCACCATTGACGGGCCTAAATCACTGCCTCCTATGCCAATATTAACCACATATCGAATTTTTTTTCCGGTATAACCACGCCATTCGCCAGAATGAATCCTATCACAAAAAATTCGCATGTGCTCCAAAACACCGATAACTTCGGGCATAACATCCCGGCCGTCAGAATAAATGGGATTACCGGCAAAATTTCTCAAGGCGATGTGCAAAACAGATCGGCCCTCTGTCCTGTTTATTTTTTCTCCGTTGAACATGGCTTCAATCCCTTCCCTGACCCGGCATTCGTCAGCAAGTTGAAGAAGAAGACCCAGGGTTTCTCCGGATATTAGGTTTTTCGAAAAGTCAAAAAGTAAATCGTCAAATTGAAGGGAAAAATTTTTGAAGCGAGCTGATTCTGACTGGAATAGGTCACTTATTTTCAAATTTTTGGCGATGTCCTTAAAGTGAAATTGGAGTTGAGACCAGGTTTTGGTCTGAACGGGATCGATATTGGGAAACATAAACACATTCTTTTATATCATTCTATACAGAAAATAAATTGATTATACTCAATTTCTAATTATTTACTTGAAGTCTCTTATTATCTCGAGCGAGTGATTCATCATGGCATCGGTAATATCTAAATGTGTGACGAATCGCAATTGATTTGATGCAATGGCGATCGTTCGCACACCTTTCTTAGCCAGACACTCGCTGACATATTGAGCAGGAAATTCGCTTGTTGTTTCCAGGATCACAATGTTAGTTTCAACAGGCATCACGCATTTTGTAAAACTTTTGCTGCTGATTACTTCGGCTATCTGGCTGGCGCGCATATGATCAATGGCCAGCCTTTCAACATTATTTTCAAGCGCATAAATACCGCAAGCCGCCATGAATCCGGCCTGGCGCATCCCACCACCAAAAACCTTGCGTATCCTGCGTGCCTGTCGAATAAATTCTTTTTTGCCCAGCAATAAACTTCCAATTGGACATCCCAAACCCTTATTGAGGCATACAGAAATGCTGTCGAAAATCCTGCCATACTCCTCGGCGCTTTCCTTTTTTGCAATCAGGGCATTAAATAGCCTTGCACCATCAAGGTGGAGTGCCAAGTTTTGATCATCACAAACTGCCCGGATGCTTTTAATATCGCTCATTTGATAGCAACTTCCCCCTCCACGATTGGACGTATTTTCAAGGCACACAAGAGAGGTCCTTGCTTTATGCACATCATCGGGATTTATTGCGAGACTTATCTGCGTGGCATTGATCCTTCCCCTGTCTGAAATTAATGGCGTGCACTGTGATCCTGAATTAAACGCAATTCCCCCACCCTCGTAAATATATACATGTGCATTTATTGCGCAAATGACCTCGTCGCCTGGCTGGGTGTGCGCTTTGACAGCTATCTGGTTGGACATAGTCCCACTCGCACAAAAAATAGACGCTTCCATCCCGAATTTTGACGCGGCAAGGATTTCAAGGCGGTTGACGGTTGGATCTTCTTCAAACACGTCATCGCCTACCTCTGCACTCGCCATCGCCTTCATCATGGCGGGGCTGGGGCGTGTAAGCGTGTCCGAACGAAAATCTGCGATAATCATACTGCAATTTGCAAAATAAAAGCGTTTTTTTCGCGCCTGTCGAAGATCCTTCCATTTATTGGTGGCCTGCCAATCGGCTGAATGAACCCATTGCATTATCGAAACTTAGCACTTTCCTGCCACGGTCGAAATTTACCGCAACCCGCTCATCCTCATCCGAATATTCGAATTTCGAATGGAGCAAAATGCGATTCGGGATCCGGGTATTTTGTTAGCGGATTAATTTGCTATCATAATTGTAAATTTGCCATTTCAAAAAAGCACAACCAAGGAATTTAAGTATGAATTTATTCGAACAGCAGGCAAATGAATTTTGCGAGCGCCATATAGGACCTAACCAACTGGAAACAGAGCAGATGCTCAGTGAATTGCAAGTGTCTACAATTGACGAACTCATTGACAAAACGTTACCGGCCTCCATACGCACCCATGCTCAGTTGCGTCTTCCCGCAGCAGAAAGTGAATATCAGTATTTAAAGAATTTGAAACGAATTGCGTCCAAAAACAAGATTTTTACATCCTACCTGGGACAGGGATATTATGGCACAATTACTCCCAATGTGATCGCCAGAAACATTTTTGAAAATCCGGGATGGTATACACAATACACGCCATACCAGGCGGAAATAGCCCAGGGAAGGCTTGAAAGTTTATTGAACTTTCAGACGATGGTTAGCGATTTGACTGGTCTACCCCTTGCAAACGCTTCATTGCTTGATGAAGGAAATGCGGCGGCAGAAGCGATGACCATGTTTTTTCATCTGCGAAATAAGGATGTAGATAAACCGGCAGCTTCTAAATTCTTTGTCGAACGTCATGTGTATCGTCAGACAATGGACGTTCTACAAACCCGCGCTGCACCCTTGGCGATTGAGGTTGTTACAGGCGATTATCTTCATGAAAAATTGGACGGGACTTTTTTTGGCGCCCTGATTCAATATCCCGATAAGCACGGGTCAGTTAATGATTATCGGGAATTTGCAAACCAGGTACATGCATTCGGAGGATTTGTGGCAATGGCCACCGACTTGCTTGCAGTAACGCTATTCACCCCGCCAGGGGAATTGGGAGCAGACGTTGCAATCGGGTCAACCCAGCGCCTTGGCGTTCCGATGGGATTTGGCGGCCCGCACGCAGCTTTTTTTGCGACAAAAGATGAGTTCAAGCGATTTATACCTGGCCGAATTATCGGCGTCAGTGTTGACGCCCAGGGTAATCGTGCGCTCCGCATGGCCTTGCAAACCCGCGAGCAGCATATAAAGAGAGAGAAGGCCACCTCCAACATTTGTACGGCACAAGCGCTTCTCGCTAATATGGCGGCGATGTATGCGGTTTACCACGGTCCGAAAGGGATAAAGGGAATTGCACTCCGGATTCACTTGTTGGCTATAGCTATTAGTCGGGCGCTCAAAGTAAACGGTATAGCGCAGATCAACCGGGTTTTTTTTGATACAATCACTTTCGAAGTCGACAACGTGGGCCGATTCAAAAAGATTGCTGAAGATAACCTCGCGAATTTTATGTATCACCCTGATGGGAAAATCAGTCTGGCGGTTGACGAACTGGCGACGGCCTCGATAAAAGATACTGTACAGAACCTTGACGCCATCTTTAGCACATATCTCGAAAAAGAACCCGGCGCATTTTTGCTCCTCGTTGACGAGGATGCCGATATGGAATTTGGGTCGGGGGCATTGCGAAGGGCTACCCCGTATTTAACGCACCCGGTTTTCAATAAGCACCACAGCGAGACAGAGATGATGCGGTATATCAAAAGCCTTGAAAACAAGGATCTCGCGCTAAATACCTCGATGATCTCGCTGGGTTCATGCACAATGAAACTCAATGCAGCCTCAGAACTCATACCGATAAGCTGGCCTGAATTCAGCCAGCTGCATCCATTTGCGCCGCCGGATCAATGGTTAGGGTATCGGCAAATTTTGATAGAATTAGAGCGATTCCTCAGTGAGATTACTGGTTTTGCCGCAACTTCCTTGCAGCCCAATAGCGGAGCACAGGGAGAATTTTCAGGCTTGCTCGCCATTCGCGAATACCATGCTGCAAGAAATGAATCGCACCGCAATGTCATGCTGATTCCCATTTCAGCGCACGGCACGAATCCGGCAAGTGCTGTAATGGCAGGAATGAAAGTTGTGGTTGTTAAGAGCGACGATGACGGCCACATTGACGTAGGTGACCTGGAATTAAAATCAAACCAATTCAAGAATGACCTGGCCGGCCTGATGGTCACTTACCCCTCGACCCATGGTGTATTCGAAGAAAGTATTTCTGCGATTTGTCGTATCGTGCACGACCATGGAGGCCTGGTGTACATGGATGGTGCCAATATGAACGCACAGGTCGGCCTGACAACTCCAGGCAAGATCGGCGCCGACGTCTGCCACCTTAACCTGCACAAAACCTTTGCAATACCTCACGGAGGAGGCGGACCTGGGATGGGTCCTATTTGCGTAAATGAAAAGCTGAAACCTTATTTGCCGGGGCATGCTTATATAAACCGATCGCATGAAGAAAATGGAACAGTGAATCGTCACGCCGTTAGCTCGGCTCCGTTTGGTTCTGCAAGCATACTTTTGATCAGCTACGGGTATATCAAGATGTTAGGGCATAACGGAATTACCCAGGCCACGCGATATGCCATCCTAAATGCCAATTATATGAAGTCTAGGCTGGAAAAATATTACAAGATATTATATACCGGGTTAAATGGGACGTGTGCACATGAGTTTATTGTTGATCTCAGGCCATTCAAGTCTAATGCCGGTATCGAAGCGGAAGACGTCGCAAAAAGACTCATGGATTATGGTTTCCATGCGCCGACATTGAGCTTCCCGGTGCCTGGCACCATCATGGTGGAACCAACTGAAAGTGAAGACAAAGACGAATTGGACCGCTTCTGCGATGCGATGATCGCCATCTACTTCGAAATTAAGTCTATCGAAGAGGGCAGATTGGATAAGTCGGACAATCCGCTGAAAAGTGCACCTCATACACAGCAAGTCGTTTGTGGGAACGAGTGGCCGCATAGCTATTCTCGTGAATCGGCAGCGTTCCCGCTCCCATTTACAAGGGAAAACAAATTCTGGCCAAGCACTGGGCGAGTCAATAATACTTTTGGCGACAGGCACCTGGTTTGCACTTGCGAACCTGTGAGCAGTTATATGGAAACAAGCTCTGTTTGAGAATTCGCTGCCTTAATGGTGGCAATTATGTGAACGATCGAAAATAATTGTAAATTCTCGCAATAATTATCAAGGTTATGAAAAAGCTTATCCTTTTTTGCATTGTTGCTACATGGCAGATGGCTACAGCGCAAGCTCAAAAAGCGACAATCGGTGCCCAACCCTCATTTATCACTTCGGTTGAGGGAGTAAATGAATATCAACTTGCCAATGGTCTACAGGTTTTGCTTGTACCGGATGTGGCACAGACAAATGTAGTCGTCAACGTGGTTTACCACGTAGGGTCACGACATGAAGGCTATGGCGAAACCGGCATGGCCCATCTTCTTGAGCATATGATGTTCAAAGGCTCAAAGAAATTTACCAACATTAAACAGACCATTGCCGATAAAGGCGCTTCTGCCAATGGAACGACCTGGTACGACCGTACTGACTACTTTGAGATACTTCCTGCAACCGATAGTAATCTTAATTGGGCTCTCGATATGGAGTCTGATCGTATGGTGAATTCCCTTATGAAAAACGAAGACCTCCAGAAAGAATTTACCGTAGTTAGAAATGAATTTGAGTCCGATGAAAACTACCCTGACAATATTCTTTCAGAAAGGGTAATTTCCACGATGTACCTCTGGCATAACTATGGTAAATCAACGATTGGCAGCAAAGAGGACATTGAACGCGTCCCTATAAGCAGCTTGAAAGTTTTTTATCAAAAATATTACCAGCCTGACAACGCTACGCTTATAGTAGGTGGAAAATTTGATGAAAAAAATACATTGCAGCGGATCGAAAAATATTTTGGAGGCATCCGCAGGCCTACGCGTATCATAATTCCTCCTTATACTGTCGAGCCAGCTCAGGATGGTGAACGTTCAGTAGAGTTGAGAAGGAACGGGGAAATTTCATTTATCGGTCTGGCATACCATACTCCTTCATATTCAGATCAGGATTTTGCTGCCAATAAAGCGATTGAGAATATCCTGACAAATGATCCATCGGGAGTTTTTTATAAGGCGCTTGTGGAAACGAAATTGGCCACGAGAGTTTCCAGCGAGGTGCTTCAACTTTACGATCCTGGCTTCTCCTACTATAGCTGCAGCGTGCCTAAAAATAAAAGTGTCGATAGCGCCAAGAGTGCGTTCATCGCTGCTGCCAACAGCCTCCCTACCTATACTGTCACACAGGAAGATCTTGACAGGGCGAAGAATGCGCTTCTAAAACGGGTAAAAGATCTGCAGGACAATACCGTCAATTTCTGTATACAGCTTGCCGAAATAATAGGATCAGGTGACTGGAGATTGTTTTATATATACCGCGATCGACTTGAAAAGCTCAGTTTAGCTGACGTGCAAACAGCATTGCGAAAGTATTATCTTCCGAGTAACCGGACAGTCGGCGTATTCATTCCCGAAAAAAATGCGGAGCGCACAGTAGTATCCGAGCGACCGGATGCGTCCACCCTGGTTAAAGGTTATAAAGGAAGGGCAACACGGATTCAAACAGAGACCTTTGAAGCCAGCATTTCCAATATCAAGAAAAATACTCATTATGGAGCACTGTCTGACGGAATGAAATATGCGCTCCTTAAAAAGCCGTCCAAAGGGGATAAGGTCTATATCAGCATGATTTTGCAAATCGGGGACGAGAAAAGCCTCACTGGCAAAAACCTAATTCCTAGCCTGACCGCGCGAATGTTAAAGAACGGAACAACCACCTTGAGTAAAAAAGATATCAATGACTCGCTGAACAAAATCAAGACCAACATCAATATCAACGGCTCGGGAGGAACAGTAAGCATTAGTGTGACCACCGACAAAGATGACTTAAACGCTGCCTTCGGCATGTTAACCGATATTCTTCGTCACCCTTCCTTTGACAAAAATGAATTTGACAAAATGGTTCTTGATATGAAGGGTGAATATGAAAAAGACCGGACCGACCCACAATTTGTTGCGTTCGCTGCCCTAAACAATAAAATGTCGCCGTATCCGAAGGACCATCCACTTCATCAGGAAAGCATAGATGAAGGCCTGGATGACCTGCAAAAAGTTTCGTGCGAGGATTTGAAAAATTTCTACGGAAGTTTCTACGGAAGCAATCATGCTTTTGCAGCTGTGGTTGGCTCATTCGATCCATCCTCGATACAATCCTACTTAGAAAAGGCCTTCGCTGATTTTAACTGCAAAAACCCGTATACAGAGATTGAGGAAAAGTATTTCAATGTTAGCGGAAGTATGGATGATATCAATATCAAGGACAAGACAAATGCGATTTGCCTGGGCTCAATCAATTTGCCGCTTAAACAAAGCGATCCTGACTTCGTAGCACTTGACATTGCAAACGAAATGCTCGGTGGTGGAGCTTTTCTATCTTCCCGTATCCCAAAAAGATTACGAGAATCTGAAGGAATGAGCTACGGCGCGGGTTCGGCACTTAATTTTAATTATAAGTACCCTTCTTCCAGTTGGTTCGTATATGCGATTTTTAATCCGATTTACAAAAACCGCCTCGACAGTGCCCTTCGGGATGTAATTACCACGGCGCTAAAAGATGGGTTCAACGAAGATGAAATGAAAAAATCAGTGTCGAGCTGGCTCGCTTCCAGGAAAACACAGCTTGGATTTGACCAAAGTATAGCATCCCGACTGAGTTCATATATGAGCCAGGGCAAGGACCTGGAGTTTTTTACTGAATATGAAGATAACGCGCGTAAATTAACGCTCGATCGTGTAAATGCCGTATTCAGAAAATATGTCGGTACGGAAAAAATAACATTTGTCTATGCCGGGGATTTTTCAAAATAACAATCTCTTGAACCTATATTAGTTCCTGCGAACAAGTGTGTAAATCTTGTTCGGATTATCCTCGTTAAAGTGATCCCGAGCGTCTTTTTTGTGCAAGACTTGCAATTTCATTGTATCATTTGCGACAAGCTGAATTAAATATTCATTGCGATGTTTGCGGTGATTCGCCTTGTAGTCTACTGTCAGAATAGTCGGTACATTAGAATTTTTTATGATGTAGTAATATGACTTAGATGTACCAGAGTGTCCTTTATAAGAGAATTTCACTTTGGCTGTGTCGACAAAAATCATCGAAGGCACATGGCTGCTTTTACCAGCCTGATCCCAGGTTCCCATTAGTTGCGAGGCCGTTATCGGTTGCGCGTTGGCCGAATGAAGAATTGCAACGAGCGAGAATAATAAAAGAGTACTTGTTTTCATTGCTGGACTATTTTGCTTAAAGATCTATTATTTTCAAAGCGTTGGCAAAGTCAGCCTTTTTTTGAATTCAGAAAGGTATATTGACTCCTTCGGTTGATATTTCCTGGATGACAATTATCAATCTGTTGGTCTTAAAATTCTTTTCATGCGTCTATTGATAGCGACTCGCCGAAAGTAAATCAACCGATAATTGCCTGCTGTTACATTATATTTATAATTCGAGAAGCCCCCTGTCGCATTGACTGAACTCCACATCCAGGTGAGATTTAGTCCCCAGCGACTTAAGTTATAGCCAGCTCCTACCCTGAAAATAAAGTTTGGAGTAAACCCAATCTTGTCACTTGAAATATCATTGCCCAATTCGCGTGCAAAATGTAGATTAAAATCGACGTTGACCGATCCAAGAAGGAAAAAATATTCTCGAATAACCAGTGTATAAGCATACCCAACGCCTGGCCCGATTTCAAATAAATGAAGTTTTCGAACATTTTGCGATGCAAACGCTGAATCTACTGTTGCCGGGACAAAGGAGCTGTCGGCATTGGTTGCGAGGTAAAACGCCTCTCCACCAACGAGAAAAGAACCAGCTGATTTTTTTTGCCAGGCATTTTGTGAAAGCCCGGCTCCATATGAAAACCGCTGATCATTTAAAACGCGATAAGCGGCGAGGCCGACTAATTGAACACCCAAATCGGGACGCAAATAAAAACTTTGGCCATCGGGTGCCGCCAAGCCGTCAGGGCGGAGGTAATAACCTTTATAAAATTCTCCCACGGCATCGATAGTCCACTTTTGTTTATAAAGATGGAGTTGAAGGTCAGTGGCATTGGTCGCCCCCTTTCGTTCCTGGGATTTCAGAAAACTGAGTTCTTTAGAAAAGCTGAAGGATAGCGATCGGTAAGTCAAACCCAGCCCAAGGCTAAGGGTTGTATTGGCATGATAGCTCATTGCAGGAAGGCTTGGATCAGGGGGAGTGAGTTTGAATATGTCATATTTCCGGGAAAAGTAAACCCTGGTAATAATCGAGCCCTTATACGATTGATAGTATGCACTGTCGTGGCCCGTCTGGGCCGCTAAAAAGCAGAAGGACAATAATGTTCCATACGCAAGCAAAATGTGCTTTTTCATTAATGAAATTTATGAAATTTCAGCTCATTATCAGAAATTTTCACATCCTTCAAGAACAGATCAAATCTCGGACGAGTTTTCTATCTTTGCACGCCTTCGGCGAGGTAGCTCAGTTGGTAAGAGCGTCGGATTCATAACCCGGAGGTCGAGGGTTCAACTCCCTCCCTCGCTACATCTTGGGTAAAGCTGTTCAAATTTCATCTTTGAGCAGCTTTTGTTTTAAGGCAATTCATAACGATTTCTAATTCAAAAGGTCTCTTTTCAGGTCACACTCTCCCCATTAAGTATATGAATCCTGAAATCGCCAAATGCTTGCTGAGTGACGATTACAGCTTCCTTAGATGATAGCTCCATTCGGGCTACATTTTCGTGCTACCTCTTTCTCAAACAACAAACTTTAAATCACTGCGATATGAAAATATTATTCTGGTTATACAGGTCACGCTTGAATAAAAAAGGTACCGTTCCAATCATGATGCGCATCTCGCTTAATGGAAAAAGAATTTCATTTTCCACGAACCTGTACATTGAACCTAATACTTGGGACCAAATCAAGCAGAGGGTAAAGGGAAGTTCTCAATTGATCAAGGAATATAACAGTCATTTATTAGCCTTAAGCATGGCTGCCAGGACTGCATTCCATAAAACCTCAGAGAAAAATACTTCAGTTGATCTCGCGGTGATACGTGACATCATCATGTCCAAGAATACTCAAGCCACTACTCTATTAGGCGCCATTGGGTATCATCTGGTGAACTTAAGAGCAAGAGCCGGGCACGATATCAGCCTTAGCACTGCAAAAAAAGTATGAAACTCTCGCCAGAAAGACGAAGCGTTTTCTCGAAGAAGCGGTTCAGAGATCTTACATTCCTCTTTTTGAAGTAAATCGTCGATTCTTATCTGATTTTGATCTTCACATGCGTACCGTGGAAAAGCTCAAAAATAACGCAGTAACAAAAAACATGCAGCAACTTAGACACTTGATTAGGGTTTGTCTCCAGAACGAATGGATGGAAAAAGACCCCTTTGTTAACTATCCGCTGAAGTTGAATGAAACCGACCGTGGTTATTTGACCTTTGCTGAAGTGACAACCATTCAAAACATTGCACTTCCCAGTAAAAGGCTTGAACAGACTAGGGACGTCTTCATCTTCTGTTGTTACACTGGTCTTGCTTATGCCGATGTTGTAAAGCTTAATCGCCTAAATGTTGAAATCTTCAGTAATGGAATAGAATGGATAAAAATCCACCGCACCAAAACAAAGACGCGCTCTATCGTTCCAATTTTACCCATCTCGAAAATGATTTTGGAAAGATATTATGAGTTTTCACGAACGAATAATGAACACCGGCTACTACCTGTAATTTCCAATCAAAATCTGAACAAGTATCTCAAAGAAGTGGCAACCATTTGCGGGATAGAAAAACGCATTTCTGTCCACCTTGCCAGGCATACATTCGCGACTACTATCACCCTGGAAAAGGGCGTTGATATCGTCACTGTTTCCCGAATGATGGGGCATAAAAAGCTGTCCACGACCCAGATCTACTCCAAGGTGACAGAACTGAAAATCGCAGAGGACATGAAAAAGCTCCTCTAAGCGGCATATTCCAGACAAGTCCGGTTCAGCCGGTTTCCATTGAGGTAGTTTTTGCAGGTGCTGTACGGAATCTGATAATAATCCGCTGCCTGCCTTGCACTCTGGAACTTTCGCCCGGTACATTTATCAAACACGAGTTTCCGGGTACTAACGGTTTGAAGTAGCCCAAGGTTATAGGCATGGCGGATATTTTGAGAATGTGTCACCCATTCAAGGTTGCCAAGACTGTTATCCAACTTATCGCCGTTACGGTGATTAACATAGGGCAAATGGGACGGATTAGGGATGAACGCTTCGGCTAACAAGCGATGAACGGGCTTGGTAAAAACCCGCCCCTGGTCGCTAATCAACTTGTTTATCCGGCTTCAGATGTGCATGATTCAACCAAATTGTACTAATCGTGACCGACCAAGAAATCATTGACCAAACTATCTTTAGTTTTTCAAAATACAATTTGCGTGACTTCAAATCATTTGGATAGACATTCGGGATTTATTTTTTGGTGCTAATTTGTTAAACAGACGGACAGATTTTAACATTGGAAAGAGATTGCATACCTTTTTGCTGTGAACCAAATTAGCTGGCAATAGACGTCTTTCCCATTATGAGGTTTTTAACTTACTTTATCTTATTTCAGATATCTTCCATTTCATATGCTTTTTTCCAAGACTCTACCATTTATATATACCACATCCCAGCTGCGACTATTGAGCTTGATAAGATATCAACATCAATTCTTTGTTTATGAAAGGATTTTTTTACAGCCTCGTCTTCTTGCTATTATTGCAAAGCTTTGCACATGCCCAAAATCGAGAAATTGACAGCTTGCAAAAGCTATTGCAGACTGAAAAAGATGAAACCGGCCGTGCAAATCTGTATATTTTATTGAGTGATGCATTTTGTAAATCAAAACCTGATACCGCGTTGTTATTGGCGCAGCAGGGGCTTTCCTTGGCAAAGAAGTCCGGAGTTGTATACGACGAAATCAGGTGTTTAAATGATATTGGGAATGCGTTTCGTATTATAGGCAAATACCCCAGGGCTCTAGGGTTTTTCCTTGAAGCACTGAAAAAAGCAGAATCCATTAATGAGGAAGTTGCAATTGCTGCCATCCTCGGAAATATAGGTACAGTATACGCCATGCTAGCGGATTACCGGCAGTCCCTTGATTACTTTTTAAAGGCATTAGTGCTTCATAAACGACTCAACAGTCCAGAGAATATTGCAATTGAATCACTTAACATTGGTGACGTGTATGAAAAACTGAACATTCTGGATTCGGGGAACTATTATACTAACCTCGGCTATACCGTTGCCCGACATATAAAGAATGGGGGTCTAACAGGTACTGCATTGAATGACTTTGGCAACATCTATTCGAAAATGGGCCGGGATGCAGAGGCCTTGAATAATTACCGGTCTGGTATTCCTTATCTCAGAGAGTCAGGAGATGATGACAACTTCTGCGAAACCTATCTGGGTATGGCAACGCTGTTCCGAAAAACAGGTAAGGCTGATTCAAGCTTGTATTATGCAAAGCTTTCACTATCGATTGCACAAACTGCGGGTTTTACCCAAAGGCTGATGGATGCATGTAATTTCTTGGCAAACTATTATGCCTCCCTCCACCTTTTCGACAGCGCCTTCACCTACCAGTCTGCTGCCATTGTGGCCAAAGACAGTCTGTTCAGTCAGGAAAAGTCAAGAGAACTCTTGGGTCTTGCCTTCGATGAACGCACGCGACAGGAGGAAATCGCAGAGGCCAAAGAGCAAGCGCACACCCAATTAAAATTCAATGCGCTTATCGGCGGACTCGCCACGTTCTTAATAGTTGCACTGCTTTTATATCGCAACAACAGGCAACAAAGGAAAGCGAAGGTTAAAATTGAAATGGCTTATGACGATCTCAAAGCCACACAAACCCAACTGATACAAAAGGAAAAAATGGCTTCCCTGGGTGAATTGACTGCTGGTATTGCACATGAGATCCAAAACCCACTCAACTTCATTAATAATTTTTCAGAAGTGAACAAAGAACTAATAGACGAGATGAAAGCTGAGTTACAATCTGGAAATGTCATGGATGCCATTTCTATATCGAACAACATTGGAGAAAATGAAAATAAAATACTTCTGCATGGCAAACGAGCTGATGGTATAGTAAAGGGGATGCTTCTGCATAGTCGGGTAGGTGCCGGTGAAAAAGTCTTAACGGACATCAATGCTGTCATCGAAGAATGCCTTAAACTCAGTTATCACAACATAAGAGCAAAGGAAAAGTCATTTGATGTTCAAATCAACACGGACTTTGACAAGTCAATTGCAAAATTCCAATTTGTTCCGCAGGATATGGTAAGGGTTTTCGTTAATCTATTCAATAATGCCTTTTATGCGGTGACCGAAAGGAAGAGAATTGAAACAAATGGGTATACGCCCTCTGTTTCAGTTTCTACAGCGAAGGCCGGCGAATTTGTGACCATAACTATTAAGGATAATGGCATTGGAATCCCTCAGAAGATCATTGATAAGATCTTCCAACCCTTTTTCACTACAAAGCCAACCGGGCAGGGAACAGGGCTAGGATTGAGTTTGAGTTATGATATAGTGAAAGCACACGGGGGGGAAATAAATGTAAACACCGAGGAGGGGGAGTTTACAGAGTTTGTGATTCAATTCCCAGTTAACTAAACCGAAGCGAATGAAGTCATTTTTTAAGATAACCCTATTTCAATTACTGCCGATTTTACTTTTTAGCCAGCAATATGCATTCTATCATTTGCCTGATGAAAATCAATACGATAGTCTGGAAAAGGCTTTTCCGGGCATTACCAATGACACGGTACGGATGGCGGCTTACCATGAGTTGGCTTTTTATTTAGCGGAGAGTAAAAGGGATAGCGCTTTTTATTTCTTGGACCAGGAGCTTAATTTATCCCGGAAATTTAATCTGAAAATCTGGGAGTGCGACGCGCTGGACAATTCAGCCTATTTGCTCTGGCGACTCGGTAATTATCCGGAGGCTTTGAGAAGATTTCTAGAAGGTATTGAAATCGCCGAAGATCCACTCAGTGAAAAGAGCGCATGGGGCGTCGCCAGGTTCTCAGCCGAAAAAGACCCGCATATTGCCCGGCTTATTTTCCTTGCCCAATTGCATTTTGACCTGGCAACACTCTACCATAATGCGGGGTACAGTGAAAAGGAATTCGCTGAGCTGTCGAAAGGTAAAAAAGTGGCACAGGAAAACCATGACAAATCTGCCCAGGCCCAGATCTATACTGAACTTGGGGCCTATTACCTGTCCCATGATCAGATAGATTCGGCGCTCAGCTGCCTGCAAAAGTGTGTCCAATTTGCAGAGGAAAGCGGTTTTAAGATGTTTGAGGGTGACGGTCTGAATTCCATGGGCAACGCCTATTTGGTAAAAGGAGATTTTCCCGCGGCCAAGGCAAATTTCTTCAGATCAATCCGGGTCAATACAGAACAAAACAGTTATGCA
>JAJPJP010000368.1 GCA_021324175.1 Chitinophagia bacterium
CCGGTAATTAAAACAATATGCGCTTCGTTGTTTTCTTTATCCAGGGCATTCCATATCTCGTTCCAGTCATCGCCCACGGCTATCCGGCGCTTTACCCAAACGCCGATGGCATTCAATTCCCGGGCCATCCAGGCGCTGTTGGTATCAATGACCTGGCCGATCAACAATTCATCTCCGATGGTAATGATGCTTGCAGAAGTTTTTTCCATAACTGATTTTTATTTCCCGTCTGTGTCCATGGGGGCATGCAGACGGATTGGCCCGACCGGTCTGTCCGGTTAGGGATGCCCGTGAGACCATTCCTTTGTGACCCGTGACTATTTAAAATAGGGCTTTAATTTTTCTTCAAGTTGCGGGGGCATGGTTGTTTTTTCTTTTGTTTTTATGTTCATGAAAAAAAGAACCACTTTTCCCGTTGTCAATAATTTTCCCGCTTCATTATATACTTCCTGGTGAAATTCTATCCGGTGGTCTGCGGGCAATTCTTTCAATATCGTTTTCACGTTAAGCAAATCATCATAGTGAGCGGGGCGTAAATATTTTATGTGTAATTCAACCACGGGCATTGCCATGCCCATGGCTTCCATCTCTTTGTAGGTCAGCCCCAGCTGCCGTACGGATTCGGTCCTCGCCACTTCAAAATAGGTTGCATAATTGCCGTGGTAGACGACATTCATCTGATCGGTGTCTGCGTAACGAACGCGAAGGGTTGTCTCTGATATGAACATGAATCTGAATATGGATGTTGAGTAATGAGGAGATGAATGTATGTCAAATTTTTTTTAGCGGAATGGATGCTGATCCAAAAAAATGCAGGTGACTGTGCCGGTGACAGCAGGCTGACCCCGCGGGGGGCGGAAAAGATTCATCCTGATTTATCTTCCGCTCATTCCGTCCACGCTTATTTTCCCCGGACCGGTCAGCAATAAAGAAAAATAAACAACCCCATAGAGCAACGCCAATTCAAATTTGTCAACAGGCTGGCCGAAATTCATAAAAATCACCAGGGCCATTTCTATAAAAAGAATACAGGCAGCAAGCCTGCTGAATAATCCGAGTACCAGCAACAGCGAGCAAACCACTTCGGAAAAAATGACGAGGATCAGCGACAGGCGATGTCCGACATGAAGCGGATCGGGAAAAACATTTTGCTGCTCACTGAATTTATTCAGCTTCGTCAATCCATGATCAAGAAACATGATTATTCCGAAAGTTGCACGCAAAAATAATGTTGCGGTGTTGAATGCAGCTGTTGAATAGCGTGTCGACATTATTCTTTTCATCGTCTGTAAATTTTCGACAAAAATAAAATGATTTCGTTACATCACTAAAGAAATGTTAATCTATGCTGTTATCCACACGTGTTTGGAACGATGTTTGGTAAACGATAAAATAATTAGAAACTTTATCGCGTTAACACTGAACAACGGACATTGGAATGAAACGATCAATCATATTTTGCTTACTCTTTATTTCCTATTCATCAATTGCACAACAAACGTTTTATACCAGCGATCCGCAGGCGAATTTTAAACAGGCAAAAGAATTTTTTCAGAAGGGATATTACACGCTCGCCTATCCCGTGTTCAAACAATTAGCCTCGCAGCTCCGCGGGACTGACCAGAGCAACAATACCTTGTACAGGGAGGAAATTCGTTACTATACGATCGTGTGCGGATTGAAATTGAATCAACCCATTGATGCCGATGAGGCAAACCAATACGTGCGGGTTGAAAATAATAAGGCAAGGATGGAGATGATGAGTTTTCAGCTGGCTGAATATTATTTCAGAAAATCGGATTATGTTTCTGCCATTCGGTTATACGACAACGTTAGTATTGAAAACCTGGACAATGACGAAGTGGCCGACATGAAATTTCATGAGGGCTATGCTTATTTCACGCAGCAGCAGTTTGAACTGGCCAAGCCGTTATTCAACTCGGTTCGCCAGCTGACGGGCAATGAACATTATGTGGATGCGAATTATTACTATGGGTTTATTTCTTTTTATGACAAGAATTATAACGCTGCCCTCGATGCTTTCAAGGTGGTGGAGAACGAACCAAAATATGAAAAGGTCGTTCCCTACTACATGGCCAATATTTATATCATCCAGGGACAGCGTGATAAAGCCATTGAATACGCGAAAAAGAAGGTAGATAACGGCGGCCAGTATTATGACATGGAATTGCGCCAGCTTGTTGGTCACGGCTATTACGAGAACCAGGAATTTGACAAGGCACTGCCATACCTGGAGCAGTATGTAAGCCAGGCAAAAAAAGTTTCCCATGAAGATCTCTATGAATTGTCTTACTGCTATTACCAGACAAAAAACTGGAAAAAGGCGATTGAGGGATTTAAGCAGCTCGGCGGCAACAAGGATTCACTCTCGCAAAATGCGATGTACCTGCTGGGGGACTGTTACCTGAAAACGGGGCAGAAGGACAATGCGCGCAATGCCTTTTTGTTTTGCTCCACAAACAATGGCAATGTGCAGCAGCGCGAGGTATCCAAATACAATTATGCAAAATTATCTTTCGAATTGGGCTACCAGGATATCGCCCTGGCCGAATTGCAGAATTTTGTTCAGCAGTACCCCAACTCAGCCTACAATGCAGAAGCGCGGGAATTGCTCGTCAACCTGCTTGCCAATACGAACAATTATAAGGATGCGCTTGCCTTATTGGACAGCGTCGGTCACCAGACCCCCAATACCAAAAAGGTTTCGGCAAGGATTCTGCTCGGCCGTGCCACGGAACTGATCAATGATGGCATGCTGATCGCTGCCGGTGACCTGTTGGATAAGGCGATGCGGCAATCAGACAATGAAGCCGTGCTGCCCTACATTAATTTTTGGAAAGGAGAAATTGCTTACCGCCTCAATAAAATCGATGACGCCATTCATTATTATTTTGAATACATGAAAAGCGGCGGGACAAATGGCGAAGTCAATCCGGCGGATGCAAAATATAATTTGGGATATTGTTTTTTAAAAAAAGAAAATTACCGGCAGGCGCAGGGTTTTTTTGAGCAGATCGTAAAAGCCCCGAAAATCAATTCCGAAGCGCTGGAACAGGATGCATACCTGCGTGACGCGGATTGTTATTATATGGACCGCGATTTCAAAACGTCGCTGGCCATGTACAACAAGGTCTTGGAGTTCTCGTGGCCTGCCAGCGATTATGCGACTTTTCAAAAGGGGATGATCGCCGGCGTCAACAATGGAAACGAAAAAATTACGCTGCTCAACTCCATTCCCCGTCAATATCCTTCTTCAGGTCTTATTCCTGATGCCAATATGGAAATTGCCATCACCTACCTGGCTGAGGAACAGTTTCGCGAAGCGCTTCCCTATCTTAAAAATATCATTGCGGCAACAGGCAACGATGCGTTGAAGCCACGCGCCTATTTAAAAGCCGGCATTGCCTATTACAATCTCAATAACAATGACCTGGCTTTGGCGCAGTACAATATGCTGGTCAGGCAATATCCCAGCTCGCAGGAGGCCCAGGACGCGCTGGAGAACGCAAAAATTATTTATGTCGAAGAGGGGAAGAGCAGCGACTATGTAAATTTTGCCAAGACCATGGGCGTTGACGTCACGCCAAACCAGGAAGATGAGTTGGCCTACCAGGAGGCGGAAGTGCAGTTCAACAATGGAAATTTTGCCGATGCGGCGCCCAGGTTTGAACAATACCTCGCCAAATTTCCGGAAGGGAAACATTCCCTGGAAGCGAATTATTATAAAAGCGAAATCTACTTCAACCAAAAAAACTGGGCTAAAGCCGTGACAGGTTATGAAGCGGTATCGGATAAGGCGCCCAATCAGTTCGCACAAAAATCATTGACCCAGTCTGCGCAGATAAACTTTTTTAACCTGAAAGATTATGCCGCTGCGGAAAAATATTTCGCAAAACTCAAGGACTTTGCCGGCTCACAGGAAGGAAAACTCGAAGCCATGCGCGGGCTGCTTCGCTGTCAATACCAGTTGCAGCAATGGAATGATGCGGTTGACAATGCCAAAGATCTCCTGAATCAAAAAGGTCTGGGCACGGATGATAAGGTGATGGCGAATCTTGCCATTGCAAAGTCTTTTCAAACCAACAACCAGTGCGAAACGGCGCTGCAGTATTTCCGGACGGCTGCATCGCTGAGCAAGGCGGCCTACGGAGCGGAAGCACGTTATGAGATTGCCGCCTGTCTTTACCAGCAGGGTTCCCTGAAAGACGCGGAGAAGGCGGCTTTTGAGGTGATTAATAAGGCAGGATCCTACGAGCTGTGGGTCACCAAAGCCTACCTGCTGCTGGGAGATATTTATCTCAAAGAGAAGGATTATTTCAATGCCAAGGCTACCTACCAGAGTATTATTGACAATGCCAAAGCAGAGGATGTACGGACGCAGGCCAAACAAAAACTTGACCAGGCTGCGCAGGAGGAAAAATCAAATGGCAGCGCCAACAGCGGGCAATGACCGTGGAGGGAAGGGTTAGTTTTGTCGCGGACACAAAAAATTGATGTCGAAGAATTTTTGAAAAAACAAATGGTATCATATTGCTGATGATCAAAAAGCTGAACATAATCTGTTGTTGGATGACCGTCATCCTGTCCCTGGCGGCCGGGGCGCATGCACAGGACTCGGCAAAACGCAGGACGATCGATATCACTTCTGTTTTTAAACCGGTCCTGCGTGATGCCTCCAAGATCAATTTCCATGCGACGCCGCCGGTTGCCGACACCTCCAGACCAAAACTCAAATACGATATCCCTTCCCAATACCTGTCACTCACCTACCAGCCCGGAGAGCTTAAGCCTGTTGCCCTGCAAGCCGATTCGGTGCTGATCTGGCAAAATGCCAATTATATAAAAGCAGGCGCGGGCAACGTTCACCTGCCTTATATACAGACCGGATTTAGTTTCGGGGATGGAAAAAATACGTTCTTCAACATATTTGCAGACCTGTATAATTCAAAGGGAAGCCTGCCTCATCAAAAAAACAGTTCAACAGACGTCAGCATCGCCGGCGATGTAAAGACAACCAATAACCTGGAATGGAGCGGGGCACTGGGTTTCAAGACGGATAATTATTATTTATACGGATACAAACCCGACAGCCTGACATTTTCAGACGATTCGCTACGGCAGCAGTTTACCACCTATCACGGCAGGCTCGGCCTGAGGAATATAAATCCGACGGAATTCGGGCTCGTCTATAAACCTAACGTGGATGTATATGTTTTTTCTGACAACCACCACCCGCAGGCCACGGAGACCAATTCGGTGCTGAACCTTCCTTTGGAAAAAGGGATAGACAAAAACTTTACGTTTGATCTCGGGCTATTGGCAAACCTCACCAACTATAAAAAGGGCGGGCTCACCATTCAGAATAATTTGTTTGATGTGGCGCCATCGCTTTTTGTAAAAGCCTCAACATTTAACCTGCATGCGGGTCTTACTCCATCCTGGGACAACGGCACCTTTCATTTGTTGCCCAATTTTATCGCTGATGTCACCACTTCCGATCAGCGTCTCACGCTGCAGCTCGGATGGATAGGTTATTATGATAAGGGTTCCTATCAGCGTTATGCGGGAATTAATCCCTGGCTTGCCCAGCCGGATTCACTGCTCAACACGCGTGTACAGGAAATCTATGGGGGGATAAAAGGTTCGCTGAACGATCATTTTACCTATGCCGCAAAAGTGGCTTTCAACAGGTTCTGGAATATGCCTTTGTTTGTTAACGACAGCATCACCGGCAGAACATTTCTGATCCGTTATGCCACGGCGATGAATGACCTGCAATTGCACGGAGAGATCGGATATACGCACGGTGAAGATTTCAGCGCAAATCTGGTCCTGAATATTCATAAGTATTCGGGTCTGCAGGGTCAGGCAGATCCGTGGGGGTTGCTGCCGCTGGAACTGACCACGACCGTAAAATGGCAGGTGCTGAAAGACCTCTGGATCAAAGGAGACCTCTGGACCTTTGACGGCGCGGATTACCTGGTTGGCAATAAATTTACCGGCAAGGGTAACCCCGGACTAGACGTGAATGCGGGGATAGAATTTCGGATAACCAGGCAGGTAAACCTGTGGCTGCAAATGAATAACCTTTTCAACAGCAAATACGAACGCTGGAACCAGTATCCTGTTTACGGTTTTAATATTCTGGGCGGGATCATTTTCGCATTTTGATGCCGGTAATATTTTTATTATTTTAAGATTTTATAAATATTTATTTCCCGAAATTTCCGTTTCTTTAGTGTCCTGAAACCCAACCATCATGTTTGAAGTACTGAACAGTTATTTATATCAGCATAAAAACATCAGCATCCCCGGCTTGGGTACCATTTACCTGGAAACAATTCCTTCCACCACGGACGCCGGCAAAAAGATGGTATTACCCCCGACCTACCAGTTTCGTTTCGACAAATATTTCGATGCGCCCGACAAAGATTTTTTTTCTTACCTGGCTTCAGAAAAAAATATCCCGGATTACGAAGCGATAAAATGGTACAATGAATTTTCTTATGAGCTGCGGAACAAGATACGCAAGGAAGACAAGGTGACCTGGGACGGCATCGGCATATTGAAAAAAGATTATGCGGGAAATATTATTTTCGAGTCGGAACCCGAGAGCTCTCTGTTCATGCAGCCCGTGATTGCAGAACCCGTCACCAGAAAAAATGTACAGCATAGGCTGATGGTGGGTGACAAAGAAAAATCAAATTATGAAATGGATGAATGGCTGCAGGCCAATTCAGTACCAAAAAGACAAACCTGGTGGATATTCGCGCTGGTTGCAGCTTGCGTGGCTTTGTTGATCCTTCTTTTTTATTATTCCAACAATCATTCGCAGTCAAACTTTTCCGGTAACCAGCAAAAGCTTGATGTAACAAAATAAATCCTCATTTCAATTTTCAATGCGGATTTTCTTTGCTTTCTTTGTCCATCATTTAACAATCATTGGAAAAACATTATACCATTTGTCCTGCCTGCGGATCGGCTGATCTGCATTTCATTTTTAAGGCGATGGATCATGGTGTCTCCCGGAAGGAATTTGAGATATGGCAATGCGATCATTGCACCCTGAGGCTCACGCAGGATGTTCCCGATAATGATTCGATCGGGCAATTTTACCGCTCCGATAATTATATTTCCCACACCAACACCAGGAAGGGTTTCATCAACATGCTGTATCACCAGGTACGCGAACTAACGTTGAGCAATAAACGAAGGCTGATCTTGTCACTGACCGGATTAAAAAGCGGGAAACTACTGGATATCGGCGCCGGCACCGGCTCGTTTGCCGGATTTATGAAAACGCACGGATGGCAGGTCACCGCTCTGGAACCGGATGCAACGGCGCGTGCACAGGCTGAGGTACTCAACCACATCGGGCTGATCGGACCCGAACATTTCTATCTCTTCCCCGAAGAATCCTTTGATGTGATTACCATGTGGCATGTGCTGGAACACGTCCATGACCTGCACGGCTACATGATCCAGCTAAAAAAGCTGATCAAACCCCATGGTAAAATATTCATTGCGGTGCCCAATTATACTTCTGCTGACGCGTCTTTTTATAAAAATGACTGGGCTGCTTATGATGTCCCGCGACACCTGTATCATTTCTCTCCCTTGTCGCTAAAAAAATTATTCAATCAATATCAATTTGAATTGCAGTCGACGCGTGCCATGCCCTATGACAGTTTTTATATCAGTTTTTTGAGTGAGCGGTATAAAAAAAATAAACTGGGTCTGCTGCGGGGAACGCTGATCGGACTTTATTCCAATTTCATTGCCTTTGTCAATAAAGAACGCTGCAGCTCGCTGACCTATATCATCAACAAATAAGCAGTGAGGGGGGAATCTATGGCGGTCGCCGCCCCGCTGCCACTTTAAAATGGAAACCTGATCTCGTAAATGGTTGGCCACATTTTTCCCGTGATGTATACTTTTTTTGCGACGGAATCGTAGGCGATTCCATTCATCTCCTGCAGATCAGGATATTTTGCCCTGGCTTCATCAGCAAGCGCGGTCAGGTCCAGTTTGCCGACGACTTTCCCGCTGGCCGTGTCAATTTTCAAGATGTAATCACTGAGCCATTTGTTGGCGTAAATATATCCGTTGATGTATTCGAGTTCGTTGATATAACCCAGCGGGCCATTGTTATCGGTGACCCCTAAAATTTTTATCAGTTTAAAATTATCGGGATCCAGGTAATCGATATTGCTCGTCCCGTCGCTCATGATCAGGTAGGTCCCGTCCGTCGTCAGTCCCCACCCTTCGGCGGCGGGAAAAGTGAAGTCGCCTATTTTTTTAAATGTCCTGGCGTCATAAATAAAACCAATCTTGGTTTTGTATGTCAGCTGGTATACTTTTCCATGGAGGAAGACAATTCCTTCGCCAAAATATTTTTTCTTATCTATCTCCACTTTTGGCTGGATCTTTCCGGTTTTCAGATCCACGACGCCAAACAGGGAACGCGTCGATTCAAAGGAGGAATCATAACCCGTGCTTTCGTACAATTGTCCGTCGTGGACCAGAAAGCCTTCCGTAAAAGAAGACGTGTCGTGCGGAAATTCATTGACTGCGGTATAACTGATGTTTGGCGGTGTGTTATCCGTTTCTGTTCCACCGGGAGAAGTGGAGGTCGACGTGCCGTTGTTGTTGCAGGCAGCCAGGAACACAAATACCGAAAAAATGATCGATTTCTTTGTCATGATGATGAGATAAAAACAAAAATAACACATAACCAATTACTTAAAAACTGTATGTAGATAAAATGTGACGTTAAAATTTTGAGATGTCAAAAGTTTTGCGTTCTTTTATAGGGCTTATGGTTCTGTAAACCACCTCTTCACTATACACTGTTACGGTGTATCCTAATCTGGTGCGTTCAAAATCTTCAATACCCTTTGTCTGGCCTTTCTGTCTATTGTTTTTTCCGGAACGTTATTGCGCATACCAAAACCTTTCTCGAATTACCTACTGCCTGATCCATATCTGCCATGAAACTCCTTTTTTGGGTTCCGATACCCCCGTGAACATACTCCAATAGCCTGTCGAATTACCGCAAACAAAAAGTAGTTTCGATGAGCAGAATTTTACTATCGTTGATCATGTCCCTTGCCGTACTTGTTGCAAACGCCCAGCGCATTTGCGGATTTGCAGATTACAGGCAGCAAATCATTCACAATACTCCCGGCTTAGCCGATAAAATAACATCCATAGAAGCATTCACCAGAAGATTACAGGCAACCCGCCCGCAGCCTTCCAGTAATTCCGTGACCGCCTCTTCGGTGATTACCATCCCTGTTGTCGTTCATGTCATCTACAATTCATCCATACAGAACCTCAGCGATGCGCAGGTCCAGTCACAGATCGATGTGCTGAACAGGGATTACCGCAGGCAGAATGCAGATACCGCCAATACGCCATCCTATTTTCAACCCTTCGCTGCTGACTGCGGCTTTCACTTCGTGCTGGCAAAGGTGGATCCCCATGGATATGCCACCCGCGGGATCGTCAGGAAGCATACCGATGTGCAACAATTCAACATCAATGATGCGATAAAATTCAGCAGTTCAAACGGCGATGACGCCTGGGATGCTGACAGTTATTTCAATATATGGGTTGGCGACCTGACCGGCGGAGTGCTTGGTTATGCAAGTGTTGTAGGCGGGCCAAAAGCCAATGACGGCGTGGTGATCTCTTACAAAGCTTTCGGAACCATGGGCACGGCTGCCGCTCCCTTTAATGAGGGAAGAACGGGCACGCATGAAACCGGTCATTGGTTAAACCTCATACACACCTGGGGAGACGCAGATTGCGGTGATGACAAGGTCGATGATACGCCGCCTCAACAGGCCGCAGAATACGGATGTCCAAGCGGAATTGTCATCAGCTGCACGGACGGACCTAACGGAGAAATGTATACGAACTACATGGATTTTACAAACGATGCCTGCATGAATATCTTTACACTCGGTCAACGCGAGCGCATGCGCGCCTTGTTCGAACCCGAGGGTGTAAGGTATCCGATGCTTTCATCAGGAGCGCTGGCTGCAACGGCCTTAGACGACACGGCGGGCATAAGCGGCGAACCCGAAGCGGTGGCGTTGGTCTCGGTATATCCCAATCCGGCTGCAGACCTGGTGACGGTGAGTATGACGGATCAAAACGCGATCGGTGCTACGATTGAATTGTACAACCAGGTTGGACAAAGAGTGATTTCGCAAAAAATATCTCAGTTAACATTCCAGATAAACATCGGCACCCTGAACAGGGGCATTTATTACCTGAAAATAAATGATGGAAAAAGCAAGAATGTAACTAAATTGGTGAAGTTTTAAAACCTGCCGATGCTGACTTAAAAACACTTGACCCGGAATTTTCTTTCCGGGTTTTATGTTGTCATCAGGGCAGCGATGTTTTCTCCGATAACGGGAGCCAGGGCAACACCCATGCCGCCCATGCGCACGGCGCAATAAATATTTTCTGAAATTTTTTTTACGATGGGCATTTTATCATCGCCCATGCCCATGATGCCGCTCCAGCGATGATCGATGGTATATGAGGTGCCGGGAATGATCACCTGCCGCAAAAAACTTTCCAGCTCCTGTTGAATGAATTCCGTGGTGGTCAGTTCGGTTGTATTTTCTTCCTCAAAAGCTTTATTGCGCGCACCCCCGAGCAAAATGCGATCCCCCAGGTTGCGGAAATAATAAAACCCTTCATCGTAATGAAATGTTCCTTTGCACCTGAGACCGGGGATCGGTGAGGTAACCAATACCTGTCCTCTTGCCGGCTCCACGTGCAATTCGGGTAATAGTTGTTTGGTAAATGCATTGGTACAGATCAGCAGCTGTCCCGCCGACAGGTTGAATGGCTGGTTGGTATGCAATTCGATTTTCCCATTTACGTTTTCGAAGTTTTTTATTTCTATGGTGTTCAGCAGGGTCACGCCCATCGACTGCACTGTTCTGAGCAGCGCCTGGCATAACTTGCCGGAATGCAGTTGTCCTTCGAATTTATTTTCTATGATGTGCTCGACGCCCGAGAAACCAAATTTGCTGATCGATGAGTCGTGCAGCCTGAATGGTTTTCGCTTCTTAATGATCTTTTTAATTTTATGGTTGAGAAAATCGATGTTGCTGCGAAGCACATTCATGTCCATTTTTTGGCTCGCTGAAATCAGTTCGTAGCCGCCGAATTTTTCAAAATCGATTTCTTTTTTCTTAAACGTTTTTTTTATTTGTTCCAACCCGTCAAAGCGCATCTTCACGATCTCCAGCATTTTCTGTTCCCCGAATTTCTGTGTATCGGCCATCAGTTCCGTGACGCTGCCAAAACAGGCAAAGCCGGCATTGCGCGTGCTGGCGCCCGTGGGAATAACTCCTCTTTCGACGATCAGTATCCCCAGGCCCGGGTGTTTGCGTTTCAGGTGATAGGCGCTCCATAAGCCGACAAGACCGCTGCCGACGATGACGACGTCGTGGTGTTTAAAATAGCTTTCTTTTTCCCATATTGATATTTGCTGCATGGTTTCAAAATTAACGAATTTTAAAAAGCCTGTCTCATCACATCAAACGGAGATATTTCTCAGCTTGTCAGGCGATGGGTGCATCCGCTGCTAAAACCGGCTTGGGCATGCAGGGGTCCGGGTTGGTTTTAACACTTTTTATTCTCAACAAAACCTTTATTTTGCAAAAAAATACGGATGAAGAATATTTCTACCATACTGGGTTCCATCTCCCTGATCCTGATTGGGGTTTTGTTTTTCATGTTCTATAACCACACCGAGCGGATCAATAAGATTA
>JAJPJP010000271.1 GCA_021324175.1 Chitinophagia bacterium
ATTTTTTTCTGCACAGCGGATATCGGATGGATAACTGGGCACAGTTATATCGTATATGGCCCGCTTAGCGCCGGGGCAACTTCGCTGATGTTTGAAGGGATCCCGACCTGGCCTGACGCGGGAAGATTTTGGGATATTGTAGATAAATACAAAGTGAACATATTATATACCGCGCCGACGGCGATTCGCAGCCTGATGGGCTTTGGCCTGGATTTCGTGCGCGGAAAGGATCTCAGTTCGCTGCGCGTTCTTGGCACCGTCGGAGAACCCATCAACGAGGAAGCCTGGAACTGGTACCATGAACATATCGGCAAAGGGAAATGTCCCATTGTCGATACATGGTGGCAAACTGAAACAGGGGGCGTCATGATCTCCAATCTTGCCGGGATCACGCCCGAAAAGGCAACCTTCGCGACTTTGCCCATGCCGGGCGTGCAACCCTTGCTGGTCAATGAGACCGGCGAAGAAATTACCGGCAACAGCGTTAGCGGAAATCTCTGCATCAGGGCCCCATGGCCGTCAATCATCAGGACGACCTACGGCGATCACGAGCGCTGCAGGACCAACTATTTTGCCACCTACCCCAATCTTTATTTTACCGGTGACGGAGCATTGCGGGATGAAAAGGGAAATTACCGGATAACGGGTAGGGTGGATGATGTCCTGAATGTCAGCGGCCATCGTATAGGAACAGCTGAAGTCGAAAATGCCATCAATATGCATACCGGCGTCGTCGAGAGTGCCGTAGTAGGATTCCCCCACGATATCAAAGGCCAGGGGATCTATGCCTATGTCATCTTCAATGGCGACAAGTCAAATACCGAGGTGTCAAAAAAAGATATTGCACAGACGGTATCCAAAATCATCGGGCCAATCGCCAGGCCGGACAAAATCCAGTTTGTCAGCGGCCTCCCCAAGACGAGAAGCGGAAAGATCATGCGTCGCATCCTGCGAAAAATCGCGGAGGGGGAAACGCAAAACCTGGGCGACACAACGACCCTGCTTGACCCAGCCGTCGTGGAAGAAATAAAAATCGGGAAGATCTGACGAGTGACCCATCTGCTCATCGTGAAATCATTTATTGACTGGCCGCCCTCCCTGTTCCCCTTTGACTGAGTGGATTTTATATTCCAAAAGGGCACAAGAGGCCCATGAGGGTCTATTCTTCCCGCGCTTGGGACAGCCGGCGGGGGTTTTCGATCAGTTGAATGGCTGGCCTTTTCAACTACTCAATGAAACCGGCAGGTTGTTCCCCCCATCGTCTAACGGCTGGATATAAATACCTATCTTACTACAGAGGATGTAAATTCGACTAAACCCAGTCTGGCATCCGGCTTCTTTATACTGTCCATATGTTCTTCAGGAAAAAAGTAAAATTTTTCTTGGGAAGCGCGCTGCTTCCCGTATTCGCTCTTTCACAGCATCCTGACTTCCGGATGATTGACAGTTTAGAGAAAATCCTGCCTGCGGTCCAGGGCATCAAAAAAGTAAATTGTCTGAACGCCCTTGGCGAACAATATTGGTGGCCGCCTAAAGTGAACACAGACAGCATTTATTATTTCGCGGGACTTGCCATGAAAGAATCCGAAAAGATCAATGACGATGAGGGCAAGGCGACGGCTACCCTGCTTTTTGGCGTTGCGGAACTGTATAAAAGAAACTTCGTCACCTCCGGAAAATATCTGAGCGATGCGCTGCGGGTCTTTGAAAAGAATGAAAGCAGTTTTGGTTTGGGCTGGGGGAATGTCTGGCTCGGTCAGGCCCTGTATTCACAAAACAGGTTTGAAGCTTCTTTATCCTGTTATTACAAATCTTTGTTGTATCTCGATGAGGCAGGTTATTTCGAAGCGGAGGGAAAAGCCTGGACCTGGATGGCTTATATCTACGCCACGCTGGGAAATTATGACAGTAGTCTTTTCTACTGTAGCAAAAGTTTGCTTCTGCGACAAAAAATGAGCGATCATGTTTGCGTGACAGCCTCCTACGCCAATATCGGGCAACTCTACAAATCGGTCGGGGCATACGATGAGGCGCTCGACTATTTCAGGCAGGGCTTTAACTACGCCAATACGCACGGTGTAGACATATATACTGCGGACTGGATTTATTTTGAACCCGTCGGGGTTATTTACCGGTTGATGAACTTCCCCGACTCATCGTATTTCTATTTGCAGAAGGCACTGAAGCTCGATCCGGACAATGAAACCACGAGAATGAGTTTTGGAGAAACCCTGCTGATGCAAAACCAGGTCGATTCCGCGCTCAGGATTTTTCTGGAACCGGTGGATCAATTCAGGAGCGGGAACGATAACTGGGACCTGATGCGGGTGGCCATGGATCTTGCCAAAGTATACGAGAGGAAGAAGAATATTAAAACTGCCCTCAGGTTCGCCAACGAAAGTCTTTCGCTCGCACGGTCAGGCAAGGCCAGGCATTTCATACTGGACGGGTATATGATTCTTTCCAGATTGTACAGGCAGGCCGCGATGGTCGACAGCGCCTATTATTTTCTAAACCAATACACCGGTCTCAGGGACTCGATCCTGACAAGCCAATTCATCTGGAAGCTGACGAACTATAAGAACCAGGCAGAATACAAGAAAAAAATTGACCAACTGGCAGCGCTCGACACGGAAAACAAAGCAAAGGAAAAGGAGTTGGAACAAAAATCTTTGTCGCAACGGGTATTGTTAATATTTCTTTTCATAGCAGCAACTTCAGGCTTTTTCATCTATAAGAGTCTAACGCTGAAAAGAAAAAATGAAAAACTGGAAAGCCTGAACAGGCAGTCGGCGCTCCAAAAACATGTGACGGACCTGGAAATGCAGGCCCTTCGCGCACAAATGAGCCCTCACTTCATCTTCAACTGTCTCAGTTCGATAAACCGCTTCATCCTCAAAAATGAAACGGATGCCGCTTCCGGTTATCTTACGAAATTTTCCCGCCTGATCAGGATGGTGTTAATGAATTCGCAGAAACCCTCTATTTGCCTTGAAGATGAACTGGAGACGCTTCGCCTCTACCAGGATATGGAAGCCTTGCGCTTCAAGAATTCATTTGACTACAAGATCAGTTTTTTGAATTCGATCGACGTGAGCAACATCTTCATCCCACCGATGCTGATGCAGCCATTTGCTGAAAACGCAATCTGGCACGGACTGATGCACAAAGAGGGCCAGGGGCATCTTGAAATTGAGTTGCACCATGACGACAAATTTTTGTTTTGTACCGTCACTGACAACGGGATCGGAAGACAAAAGGCTTCGGACCTGAAAAGTAAATCTGCGGAGAAACATAAATCGATGGGGTTGCAGATTACCAGGGAACGATTGGAACTGATGCAAAAAGATCAGGATTACAAGACGTCATTTGCCATCGAAGATTTATATGACGAGACCGGCAAACCTGCCGGCACCCGCGTTAATCTGAGTATAACGCTTAGGAATAAAGTCGAGATGGTATCTTAAAAATAAAAGAGATGATTACTACAACCATAGTTGACGACGAGCCCTACTCCTGTGAAGCCCTGGCCATCCTTCTGGAACGCCATTGTCCCGATTTGAAAATTCTGGACATCTGTTATTCCGGCATGAGCGCACTTCAATCGATCAAAGAAAAAAGACCGAACGTTTTGTTTCTGGATATTGAAATGCCAAACATGAATGGCTTTGAATTGCTGGAAAAGCTACGCGAGGTCGATTTTGAGCTGATCATTACGACCAGCTATGATCATTACGCAATCAAGGCCATTCGCTATAGCGCGCTGGATTATTTGTTGAAGCCCATCGACGCTGAAGAGTTGCAGAAATCCGTTTACAAAGCGATGAAAAGGATGAAGCATCCTGATCCGCAGCAAATCGAGATGCTCTTCCACAGGCTGAATCATCCCACAGTCGCCATCAATAAAATTGCCATTCCCACCATGGAGGGGCTGCAAATGGTGGCCGTGGACAGCATCATCAGCTGCAGCTCGAGCGACAACTATACCTCGCTGGCATTAAAGGGCGGACAACTGATCATCGCCTCCCGGACCCTGAAGGAAGTGGAAGAGATGCTGGAAGATTTTTCTTTTTCAAGGGTTCACCACTCGCACCTTGTCAACCTGAACGAGGTCGAAAAATATATGAAAGGAGAGGGTGGCTATTTGATCATGAGCGACAGGTCTGTTGTGGACGTATCGAGAAGTCGCAAAGAAATGCTTCTCAAAAGGCTCCAACCGAACAAATCATAGCCCAATCAGCTGCCGTTGGTCCTCCCAGTAGAACCCTTTGCTTTTGCCTATGCACGCTTCCGACCACTCCTGGCGTCGGGTGAGCAGGGTTTGCCAATGGAACAGTTCTGACAGCTCGCGGAAAATGACAACCTTCCGGATGGAAATCCCCATTCATCAAGGGTGATTGTCAGACTGGTCTCGCCGAATATTCAGTACTCCTGCACAAGTCGAGCTTTTGACAAATGCTCATTCAATCCAGCCAAATGGCAACCACAAAAGCCAATTGCTCGTTGGCGTTTCCAGGTGTGATTCTCCAGCATTACCTTTGGCGGGTTGCATCTAAAACTGATGAATGAGCGATTCAGTCAAGTGGTAAATATTTCCCTGCTGCCAAATTATTCGTCCGCACGACCAATCGATCATGAATATCTTATTTAATTAAATCAAGTTTTACGTTTATGAAAAAGCCAATCTTATCCTTCGTAGCTCTGCTGCTGTCCGCCGGTTTTTGCCATGCTCAAGGCTGTGTCGCCATTCGCAGCCTTACTGGTTACGGGGAGTTTGCTCAATTAGGCATTTCGCAGTCAGGAACCGGCTGGGTGATGGACATCAACAACAGGTATTTCAGTGCCCCCAAGGTGTTTGACGGCACATTAAGTAAAGGTGCCGATGGATTAACCATTTATGAAAACACGACAAACCTGGAGCTGACAAGAATACTGACCAACGGTTGGGAATTCAGTTTTGACGTGCCCTTTGCGAACAATTCAATCCGTTCGAAAATCGAGCATGCGGCCGGGGACTATCACACTACGCACGCCGTCGGTCTGGGAGATGTGCGTTTTACTGTTTTTAAGTGGCTCTTCAAACCCGACGTGTCAAGCCGGGGCAATGTTCAGGTTGGCCTTGGTCTCAAATTCCCCACCGGAAATTATCATTCCGAAGATTATTTCTATGAAGACCCCAACGACAAAACCGCCCAAACGCTGGCACCCGTAAACGTGGCGATTCAACTCGGTGACGGCGGCACAGGCATCACCGCTCAATTCAATGGCTATTATTTTCTGAACAAAGACATCAGTTTATACGGAAATTTCTTTTACCTGATGAGCCCGAAAGATCAAAATGGGGTTCCTTCCTTCCCGCCGGGCCTGTTACCTGCCAGCGCGACAACACTCTATCACGAAACAACCAACGATGTGAACAGTGTTCCGGATACCTATACCCTCAGAGCCGGCGGAAACTTCCTGTTCGGCAATCTGGTGGGGACGGCAGGTTTTCGATTTGAGGGCGCCCCGGCTCATGACCTCATAGGGAGTGATAACGGCTTGCGGCGAGTCGGGCATATTTTATCCGTCGAGCCGGGAGTCCAATACAAACTCAAAAAATCGCTCTTGTATTTCTTTGTTTCTGTTCCGGTAGACCGGGCAACCGTTAGAACGGTGCCTGACGAAAGGCAGGCAGCCATCACCGGCACACCGACCATTACATCGGGCCATTTTGCCAGTACGCTTTTCTATGTTGGTTACTCTTTTGGTATCAAATGAGTGGTCGGCCTTTCTTCCACTCAATATTAAGGACTGCGCTGGTATAACAAAGCGGTATTCCTGTTTTAACTCAACTTTCTGGCGCGCGACTGCGCCAGCATGCTTAACACCTGGTGGTAAAATTCAAAAAATATTTTACCGCCCCCTTCATTAAAATCGCTACCTTAGAATACTTACTTACTACCCACCACTTTTTTTGACAATCACAAGTTTCCAAACCGTTAAAGCGAAGTCCATGAAAAGTTTTTTTGTTTATACTTGCGCACTGTCACTTTTTCTTTGCTGCCAATACCGGGCCGATGGACAGCTCCTGAAAAAACTGAAGGATAAGGTTAACTCCGTGGTTAATCCCAATTCCACCACCAATTCCCAGGCGAATTCCGCAAACGGCAATGGCCCGGCCAATAAGACCGGGGCGGGTTTGAAAAATACGCCACCGCCCGACATCCCCACCAATATGGACAATGCAGTCAAATCGATGAGGGACAGCAATTTCAGTCAGACCCGCTACGCCTTGCAGCAGGCGATCATGGGTGTCGAGATTAAGCTGGGCAAACAAATACTTGAGTCACTCCCGAAAACCGTGGACGGACTGCCAAAAAAGGATTCGCAAGATATAGTGGCGAGCACTCAATTTGGCTGGAGCAATATGCAGATGCAAACGGTTTATAGCAATGGAAAAGAGAAACAAATGAAGGTTACTATCGGGAACATGCCGATGTACGCCGGGCTCGTCAGTCTATATTTTGGCAACAATGTGTACGTCAGCAACCAGCAAAAAAACCCGAATATCAAACAAACCCAGGTAAAAGGCGAAAAAGCGATTATCCAGTTTGACCAAAACAAGGGATATACATTGATCGTGCAACTTGGACAGGCCACCATCGTGGTTTGGGAATGTGTCAATTTTGCAACTGAAGATGAGGTGATGGGTGCCGCCACTTCTTTCGATCTGGCAGGGATAAAAAAACAGATGGGTGAACAATAAAATAAACCACCATGAAAAAAGTTACGTTATTATCGTTCGCGTTGGTCGTTTTCAACTTCATTGTTGCGCAGAATTTCGACAAAGACATGGCCACAGCCAAATCTTCCTTTGCTGGCAATAAGCTCGAAGACGCGCATTTTGCTCTGCAACAGGCGCTCTCCGAAGTTGACCTGGCCACGGGGAAGAAGATTCTCCGGCTCCTCCCCGGCTCCTTAGGGAATTTAACTGCCAACTCCAAAGATGACCAGGTTTTTTCAAATGTCGGTTTTGTCGGCGCCACCGTTCACCGGACCTGGGGCCAAAATCAGGCAGCAAGCCTGGATATCATCAGCAATTCGCCATTAGTTTCCACGCTGAATTCTTTTTTGAGCGTTCCGCTGATCGGCGGCATGATGAATAGTGATAAGTCAAAAACAATCAAGGTTCAGGGTTACAAAGGAAGACTGGATAATAACGGTGCGGGAACGGGCGGCGGTTCAAACTATACGCTGCAAATTCCGGTCGGTACGTCGCTCGTCACATTCACCATGAAAAATGCTGCCGAAGGAGATGTACTCAATGACGCCAACGGTCTGCCCCTCGCAGAAATCGCAAAATTGGTCCAGTAAATCGGGTGGGTTCTCGTTGTCTTAGCCAGTTGAAATCCAAAATTGAGCAGATCGCGGATTCGTTGCGGAGCCTTATTTCGCTATTGTTACCTTTGTCCCGATGGGCGCAAGGTTGTAAAGTTCTTCAATGTCCTCACGCTTGAGCGAGATGCACCCGTTTGTCCAGTTCTGGTAAAGATCCACGGCGATTTCGTCATGATTCCATGTGCCGTGAATGCCGATCCCGCCGCCGATCCGGGCACTTCGCGGAATGATTCCCCGCGCTTTTCTTTCATTGAACTTTTCAATATCGGTTCTTGTGGGATAATCGATGAGCATCATCCGGTCCCATTTTGCGTCATTTCGCTTGGTAATGATATGATAAGTTCCCTCCGGCGTCCGCCTGTCCCCTTCCATCATCTTGTCCTCAAGCGATTTGCTTCCAAACACGACAGGATAGGTTGCATACCATCCTTCGCGGTCATAGAGCTTCAGCTCATAGGCAGACTTGCTGACAACGATATAGATTTCGCCATCCGGTTTGGAACGGAATAAATTCCTGCGGGAAACACCTGAACCTGAATCTTTAAAGGAAAGCAAAGTCAGTGCGAAGAGTCCAAGTAGTAGGATTTTTTTAGAGCCCATATTTTCCATAGTTTGTCCGGAGTATTCAACGATTAGACATCAAAAATTATTCCGGGTTTAAGGCCTTTTTA
>JAJPJP010000166.1 GCA_021324175.1 Chitinophagia bacterium
TACCGAAGAAGGTGCCGACATAATTATTCCTAACGGCGACGTGCTGTCGCAAAAAATCGTGAACTGGACTTTAGACGATAACTACGTAAGGCAGGAGTTGTCACTTAACCTGGACAGGACCCCTGACAAGAATATCGATCCAGAGGCGATCAGAGAAATTATCAAAAAAAACCCGAATGTTGTTGAGGTCAGGCCTCCTGAAATATTTATGAATACAGTCAATTCCAAGACAATTGAGCTTAAGATATTCTTTTGGAATAAGAATTTTAGTAAAATAGCCCTTACCCTCGCCGAAGTTCGGACAGCCATTCTAAAATACTTGGAAGACCAGGGGATATCCTTTAACTCAGCGTGACGAATAGTTAACTGCTTGTCGATTTTTGTCTATAATTGAATAGATGGGAGGCTCAACATTGAATGCGTCATGTCCTCAAGAGCCTTATCGAAAGGCCTTTGCTAGTCATTAATAAATTTTTCCCTTTGACTGTTGCTTCTTCGGGGGAAAGGAATAGGGATTATGATAAATATATGGCCCCTGCGGTATCAAGGCCCGTCTTAAATATCGTTCTTACGCGTTCAATCTACCCTAAGGCTCTTCACCGGGTTGGCGATAGCTGCCTTTATGGATTGAAAGCTCACCGTAAATAAAGCAATACCAATGGATATCATTCCTGCACCAATAAATATCCAGGCACTTACTGAAGTGCGGTACGTGAACCCATTCAGCCATTTCTCGGCAGCCCACCAGGCAATCGGGGAGGCAATAAGCACGGCGACAATAACAAGGCGAACAAAATCCCTGGCCAACAATGCAGTAATGTTGGCGACCGAAGCGCCCAATACTTCGCGAACGCCGATTTCCTTTGTCCTGCTTTCTGCCATAAATGTGGCGAGGCCAAATAAGCCCAGGCAGGAAATTAAAATGGTGAGTCCCGCAAAAAGCCCAGCCAGCGTCCTTATTTGCTCTTCATCGCTGAATTTTTTTGCGTATTTTGTATAGTAAAATCCGGACGAGACAACGTGACTGCCGGTTTGCATTTTGAGAGAACCGAGGCAGATTCAATAAATCTTAATGCCGAAAGCTCTTTCCAGCATCGCCCTTTCCCCTGGGTGCGTTTGCCTTTACGGTCAAACAACGACGTTTCCAACTTTCCAAAATGATAGGCAAATACAAGACGCCCCGCGACCCATTACCACCTTCCTCACTCACGAAGACATTCCGTATTGGCTCATAAGAGTCAATTTTGTTAATGCAATTTGACTTTAGGAATTTTTGTTTTCTCTAGAAACGAGGTTTTCGCCGCGGAATTTTTGCTCAGACACATATTTTAGACAGCCGTTAATCCTTGTATTTGCCCGTATCACCGGCCGTTGACAGGAAAAACGAGTCACTGATTCGAGTTTCGGGGTGCGGAGCGCGATTGGCTAATTTTTGAAGAACATGAATATGATTTTGATGATCGCAAAGGATTTCCTACTATGCCAATCTAGCTGATAAAAGTCCAGGCAGGCGGGGCAATACGGTTGCGAAAAATTCGTTGGTTATCATCCCCGATCCACTTAAATATACGTGAAATGCCGGCTTCGGAGAACCTGAATCAAAACAACCAAAAGAAACAACTATATCTTGAATTTATCAGAGGTACGGTGGCCATTTTGGTTTTTATCGCGCATACCATCGAGCTCTTACCGCCGATCAGCGACAATCCAACGCACTTCATGATCGAAAATATCGGCACGGATTCGGTGATGATCTTTTTTTTGCTCAGCGGTTGCGTCATCAATATTTCCCAAACTGCCAGGCCAAAGTCCATGTCGCAGTTTTTTGTAAATCGCGTAATCCGACTTTATCCCCAGTTTTTCATCGGCATATGCAGCGCCTTTATCGTCATCTTGCTTCTTGGTATGCCCAGGCCATCGTTGCCGACGCTGGCCGGAAATTTTTTAATGATCAGTACCATCCAGGGATACATAGTCACGTGTTTGCGTACGATACTTCCTGTCTGGACCCTCACTTTTGAAATGGCGTTTTACCTGATATTCATTCTTTGTATAGGGGGTAACACCCGAAAAAAAATGTGGTGGTGGCTACTGATCGCGCTCGTGGCGCTGCCATTTTTTTACTCGAATATTATTACCGATTTTCAAAGGCAATTTATTTTCATTCTTTCCTTCTCAACAATTTGGATTATCGGTTACATGATTTACGAATTCAGAAGGTATTATTATGCCAATGCCTATGTTTCGATCCTGACATTCGGAATGCTTCCGATCATTTCACGGCTGCACCTGTTTAATCTTCCATATGATCCGATCAATTATATTGTATTTGCGTTGTTTGCAGCGCCGTTTTTCCGTTTATGCCTGCGTGAGAAAGCCGAAGGATTTCGCATACGGATGATTTATGTTCTGCCATTATATGTAGGCTTGACCATATTACTTTTCCTTAAACATGACGAAACAAAATTTTTTAGCCGCGTTGCCTACTCGGCACTCCCTGCCGTTCTTGTTACCGGCTATTTCCTGATTAAAAGGCTCGGACTGCAGGAATGGTTTGCTGAGCGTGTCCAGCGGGTGGGGGCAATAACGGGTAAATATTCCTACTCGCTATATATCATCCATTACCCGATACTTTATTACCTCGGTTCCATTATCCAAGACACGAAAATTTATATTGTGGCCAGCCTGTTGACTGTCGCGGGGGTATGTTATTTTCTGGAATCTGTCCTGCAGCCCGCAGTGGTGGCCTGGACCAAGCGTCTGCGGGGGCGCAGAAAGGAGTTCGCCTGAACCTGCAATTCAGCGAGGCATCATGCTTGCACTACCACCGGGTTTTTGACCATCTTGAACTTAAATACCTCGCTGAATTTGGGTGCGAGGCCGAATTTCGCCTCCGTAATCAGGGTTGTCGACAAAAGTAAGCTGCAAAAGAATATCCGAACATCAATACAATCCGCGCCTTAACAGGTCAAATCCAATTGGGTTCGGACTTGCGCGGTGGTCTACTGGAGCTTTTTACTATACAGCGTGCGTGCTGTCGCAATAAATATTGTTTTGTCATCATTACTGATAACAATTGATGATGGTCGTTCAGGCGTTTGAATTGTTTCGAGGAACTTGCCTCGGTTGTCATATATGTAAATTTCCCCGTCACAGATGTACACATTCCCTTTGCTGTCCTCCGCAGTTCCAAACTCGCCTTTTTCGGCAAAGTATTTAAGGTTGCTTGCATAGCCTTCCGCGTCTATATCCAACTCCACTGTGCGCTTATCATATTCATCGCTAACGTACAATGGCCGCCCTGGAAATGCTTCAGATAGGCATGTTGTTCTTGCAAGATCATAGACTTTTGGAATTATCGTTGTACCATCGGGCGCGACAAAGCACTCCTGAGCCTTAGCTATACTAATGGAATTAAAATCATGAGAATCGCGCCAACGATGGCCTGGATATAAAGCTTTATACACATTTTGAATGTTACCCATTTTCAGCGTGCCAAGCAAATGGATTGTTTCATCAGGGTTCGATGGCTTAACGGAATATACCCATGTTGCAAAGCCTGAATTGCCCCAACCACTAAAAGAAGTTCCATTGGCATCCGGCGGGTTGGTAAATGCCTGCTGTTTCCCATCCAGTAAATAGCCCTTTTGCGGATTGTACTTAAATACGACGAGCAAATTATCATTCTTATCGCATCCCAGTGAAAGAGGCTCCCAGGGATAATCAGCAAATAATGTTGTTTGTTTTGCTGCTGCGTCATACCTGTAGATTCTTTTCATCCTCGAATCACAGAAATAGATGTTGTTTTGACTATCCCGACAAATTCCTTCTGCAAACTCAAACCCTGTTGCAAGTTGACTTACGCCGTTGGCGTTCGTCGGACTAACTGAAGTTGCACTATCAATATATAATCTGTTAAACTCCCAAGGGCGGACCATTGTGTTGGTATTTACATCATACAACGGATTGCTGGTGGTATATTTTATCTGGCTGTAATTATGGACGTTTAAAAATTCAATGTCTGACGAGCCCCAATTACGGATAGAATACGGATATGGCACGTTGACTCGTATAACATGGAACAAATACAAGTTTGCAAACCTGATATGTTTACAATTCTCTAGTTCCATCGGCTGACATTCAGAACTTTCGCGGCTTTCTTCTTCTAACTGCAGGGCATACACTTTGAAATTGGAAACGCTATTGAAACGAATTTCGTTGTGTACATGATGTTCAACGGACATGGCATAAATACGTCCCGGTGTGGATGTGTTGGAAACATATGCGCCATCGCTTGCCCATGTATTCGCTGTCCAAATATCCTTAAATGTTCCTCCGCCACCGTCCGTAATCCATAGGCTCCAGTATTGCGTCGCCCACAAAGGATCAAACCCATTGACAAGGTTGCTGCCGTAAAGTTCTTTTGGGCCACTTTTCCATTTCCAAATCCACTGCATCGTTCCATGGCCGCCAATAAATTTCACATCATTCATATAGGAATGCTCGCCTGCCGTCCATTTGCAGGCAACTGCGCGGTAATTTGCAAAGCCAGTTGTAAGCCCGATGCCTGTTACTATGTTATTTCCTCCATTGGATGTTTCAAGCAAGGGTTTTGGAGGTCCAAATCCGCTAAAACCAGGTGTGTTATCGGCCAATATAAATTGTGTGCCAATAGGAGTTAACCCAATTAACCTGGTAGTCGGTCTTAGTTTGAGTGTTTCACTCACCAAATACCAGCCTTGCGGAACATAAATTGTTTCATATTTATTAATCGCATCCTGGATGATTTTGGTATCATCAGTTATTCCGTTGCCGGATGCCCCTAATGATTTTAGATTGACCCACGAATCAATCGACGGAAAATCAGGGATATCGTTTTGAGCAGATGATGTTAAAGTCTTCACTGCTTCAATTTCAGCCATTGTTTTTATGACGGGGTCTGCCTTCAGACTGTCCATTTGTAATCCCTGGCCAAAGGTTATCACTTTATATGTCGTTCCTTTCTCTACTACTTTATTTCCCTCGTCTCGATAGTTAATGAGTACCGGTACATTGATGCAATCAATATTTCTTAGGCTAATTTGATTACCCGCATTATCCGGAAGGCTGACAAGAATGGCTTGTTTGTGTATATGTTCAAACTTGCAATCTTCCATAAACAATTTCTCAGTATAATTAGGATTGATTTCAATTACTGATGGAATATTCTTCGCCTGCAATCGCACAATCGTTAATCCAGCTTCCTGCGTCTTGATAGCTGCCTTGCGCTGGCCATCAAAATAGGTATTGGTCATCATAAACTGCCAGCCGGGCGAAGGTTTTGTGGTAAAGATACCGTACTCGCCGCCAAAGAATCTTACATCCTCTATTTCATTCCCAACATCAAATATACCGGCGAGCCCATTATTGATATGGATGTCAACATGCGAAATGAAACTATGCTGTGCGTAATGCGTTCGCAAAGCAACTGCATACGGATTGCCATCTTCAATCTCCAAATCGATATTGCTTATGGCGCTGTAAAATGTTCCCGCGCCTGCATCTCGAACGCTTTCACCGGGCTTTGGCACGTTGTGAATAAACCAAAACATGTATTTCGCTTTACCCTTATCAGCAGAATCTGCTTGTTGAAAGCCAGCTGAATTCTTTTTTAGTATGATCAGCGGCCGGGTTGGTCCGTAACCAATAATACGAATCGCTTGCGGGATGTATACAGTTTTAGTGATGAGATATTTCCCCGTGGGCAAAAAAAGTATCCCGAAATTGTGCGTCGTCTTCAGGTCATACAAAGTTTGTTGCAATACTTCCGATACATCTGAAGAACCGTCGGATTTAATAGGAAAGTTTTGCGAACTAAAATAAACAGCATCCGAATCAAGTAGCTCCTTTGTATAAAATGATTTGCTTTTCGAGGAAAATGGCGATGACCATTTCTGCGCCAGATTTTTGTTGTGAAATAGAATGACTGATAAAAAAATGGCGACTATAGTTTTTATCATGATTGTTTTTTGGCAATAACAAACTTAATTTATTCATTGGAAGGTTTGCCCTTAGTTTCCTGTTTTGGATTCGAGCGCTCAATCGTCCCTCAAGCCCTTAATAACAACGTTGCCCGTTCCATTTTTGTCGCAGGGATAGCTAAATTCCTTTTTCATTGCTGCCGGGTTATTTATGGTAGCATAAAACTCGTCCAGGAATTTTATGGTTGAGATAATATACTTCTCGTCTAGCAATACACAGCTGCGGACAATGGCATAAATATCTTTTTTCAGCCCATTGAACAAGACAATCGTCGAATCAAACCTGCTCAAGTCGTTCAAGCAATACCCGCGATACCTTCGTGTGCGGACGGAATTCAGTTCCAGTTCTTCTGCCGGTTTAGCATAGGGTGTATTTACCAGGCCAGACATGTCGAAGTCGTATGGGACTGCGATGGGAACCCCAACAGAATCTGCAGCAAGTAATTTTATGTTTTGCATATATTGAATTGACCAGTCTGTATTGCCGATCATGTACTCGAATACTGCCATGGTCTGAAATGAATGCACGTCAGTTTGCTCTGGTCTGAGCTTCCTGGTCACCTCAATAAACCCATTTCTCTTTGCAAGATGCTGCTCCTCTTCCAGCAACAAACCGATGAATGGGGCAGCCGGTTTTTTGGCGCCGGCATTTTGTAAAGTCACCCTGACGAGCCTTGCGCGGAAACTGTATGGTGTTATCAGGTTGTATATTTTGTAGGCCAGCCATTCGTGGATGGTATATTGATCGCCCCGACATGGCATTACGAGTTTCAATTTTACGCAGTCGTTAAAAATAGAGGATTTCAAGGCATCGGAGTTCAAAAAATGCAGCAGGATCGGGGGGTACTGACAATTCTCTGGCAGCCTGCGAAAATGCCCCCTGGTCTTGGCTTCGATCGGAATGGATATTGTCCCGCCATCTCCGCTTTTGTATTCGAGCGCGAGCGGGAAATAGGTCGGCGCCTTACTGGTCCGATCGTGTAACAGCCCACGAATCTCACCGCTTAGGGTGATGTCCAGAATGCTGTCGGTTTCAAAAAGTCCCTTTTCAAAGGAAGCGTTACTCGCCAAAGACGATGCAGGTTGGGTGCTGCTTTGTGAACGGCAGAATTGGGTGTGCATCAGGCAAATTGGAAGAGCTGCGCAGAAAGTTAACAATGGTTTCATAAGAAGTCCTTTTGTTCTTACTGGAAATCTAGCAATTTTGACAGTGCGGACAAAAGTCTCTTCAAAAAACAGCACAATAAATTACAGAGAAGCAGTGGTATATTTGATGGTACCGGTACGGCATAATCGCAATGGCAGCAGCGTTCGCACCGACCATTACCTTGTTCGCTCTCAATTTCCAGGCATTCAACGCTGCCCTGGCAAAGAAGGTAAACAGCTTTCGTTTGGCGTAACCTTTTGCTTATAGCTGCCCGGCATTGGGCTATGCTATGTGATCATTCCGTCAATCTTGCTGATTATATGGCTCGTCGGGATACCATTGATCTGTTTCGGACACCGGGGTATTTCCCGACAATCCCAGGGAAACAAATCCCTGGTTCATGACAGCGAATCCAACAGAACCTTGCCTCGCCCCTCTTTCCATGGGCGTTTTCTCATTCCAAAGATCAGTTGCGAAATTATAGGCCCAGGTCCATGAATAAAGAGCCCCATTTATTCCCGTCGTGATATAGGCTCTGTCTCCGCCGCCATCACTTTTCGTGCCAAGCATAACAAATCCAACGCCGTTGCTTCTCTCGATCGTCGTGTACCCGTCGTCATAAGTTGCCGGACTAAAGTTATCAATATGACGAAGTTCTCTCCATTTCAACGAATCGGTCAGATAGGGGTCAAATCTCCAGAAATCATCCACCACAGCACCGCTACTGTTTCCTGTCACCACATACGCTGAATCATTATATACAAAAGCGATGGCCGCCGTCCTGGTGTGGCCTGCATAGGAAATCTCGGGAGTCCAGCTGTCCGAAGATGGATCATATCGAAAAAAATCCTTTTTATAATTGCCATCATAGCCAGTGCCGACCCAGCCAAAGTTGCCGATTCCAAAGGCGACTGCATCGTACCTTGCTGTGCCGGGGAAATTGGCTTTTTGAGTCCATGTATTGGACGGCGGATTGAATTGCCAGCAGTCATTCAGCATGTTGTATCCGTCGTATCCGGTGGCTATATAACCTTCTGTATTGATTGAAAATCCAACTGCTGAGTTTCGGGCGACGCCAGGACAACTGGCCACCTGGCTAAAATTAAAAGTCACCGGATCGAAGCTCCATAAATCGTTGTAACGGATAAAATTGGCATCTACTCCCATTCCAATATATGCCGAGTCTCCAACGACGAAACAAATTGCTTCACTCCGAGGAATGGCATCAAAGTCTCCCCGGTATACCCAATTTCCGTCTTGTGTATATGGAATCGCGCTTTGTTGACAGCCAATTGAGATTAAGGAAAGGCCAAACAAGACCATGGCAAGCCTGGATAGTTTCATGTCGAATTTATATTTGAGCGATTGAGTTGGCAATCAATTTGCCGCCCATAGCTTTTTACAGAAAAAAAATTTGGCGGTCATTTCTATCATGCCTTGCTTTATTTACCGTCAGCAAAAAGGAGAATACAAATTTTGCTTTTTTAGAATCAGATGCGTGTTAACTGGTTGAAAACAATTTGTTATTGGAGTCAGATGCGTCGAGATTTTTTGAACTGAATCATTTTTCCAAGCATGAAAAATGATTCTCAAATTGTCGATAGATAAA
>JAJPJP010000076.1 GCA_021324175.1 Chitinophagia bacterium
ATTTATTCCCTTGCAAAAAGTTGCTGTTCATTTATCGAAACTCAATCAAAAGAATAAAGGACTGGCTGACGAGCAATTATTCGGTCACGTTACTCAACTTCGTAATGAGACTTTGCCGCAGGGCATGGTTATAGATCCTTATTTCGTCAATGACGCCGTTAAAATAGTAAGGGAAACCTGGGCTATTCAATTTGCCGATGAACAATGGGTCGGTGTTTGCCGAGAACGTAATGGTAGCCGGCTCTGTATCTACCAATGTTCCATTGATGTAAAGCCTTGCATTGGCCCCATCATAAGTAAATGCGAGGAAATACCATTGCCCGGTTTGCATGAGGGCTGCGGGTACAACTCCGGCCCTGGCTACAGCGTTGTCTCCGTAAAATCCTCCTAAAACTTCATCGGCCGGAACTGGCAGTGAAGCGCAAGGAGTAGTTACATCGGCATATCGAAGCGAGTAAACTCCATTTTCAGCATCAGTAATTTCCTTTCCCAATATTTGGTTGCCATGACAGGCGCCGGGGTAAAAGCCATTGATTTTTACTATTGCAAAAAGCGTAATGCTATCCGTGGGACTCAGCGAAGCGCTATTGGCAACTTCCATGTAACTCGTGCTGCCATCAAACAGGTATGCATTATTTGCCTTTCCATTGCGGTCCGTGGTGGCCGTGGCGTTATTTACAATAATATTGTTGCCATTTCCACTGCTGTCGTTTGTATTCCCTCCGGTGAAGTTGTAATATGCGACAAGCCCGTCAGCCAGTGAATCATGGGGCGGCGTGACAACAACAGTATCGTGAGTGGTTGGACTCTTTGAACAGGAAATGAACGCGGGCCCGGAAGCTACCAAGAGAAAGCTAACGGCTCCAATCAGGGAAATTGCGCCGACCAATCGCATAGTGAGTAGGTTTTAATGGTTAACTCGTAAAACTAATACTTTTCGGAAAAACTATGGCTAAGAACGAAATTGCAGGGTGCTTTATTATAAAAAAGAAGGGTTCAGCTGGACCCAGTTGGTGAGACAATGATCAAAATACGATGATGCGTGGTCTTGCGGCCTAAACCTCATATAATTACTTCCGGTTCAACGATTCCCTGTTGGTGACGCCCGACAAAAATGCCTGCAGAGGGAAGGCCGAGTAAATGAACCCCGCCGTGTTGATTACCGTTATATTTGCGAAAGTAGAATTTCCGTGATAAAACTTTAAAATGCCAGTCTTTGTCAGAAAGGCCACCAAGACAATGGCCCTTGAATTCGCGCTGGTCACGATTGCAGTGACTTTAATCATTTGTCTGTATACGAGATCACTAATTTGGATCAAGGTAGCACTAGGCATCACCATCGTTGCCTTGTTGTTGCCTGGAATTTTCCGGCCATTTGCAGCGGCATGGTTTGCGATAGGCCACCTCCTGGGTCGAATTAGTTCGACGGTGTTAATGACGATCGTTTTTTTCCTGTTGGTAACCCCAATTGGGCGCATTAGGATCTGGCTGGGTAAGGATAATCTCAAACTGAGGCAATTTAAGAAAGGACGGAATTCTGTCTTGGACAACAGGGATCATGAATACCAGGAGTCAGATATAACTAACACTTTCTAAGCAATTCTAATCTATCTGAATTGGGAACTGCAGTTTTGGGCATATCAGCTTTTTACCATGACAGCGCCGCGGCAATTGTCAAAGACGGTTTGATCGTTGCGGCCGCACAAGAGGAACGTTTTTCTCGCGTTAAACATGACGCCTCGTTCCCCAGGCAGGCCGTTAAATATGTGCTCGACGAAAGTGGCATGTTGCCCTCGGAAGTTAATGGTGTTTCGTTTTACGATAAGCCCCTTTTGAAGTTTGAACGCCTCCTGGAAACCTACAATGCTTTCGCGCCAAGAGGGCTCGCCAGCTTTGTCAAGTCGACGCCGGTTTGGATAAAAGAGAAGCTGGCAATGCGCAGGCTGCTCAAAAATGCGCTCAAAGAATTTGACCTGGGAAATAAGGAATTCTATTTTCCCGAGCACCACCTTTCTCACTCCGCAAGTGCATACTACCCATCAGGTTTTTCAGAAGCTGCAATTTTGACGATTGACGGAGTTGGAGAGTGGGCTACAGCCACTATTGGGCAAGGGAAAAACAATAACATAAAGATTTGCCGTGAACTGCGCTTCCCGCATTCGCTGGGCTTGTTATACTCATCATTTACATATTTTTTAGGGTTCAAGGTGAATAGTGGCGAATATAAAGTGATGGGGCTTTCGCCTTACGGAGACCCGCTATCATCAGAGACCATCGTTTTCAAAGAAAAAATTCTCAAACATCTCGTCGATGTCAGGGATGACGGATCATTTTTGCTCAATATGGATTATTTTGATTTTGCGACAGGATTGAAAATGATTGATAAAGTAAAATGGGAATTTCTATTCCAACTAAGGTATCGTGAACCCGAATCGGAGATTCTGCGATCGCATTCGAATTTTGCCCGTGCTGCCCAGGAGGTTACTGAAATGATCATCTTAAAGCTTGCGAGGACTACTAAAGAGCTGACTGGCAGCGACAACCTGGTTATGGCTGG
>JAJPJP010000125.1 GCA_021324175.1 Chitinophagia bacterium
AAATTGTTTCTATATTTCAGCGCACGAGAGATAATTCCGCAAATTGCTGCCCGGGGGTCAGCTTAGCCAATAGCGTAGAAGAAATTCTCGAAAATCGCCGAATTGAATTGGTCATAATTACCTCGCCAAATGAGTCTCATTTCGATTTGGCCATGCGCTCTCTTTTAGCTGGCAAGCATGTAGTCGTTGAAAAGCCGTTTACGGTTTCAAGCGGCCAAGCAAGACAACTAATTGACGCGTCAACCCTTGAAGGAAGAATACTCACGGTATTCCATAACCGCCGATACGTAAACGATTTTCTAACCATTTGCCGGATACTTCAGGAAGACCTGCTGGGACCAATCGTCCAATTCGAAGCGCATTATGACAGATATCGTCCGGAAGCGAGGCCGAATGCCTGGCGGGAAAAAAAAATGCCGGGAAGTGGAATTCTCTTTGACATTGGTTCGCATCTCATCGACCAAGCGCTCATTCTTTTTGGAAGCCCCAATTTGATTACTGCGGATGTTCGAAAACAACGAGCTCACGCGGCTGTTGATGATTATATCGATTTAAAACTCGATTATGGAAACATGATTGTAATACTGAAGGCGGGAATGCTTGTGCGCGAACCAGGACCACGATATATGATTCATGGAAGCCGCGGCTCTTACGTAAAATTTGGCGACGATCCCCAGGAGGCTCTCCTGCGATCGGGAATAAAACCAAATATCCCAAAGTGGGGCGAGGAAAATCGTGAACAGTGGGGAATATTACATACGGAATTGCACGGCAAGACTGTTCGCACGCAGTATCCGTCAATACCTGGCAATTTCGGTCAATTTTACCTGGATTTATTTCACACCTTAAACGAGGGGGCCAACTTGAAAGTCAAACCAGAACACGGCCATAACGTGGTTCGAATAATCGAACTTTGTCAGGAAAGCAGTCAGATGAAATGCACAGTACCATGTTCCGGTTTGTTGCCATCAAACTACTAATAAGTTGCATCCTCGCATATCACTGAGATCGCTTCTTCCCAATACCTGAAACCCCCCTTGAACTTGTTTGCCCAAATCATCTGTAGCAATAAATGAGCAGGAGTAAAAATTGGCCAGGTCAATTATGTTGATAAAACCTGTATTGCCGATGGAGGTCGACAGCGGGTCATCTTCGTCCCGCAAAAATACTTTCATCCAGGGAGGGCATCGAAAAATGCCGTCGTTAACAGCATAAGCCTGCGACAAAATTTCGCTCATACCATATTCCGAATCTATGCCAGGCACTCTAAAGCAATTCTTGAGAAATTCATGCACTGCTTCGCGCGTAATTTCTTGCCGCCGGCCTTTCATTCCGCCTGTTTCCATAATCCTGGTATGCTCCAGGCGCATTGGATATTGTTCCGCAAAATCTAAAAGCGCGTAGGTAACACCAATGAGCAGCGTCTTTTGCTTATTGCGCTCCAAAACGCTCAATTCACTGGCCAGTTTTTCAAAATCTTTTAAATAAAAACCGCTCTGTTTATGGCTGGCTATGGCCATTAATTCATTAACCATAAACACGAGCGATGAATTTTGTCTTTCCAGATAGGAAGGTAACAAACCGATTATGCACCACGTGCGGGGTTCGCCATAAAAAAGCCTGAAGCCTTTTTCCAGGCTGTCCTTGTAAAGCGAGGCCTTTCGCACGTAATGACGGCTGGTATTCTTCATTGTCGTCCCGCTACTTTCAAAAGTCATTTCCGGAATGAAATCGGTAGTCACGACTTTATGCGTCTTAAAGAATTCTATGGGTAAAAACGGGATCTTCAATAAGGAATTAATTCTAAGCGGATCGACGCCGATTATTTGCAGATAGTTTTTATAGGTAGGATTATGTTGAGCCTGAAACCGAAAAATGGACAGCGCCCTTTCCTCAAAGTTGTTTTGGTCAATGGCAGACAAGTCATATTCAAGATTTGGAAACAAAATGGTTTTCGATTGGTCAAAATGAATTATGAATGAAATGCAAAAAAACACCCAATAGTAAACCTTTTCCTGAAAATCACGTAGGTTTGTATACACTAAAATCACACCATGAAGTTTTTGGTTTTTGCTTCTTTGAGCTCAGTGATAATTCTTCTTTCCTGTGGAAAAGGCTATACAACAAAACCGCAAATAAAAATTGAATCCATTACGACTTTGATACCGGTTAATGGGCAATTTCAGGCAACGCTTAAATTTACAGACAAACAAGGCGACCTAGGTGGAGGGACTTTCGCCGCCGTTCGGGTCAGAATGAACGTATTGCCTGCACCTTCAGCAGACAGCCTACCTGACACGTATCTTGATTCTATTCCAGATTTCCCCAATAACCAGACGGGCGAATTTGAATTTAGCCTTGATGCCAACTCGTTCCATGAACAGACGCTCCGGAACGATTCTCTTGTAATGAAGTTTGTTGTTATCGACCGCGCTGGAAATGAGAGCGATACGGTAACGAGCCCATTGATTGTAGCGCTTTATCAATAAATTGCGGCTAATTTTAACCGCGTGGGGAAAAGAGTATTTGACTATTTTGTTTTTACCAGTCTTTATATAGCTCTCTGTGCTGTTTTAATGACAATTCAAACATTGAGGATGGCAGGTAGCGACGTGGCTTCTGCGAACCTTTTGTGTTTTATATTCTTTTCAACTATTTGCAGTTACAATTTTCACTGGTATTTGACTACTAATTCAACAACTTCTTCCGAACGAGTAATGTGGACTCAGAATCACAAAGGACTCCACGTTATTCTTTATATGATAGGTCTCGCAGGTTCTTTGTTTTATTTTTACCTGCTCAAGGATCACTGGCTTGCCATTTTTTTTGCTGCTTTGGTGACGTTTTTATATTCGGCTCCAAAAATTCCCCAGGGATTTTTTAAGGAGCTAAAAAAAATCGCCATCGGCAAGACTTTTTTGCTCGCTTTTGTGTGGACCTATGTCACGGCAGGGCTTCCGCTCGCAATCTTGGATATTCGCTTGAAAGATGGTTTGCTTTTTTTTATGCTGAGCCGCTTTTTTCTTATTTATTCGATTTGCATTTTGTTTGATTATCGTGACAGGAATGACGACCGCCGTGACAATATTAAAAGCATGATTACATTTTTGAATGCGAAAGGGATAGATATATTATTTTACATTTCACTTGCGTTTTTTGCCGCTGCAACAACCTGCCTGCGACTATATGGATTTTCCTGGCTATTTGTACTGGTTCAGTTGGCACCCGGCCTAATTGTTGTTCTACTATACGATTATGCAAAAAGGCATTTTTCTGACTATTTGTATTACGTCGTTTTGGACGGTCTTATGATGCTTTCTGCGCTGATTGCGCTTGTTTTCCGGATTTGATTATTTTTGACCCATGGCAAAAAAAGGAAAGCCCTTGAAAAGGGGCAACTCGATACTCAGTCCAAATGCACTTGCATTTTTAACCAGGTACATTAACAACCCGTCTCCCGTAGGATTTGAAAGTGGCGGCCAAAAATTGTGGCTGGATTATCTACGACCTCACATTGACAAGTTTTTTTTCGATCCTTACGGCACTGCCGTCGGCATCGTAAATCCCGATGCGAAATTCAAAGTCGTAATTGAAGCCCATGCGGATGAAATTAGCTGGTTCGTCAATTATGTTAATCCGGAAGGTCTGCTTTATTTAAAAAGGAATGGTGGTGTCGATCATCAAATTGCGCCCGGACAGCGGGTCCTGATTCACGGGAAGAAAGGAATCGTCAAGGGTGTTTTTGGATGGCCTGCAATTCACACTCGAATGACGAATCCCGAATCCAAGGAACCTCAGCCCCGGGCAGATAACTTATTTCTGGATTGCGGCGCGAGGAGTAAAAAGGAAGTTGAAAATTTAGGAATTCATATTGGCGCGGTAGTGACATATCAGGTCGGATTTGAAGAAATCTCATACGATTATTTCGTCGGAAGGGCCTTTGACAATCGGATAGGAGGGTTTATGATAGCTGAGGTCGCGAGGCTATTGAAGGAAAATCGAAAGAAGTTGACTTTTGGGCTTTACATCGTCAATGCAGTCCAGGAAGAGGTAGGGCTTCGAGGCGCAGAAATGATTGCGCGCAGATTAAAGCCAGACTTAGCGATTGTTACCGATGTAACACATGATACTTCGACTCCAATGGTTAACAAGATAGTCGAAGGGGAAGTTGCGTGCGGCAAAGGACCATCGCTGGCTTATGGGCCTGCAGTCCACAACAAGTTTCTTGAGCTAGTTCAAAACGTCGCGCGAAAGAAACGAATTCCCGTTCAATTGCGTGCTGTCTCAAGGAGCACCGGTACCGATACGGAGTCATTTGCATACGCTAATGATGGGTGCCCGTCTGTGCTGATTTCTATTCCCTTGCGATATATGCACACAACCGTCGAAATGCTGCATAAAAAGGACATCGAGCAAACTATTAGCCTCATATACGAAACGTTGCTATCGTTGACACCAAATATCAATCTCCGGTACCCGTAAAAGTTTTTTGATTCAGCCAAAAAAATTAAGGCGAATAAGATTTTCACTCAATGAAGAAGCTTTTACAAAACACACCTGTTTTTCTTTTCTTGCTTCCCATTTTCTTTGTCTTGCACGGCGTCAATGAGAATTTCGGATATATCGATGTACCCGATTGCTTGCTACTGATGTTCACTTATACGGGGGCTTGCGCGCTGCTCTATTTTGCTCTCCTGCCATTTTTCAGGAATTATGTCAAGGCTGCGCTAATGGCTACCTACCTGATGGCATTTTATTGTTTTTTCGGCGTTGTACATGATTTTTTGAAGGAGCACACAACCTCCCTGCATCGTTACATTTTTTTGGTTCCCGCGTTTCTTGTCATCGGTATTGTCTTATTTGTTTATCTAAAACGTAGAAAAACGCCCTTTGCGAGAGTGAGTTTATTCATCAATACGCTGTTGATTATTTATCTTGTTGTTGATGGCGGCGGAATTCTATGGAAATCAATATTCCCTGCACCGAATAAGCTCGCGGTTTATCCGTTTGCCAAGCAGCATGCTTATGCTGTTTGCAATGATTGCGCAAAACCAGATATTTATTTTCTCTTGTTTGATGAATATGCCAGCTCTCTTTCATTGAAGCAAAGATTTAATTATGACAACTCAGATTTGGATACTTTTCTCGTTTCCCATGGATTTCAAATCCAAAGGAAAAGCATGAGTAACTACAACTTTACTCCATTTTCAATGTCTTCAACACTGAACATGTCATATTTGCATGGCTTTTTTAATCCCGAAGCTTGCTCCGCAGATGATTATGCATATTGCAACGTCCTAATCAAGGACAATGAGGTAATAAAATTCTTGTCTTATCAGGGTTTTGACATTGAAAACTATTCCGTTTTTGATCTTGCAGGGGATCCTTCAAAAGTCGACCAATCATTCCTGCCATTAAAAACCAAGTTGATCACCGATCGAACGCTTTTCGGGTATTTAAAAAAGGATGTTGCCTGGATGCTTTATACAGGAAAATGGGAAATCAAATGGCTGACGGAGAATACTTTTTACCAACAGGCTATCAACAACGAGCGACTAATCGCCGGCGTGGAAAAGGAGAGTGAATTCAAAGGTAAACGCCCGAGATTCATTTATGGCCATTTTTATCTGCCACATGCACCATTTTTCTATGATCGCGATGGAAAATTAAAGGATAAGAGCACAATTTACAGGGAAAGTATGGCCAACAAGACAACGCAGGCCTATCTCGATTATCTTCCGTTCGCAAACGAAAAAATTAAAGAGCTAATTTCGACAATTCAAAAAAATACACACGACTCGGCCGTAATAATTTTTATGGGTGACCATGGATTGCGCGATAAGACGAGCCATCCTCATCCCGTAAATTATTTTCAAAACCAGAATGCAGTATTTTTCCCTGACAAAGACGATCACCTTTTTTACGACAGCGTGACCAATGTTAACATGTTTCGCCTCGTATTTGACAAGTTGTTTAGACAAAAAATTCCGCTATTAAAAGATACCAGCATATTTTTACGCGATAAACCATGAAAGTCATGACCCGTAATAATTGGACGTTAGAAGAAATTAGAGACCTCTACAATCGACCCGTACTTGACCTCGTTTTCGAGGCCGCGACCGTTCACAGGAAATTCCATGATTCATCTGAGGTTCAGGTATGCACTCTCTTGTCTATTAAGACGGGTGGTTGCCCTGAAGATTGTGCGTATTGTCCGCAGGCAGCGAGATACAATACTGGAGTTGAAGTTAAAGCACTGATGGAAAAAGAAGAGGTCCTGGAATTTGCCAAAAAGGCGAAAGAGGCCGGTTCCACAAGATTTTGCATGGGTGCGGCTTGGCGCGAGGTTAGAAACAATCGCGATTTTGACAAGGTGCTGGAAATGGTTAAAGAAGTCAATGCTCTCGATCTTGAAGTTTGTTGCACACTAGGAATGTTAACAGAGGAGCAAGCCAAGAGACTTGCCGACGCGGGCCTCTTTGCCTATAACCATAACCTCGATACATCAGCTGAATTTTACGGCGAAATTATATCCACGAGGACTTACCAGGACAGACTTAAAACCTTGGAAAATGTTCGCAAATCCGGGGTGACGGTATGTTGCGGCGGTATAATCGGATTGGGCGAGACGCACGAAGACCGCATACAAATGCTGCACACACTTGCCAACTTGCGCCAACACCCGGAGAGCGTTCCGATTAATTCGCTGGTCAGGGTCAAAGGAACTCCACTCGAGAACATGAACTCTATCGATACCTGGGACATGGTGCGCATGATTGCCACCGCCAGGATCGTGATGCCCAACGCCATGGTGAGACTTAGTGCTGGCAGAATGCAAATGACAATTGCCGAGCAGGCTCTTTGCTTCCTGGCGGGCGCCAATTCGATTTTCGCAGGAGACCGATTATTAACAACTCCGAATCCTTCGTTTGCTGAAGATATGTCAATGTTTCAAACGCTTGGCCTTAAACCAAGGTCCGCGTTCAAATCTCGCGAACTGGCTGAGGACTGCCACAACGTCGTATGACGCCTCGGATCATCATGATTACTATTCAAATTTGATGAATAATTAATCGCCTATATACA
>JAJPJP010000002.1 GCA_021324175.1 Chitinophagia bacterium
ACCAAACGCTGCCATGACTATACTGATCGTTCTGATTTGCATCATCCTGCTTGTTTTATTAATCACCTGGGCCAAGATCAATTCCTTTCTTGCTTTTCTGGTAGTCTCCATGCTGGCGGGCTGGTTGCTTCATATTCCGTTAAATAAAATTGTTCATTCCGTCCAGCAGGGGATCGGTGATGTGCTTGGCTCACTGGTCATCATCATCTGCCTCGGCGCCATGCTCGGAAAGCTGGTTGCGGAGAGCGGCGCCGCCCAGCAAATAACGTCCACCTTGCGGCAGGCCTTTGGCGAAAAAAATATTCAATGGGCGCTGATGGTTACGGGCTTCATCGTCGGCCTGCCCCTGTTCTTCGACGTTAGTTTCGTGCTGATGATACCCCTTGTCTTTTCCGTGGTCTATCAATACAAACTACCCGCCGTGTACGTGGGCATACCCATGATGGCAGCACTCTCCGTTACACACGGTTTCCTGCCGCCACACCCGGCGCCGGCAAGTCTTGTAGCGCAGTTCGGTGCCAACATGGGCCTGACATTATTGTACGGGCTCATCATCGCCATTCCTGCCGTAATCATTGCCGGGCCGGTGTTTGCGCAAACACTAAAAGGAATCCACTCAACACCCTTGCAGACTTTTCTGCCTAAATATATTCCCGAAGAAAAAATGCCGGGGTTTGCAACCAGTTTTATCACTTCTTTACTGCCGGTTATTTTATTGATCGCTTCGACGCTACTAACGTTCGTGGACATACGTAGCGAATACATAAGGTCAATATTTTCTTTTTTTGGCAATCCTGTGGTGGTGATGGTGATCGCACTAGCCGTCGCCACCTATACCCTGGGGATCCGGATGGGCAAAAGCATGACAGAAATAATGGATCATTATGGCGAAGCCGTAAAAGATATCTCACTGATCCTGCTGATCATCGCCGGTGCAGGGGCGTTGAAACAGGTCTTTATTGACAGCGGCGTGAACAAACAGGTCGCTGACAGCTTAAATGGTTTATCCATCAGTCCCCTGGTCCTTGGCTGGCTTATTGCCGCCGTCATCCGCATCTGTGTGGGGTCAGCGACCGTAGCAGGTTTGACGGCTGCAAGCATTGTAGCGCCGATTCTTATTCAAACGCACACCAACCCCAATCTGATGGTGCTTTCAGTTGGCGCGGGAAGCCTGATGTTCTCGCACGTAAACGACGGCGGCTTCTGGCTGTTCAAAGAATATTTCAATATAACGGTGAAACAAACTTTTCTTTCCTGGTCATTGATGGAAACAATAATTTCCGTCGCCGGTTTAGCCGGCGTCATGATTCTCCATATTTTTATCTAAAAAAATACCATGTCTGCTGAAAAGAAAATAACTGAACTCGGATTGACACTGCCACCTCCTCCGCCCCGCGGGGGGATTTACAAACCCGTGCTGATCGATGGAAAACATTGTTATGTCTCCGGGCACGGACCCTATCTGGCTAACGGGAAATCCATCACCGGTAAAGTGGGAATTGATCTGGATGAAGCCCAGGCAAAACAAGCAGCCCAACAAGTCGGACTGGCGATACTGGCGACACTAAAACACGAACTCGGATCGCTTGATAAAATAAAAAGGGTGATTAAGACACTCGGCATGGTGAATGCCATTCCCGAATTTGAAAAACACCCGTTTGTGATTAATGGCTGCAGCGAACTATTTGCAAATATCTGGGGAGAAGAAAACGGAATCGGCGTGAGAAGCGCTGTGGGCATGGGGTCCCTGCCGGGCAATATTGCCGTGGAGATCGAGGTGCTGTTTGAATTGCATTGATCCGGCACGGCTAACAATATACAACATGGAAAAAAATTGGTATCACATAAACAACATCGACGAACTGGATTCCCCCGCGCTGGTCATTTACCCCGTGCGGGTAACCCACAATATCAACACGGCGATTGACATGATTGCCGATGTCACCAGGCTGCGACCGCACATCAAGACCAATAAATCGCCTGATGCAACAAAATTAATGATCGATGCAGGCATCACTAAATTCAAGTGTGCTACCATCGCCGAAGCGGAAATGCTGGGCATGTGCCGGGCAAAGGATGCCCTGCTCGCTTACCAGCCGATCGGACCAAAGTTGAATCGCCTGGTGAACGTGATCAAAAAATATCCATCAACAGCATATTCCTGTCTCATCGACAATCTGGATGCCGCCCGGTCCATGTCCGCATTTTTCTCATCATGGGGATTGACCGTTCCGGTTTATATCGACGTAAATGTCGGTCAGGACCGCACAGGCATCAAACCCGGTCAGCCAGCGGTCACCCTCTATAAGGATGCATCTTTGTTGGAAGGAATAAAGCCGCTGGGTCTGCATGCCTACGACGGTCATATCCGTCACCGGGATTTTGATTTACGCAAACAGCAATGTGATGAATGTTTTGCAAAAGTGGCAGAAACCAGAGATCAAATCGTCCAACAGGGATTTGCCGAACCGGTCATCATCGCCGGCGGCTCACCTACATTTTCAATTCACAGCAAAAGAAAAAACTGCGAATGCAGCCCGGGTACATTTATTTATTGGGATAAAGGATATACCGACCTGTGCCCGGAACAACATTTTCTTCCCGCAGCTTTGGTGGTAACCAGGGTAATTTCTGTGCCGGGAAAAACAAAAATATGTTTGGACCTCGGGCATAAATCCATCGCTGCAGAAAATGAAATATCCAAACGTGTTTATTTTATCAATGCCCCGGAATTACAAGCCATTGGTCAGAGTGAGGAACACCTGGTGGTGGTAGCGCCGGAAGACCATTCCCATAAGACCGGAGACCTGTTTTACGGAATGCCCGTCCATGTTTGCCCGACGATCGCATTATACGAACGCGCGTTTACGGTCGTAAACAATAAGGTAAACGGAGAATGGAAAAATATCGCAAGAGACAGGATCATCAGCATTTAGTCATGCTGATGGACATCAACGATTTCAAATTTTGTAATTCCTGATTTAATTTTTATCTGTGCAGAAAAATTCATTGGTCACCAAACCGCACTACCTGATCCTCGACGGACTTCGTGGGGTTGCCTCCGTCATGGTCGTGGCGTTTCATCTTTTTGAAGCGCATTCGACAAGTCATCTGGATCAGATCATCAATCACGGTTATCTCGCCGTAGATTTTTTCTTTGTCCTTTCGGGTTTTGTTGTGGCCTATGCCTATGATGACCGCTGGGGCAAAATGGGTGTTGGCGACTTTTTCAAACTTCGTCTCATCAGGCTTCAGCCGATGGTGGTAATGGGGATGATCGTCGGGGCGGTACTTTTTTATTTCCAGGATTCTGTGCTCTGGCCATCCATACACCAGGTGCCCGTTGGAAAAATGCTGCTGATCATGCTCATCGGTTTTACGCTGATTCCCGTACCCCCGTCAATGGATATCCGGGGCTGGCAGGAGATGCATCCGTTAAACGGCCCGGGCTGGTCTTTGCTTTTTGAATACATCGCCAATATCCTGTATGGTCTGTTGGTAAGAAAATTTTCAAAAGTTGCTCTCTCCCTGTTGGTTTTTCTTTCAGCATGCGCGCTCATTCATCTCGCTGTAACCAGCGCAAACGGCGATGTCATCGGCGGCTGGTCAATAGACGCCGGGCAGCTGCGCATCGGGTTTACACGCGTGATGTATCCTTTTTTTGCGGGGCTGCTGCTTTTCCGAATTGGAAGGTTAACCCACCTGAAAAATGCGTTTTTCTGGTGCAGCCTGTTAATCGTTGTTGCGCTGGGGATACCCAGAATCGGCGGCACTGAACATTTGTGGATGAATGGTCTCTACGATTCACTCACCATCATTTTCATCTTTCCCTTGATCGTTTTTTTGGGCGCAAGCGGACAATTAACCAGTAGATTTTCATCGCGCGTCTGCAAATTCCTGGGCGATATCTCCTACCCGATCTACATCACGCATTATCCGCTGATCTACCTGTACACCGCCTGGGTAGCCGGTAACAAAGCCACCATCGGGCAGGGTCTCCCCTTTGCCGTGCTCATTTTCATCGGAAGTATTTTACTCGCCTATGCCTGTCTCAAATGGTATGATGAACCGGTAAGGCGCTGGCTAAAAAAGAAAATTTTATTGAAGAGCAAATAATTTTTTTAAGGCCGTTCCCTTTTTTCATGGCAACGCCGTTGCCCCGGACACCTTTTAGCGGCAAATCAATTTGCCCCTGTTTTCCGCCAATGAGTCGCAGGAAAAAAACTGCGATGATCCGGGTGCTGACCAAAGTCATCTGCGGGAATTTTCCTATAACTTTGAAATCCCAGTCATGGAAAAATTTATTTCAGCAGAATCAAAAAACGCTTTGGTCAAGCTCGGCCTTTATCAGATAGTGGGCGGATGCCTGGGTTTGATTGTACTGACCTGGCAAATTTTAAAATCTCCGGTTACACTGGGCGGTTCATTAATTATTTTATTGATCGGGATGTTGTTTTTCGGTTATTCCATTTTTAGCGGGTGGCAGTGCACAAAAATGACAGCAAGAGCTTTGACCTATTCATTCATCAACCAGGGAATTCAAATATTGGGAATTGAAGCAGGGGGATATGCATTCCAATATGTTTCCGGCCTTTCTTTCGGAGCCAGCCTGCACCTGACCGGTTCTGTCAAATTTGATTTTGAATTGGGACTCTCTGCAATTATCCTGTATTTCGGGGCGCAACCGGGTGTGATTATCATTGATATTAATGTTATGGCAATAATAGTTTTTGTATTGATAGACCGGCTCAACAACAAAGTAAAGGCAGAAAAAGAGATCAGGAGTGACACACGCTTCCTGTAGGTCAGCACCGGATGCCATTGCTCATACCAGTGGGTTGGAGATCGTGAGAAGGCCTCATTATACACTTCAAAATCAAGATCAATTCATGTTTACCATAGACGCACACCTGGATCTCAGCATGAACGCGATGGAATGGAACCGCGACTTACGGTCATCCATAACCGAGATCAGGGAAAGAGAAAAAAATAAAACCGATAAACCCGACAGGGGAAAAGGAACGGTCTGCCTGCCGGAATTGAGAAAAGGAAATATCGGCCTGGTGGTTGCCACACAGATTGCGCGGTATGTTGCGCCGGGAAACCCGCTGCCGGGCTGGCATTCGCCGGAGCAGGCATGGGCACAGACACAGGCGCAGCTTGCCTGGTATAAAACGATGGAAGCCGAAAATGAAATGGTGGCCGTCAAAGACCTGGCGTCGCTGGAAAACCATTTGCAGGCTTGGCACAATCAGGGCGACGATGAAAAAAAAGCAGTGGGTTATATCCTGAGCCTGGAAGGCGCGGATTCCCTGGTGAGTATCGATTATGTCGAAAGGGCCTGGCAACATGGTCTGCGCGCGATCGGACCCGCGCATTACGGACCCGGACGATATGCGAACGGGACGGATGCCAGCGGGAAAATGGATGAAAACGGACTGGACCTCCTGAAAAAAATGGAGGAGCTGCATATCATTCTGGACGCAACGCATTTGTGTGATGACGCTTTTTGGCAGGCATTGGAAAATTTTAACGGGCAGGTGTGGGCAAGTCATAACAATTGCCGGGCATTGGTAGATCACAACCGTCAATACAGTGATGAACAGATAAAAGAATTGATCGATCGGGGCGCGGTGATCGGTGCCGCCTTTGATGCCTGGATGATCGTTCCGGGCTGGGTGCGCGGACGATCCACCCCACAAAATATGAATTGCCACATCGAAAGGGTCATTGATCATCTTGATCATATCTGCCAGATTGCCGGCAACGCCTTGCATATCGGCATCGGCTCCGACCTGGATGGCGCCTTCGGAAAAGAACAATCTCCCTACGACCTGGAAACAATTGCCGACTTACAAAAAATTCCGGCTATCCTGACAAGCCGCGGGTATGCCGAAGAAGACGTGAATAATGTGATGCACGGAAACTGGTTGCGTTTCCTGAGAAAAGCCTGGGCCTAAAAAGTTGGTCTCTTGCATTTATTATTTTACTTTTTTTCATAGTAATCATCCGGGAAACTATAACTCACAAAGGCAATTTGTTTTCCGTCCGGTGACCAGGAAGGGACATTGATCGTGCCCTGTCCGCCGTATAAATACGCGATCGCCTTCGGTTGCCCATTTCCGTTAGACGGGAGCAGCCGGATCATCACTCTTTTGCATGGCGGGTGGTCGCCTGCCGGCACGTCCCTGGAAAAAGAAATAAATACCATCCACCTGCCGTCCGGCGAAATATGCGCAAACCAGTTGTTGTAATCGTCGCTGGTCAGCTGTTCCTGGTGGCTGCCATCCGGCTTCATGCGCCAGATCTGCATGCTGCCGCTTCTTACCGAATTAAAATAAATATATTTCCCGTCGGGAGAATATTCCGGGCCGTCATCCAACCCCGCTGCCGTGGTCAGCCTTTTTTCTTTTCCGCCTTTTACCGGGATGGTATAGACATCGAAATTTTTATTGCGCTCGCCGCAAAAGGCAAGCGTTTTTCCATCGGGACTCCAGCCATGCAGGTAAGACGGAGTCTGCCCGGTGACCTGCACCGGCACTCCGCCATCAAGCGAAACAATATGGATGACTGAACCGCCCCCGTCTTTTTGTTTGGTGCCGTTATTGCTGATGCCAATGAATTTATTATCGGGAGAGAGTATGTGATCGTTGTTGCAATGCTTGGCAAAATCAGTGTTCAGCACCACGGGCACCCTGGTGTCAAAGGGAAAACGGTTTAATAATCCCTTCCAGTTAAACACGAGCGCTGACCCGTCTTTGAGCCAGTTGGGCGCTTCAAAAGTCTCATCGGAAGTGAACAGGACTTTGCGCAATCCCGTTTCAACATCCATCACTTCCAGGCGGCT